>DAOUMF010000117.1:0-14097 GCA_034411955.1 Dehalococcoidia bacterium
GTGCCACACCACCTCCGGCCGGGCGCAGCGGACCCGGGACATGCTGACGGTGCCCTCGAAGCTCCAGGCGGCCACATGACTGGCGCCCACCTCCTGGGCCACGCGCAGGCCGGTGCGCAGCTCCTCCTCCCGGCCCTGGGGCACGGAGAAGGCCTGCACCCAGATCTCAAGCTCCCGGCCGTGCCGCCGCGCGGCCGCGGCGGCGGCCTCGCCGTAGGCACGCACGAATGGCTCCGCCTCCGTCCCGAACAGGTACCAGTAGGGATCGCAGCCGAAGATGTCCAGGGCCGGGATGGCGGCCGCGGCCTCGAAGTCGCCCACGCCGATGTGGAGCGTCGCCTCCAGGCCTAGCGGGTCCGCCCCGGCGGGGCCGCGCTCAAGGGCGCGAGCCAATCGCTCCTGCTGCAGCGGGAAGCCGTGGGCGGCAAGGTCGGTTGGCATCAGGCAGAGAGCGTTGCGCAACCCCCTCTCGTGGCCGTATCGACACATCTCCGTCAGCAGCTCCAGCAGGGACGACTCCCGGAAGGCTCGGACATCGGGGGTGAAGCGGGCGGGCATATCGCCGCCGTGACGCTGGCGGAAGAGGCCGAGGCAGACGTCGCAGCGGCAGGCCCAGGCGCCGGAGAGGTCGCCCCGCCAGAGACCCACGTAGAAGTGAGGCTCGTCCCAGAACAGGACGTCGCCGCCGGCGGTGGCGCAGGCGTCGATCCAGCCGCGGAGGAAGGCCCGCGTCTCCGGGTGATTGGGGCAGGCCGCGCCCACGCGGCGCCCGTCGGAGAGGACCTGCCACGTCTGCGGGTGATCCAGGGGAAAGCGCGTGAACGCCTCGCCCGAGAAGATGCCGACCAGCCCCCAGGGGTCGAGCCAGGCCTCAAGGCCGGCCCCGTGGGTGGCGGCCACGACCTCGCGGACCGTGTCGCGGTAGTAGGCGAGGTCGGTCTCGGTGAAGCAGTGAACGACGTAGGTGCAGCCGTGGTCGACGATCTCCTGGAGGTCATCGCTGACGTGGCGCAGGGTGCGGGAGGAGAAGTAGGCAACTCCGGTCTCCATAGCACGCCTCCCAGAGCCTTGAACGCATCATCGATGTGAGTATAGCCTATGCTCCCAACGCTGGTGTCGAGGAGGCCGACATGGAGTTGCAAGAGCTTGTCCGCAAGCGCGGGATGGTGCGCGCTTTCCGGCCCGACCCGGTGCCGGAAGAGCTCGTGGAGAAACTGCTGCGCAACGCCGTGCGGGCCCCCAGCGCAGGGAACCTCCAGGCCTGGGAGTTCGTAGTGGTGGAGGAGCCGGTGGCGAAGCGGCGTCTGGCGGAGGCGGCGCTGGGCCAGATGTTCGTCGCCGAAGCGCCGGTGGTTATCGTCACCTGCCGCAACCTGGAGCGCAACGCCGGGCGGTACGGAGACCGGGGCCGCCACTTCTACAGCCTCATCGACGCCTCCTTCGCCTCGCTGATGATCCTGCTGTCAGCCCACGCCGAGGGCCTGGGCGCCTGCTTCGTGGGCGCCTACCGGGACGACGAGGTGTCGCGCATCCTCGGGCTCCCTGAGCACGTACGCCCGGTGGGGATCATACCCATCGGCTGGCCCGCCGAGCCAGTCACGGTATCGGAGCGCTTGCCCCTGGCCGAGGTGCTGCACCACGAGCGCTTCGGCCAGCGGCGGTAGGTTTGGCCCGGCGCTGGGAATCACGTATCATTCGGCCTGGAGATGAGCGCTCAGCCCGAATCCGAGCCCCGCGGCGAACCTATCGCCGCCTACTTCCGCGACCTCCTGCTCATCGGCGGCGAGGCGACCCGACTGTACCTGGTCCGCCACGCCCAGTCCGAGGGCAACCGCGGCGAGTACGAGGGGCCGGACGACGACCCGCCCCTGAGTGCGGTGGGGCGGGAGCAGGCCCGCCGCCTGGCCCAGCGCTTCGCCCGCCAGAGGGTCGATGCTCTGTATTCGAGCCCGATGCGCCGGACGCTGGAGACGGCCCAGGCCATCGCCGAGGCGACCGGCCTGACGGTGCGCACGGTGGAGAACCTGCACGAGGTGGACCTGGGCCCGGCCCAGCACGACTTCGATGCGTTTACGGAGGAGGAGGCGCTGGCCCTGCGGGAGCGGGTCGCGCGGCGGCCGACGTGGGACTCGTTCCCCGGCAGCGAGGGGAGCACGGCGGCGCGTCGCCGCGTCGCCGCGGCGCTGGACAGCATCATCGAGGAGTGCGCCGGCAAGCGGGTGGCGGTGGTGGTACACGGGGCGGTGATCATGACCTACGTCAGCCACGTTTTGGGCGTGGAGCGCGACATCCTGTTCTACGCGCTCAACGCTGGGATCACGTCGGTCCGGGCGCAAGGGGAGCGGCGGGTCATCTGGCGCCTGAACGACGTCGCCCATCTGGACGGCATGCCGCCGGGCTTCGGGGGGATCTCCTAAGGCGGGCGGAAAGCTCAGCCCTGCGCTAGCTCGCGAAGATCGCCCTTGCTCAGGCCCAGCTTGGAGTGAGGATCGAGGGCGCGCAGCAGTTGTTCCAGGCCGCGCTTGTAGTTCGCGTCGTCCTTGTCCCAGCCGCGGAAGTCACCCATGTGCTTCGCGATCACGTCCGCCTTCCGGGGATGCTCCCACCCTTCAAGGACGTAGTCGTCCAGCCGGACGGGGAAGAGGACATCGGTGTCGATCTTGACGTCTGGTTGGGCGGCCTGCCGTGATGTCAGTTCGTCCTCCCGTTGGAGGGCACGTTCGATCTCGCGCTGGACGCCCGGCCGTTGGAGCGATGATTCGGAGCAGATGACCACCGCCTTTTCATGCGCAGCAATAGCACGGTCGATGTTGGCCCACACGCCACGGCCCACCAGAGCGTCCTCATCGTACTTCCAGCAACTGATGCCGCGTTCCTTCAAGTCTCGATACAGACGGTCAGCGAACTTCTCGTCTGGAGTGCCATAGCTGATGAAGCAGGAGAAGAACTGAATGGGGTGGCTTTCCAAGAGGGAAGGCAGGTAGTCCAGCAGCGTTTTGGGCACGCCGGCGTTCTCGAAGAACGTGCGCTGCTCACGCGTGAACTGGCCTCCCGCGCCCTGCAGGGTGAGGGCGAGCGTATCCACGCCGATGCTGCTGGGGGCTTGGTGGTCCACGGTCTCCAGCCCGCGAACCTGGCTCAGATCGCAACGGGCGAAGGCCGTGATGCCGCATTCAGCGCGTGAAAGGTCAGCCCCGTGGAGGTCGGCCCACATGAGGTCGACCCCTCTGAGGACGGCGCGGCTGAGGTCGGCCCCAATCAATTTAGCCCATCTGAGGTCGGCCTCGGTCAGGTTGGCGCTGCTGAGGTCAGCCTCTACGAGGCCAGCCCCCTTGAGGTTGGCCCAGCCGAGGGTGGCCCCGCGCAGCTTGGCCTTGCTGAGGTAGGCGCCCCGCAGCCTGGCCTCGACGAGGAAGGCTTTGCTGAGATCGGCCCTGCTGAGGTCAGCCCTGCGCAGGTCGGCCTCGCGCAGGTCAGCCCGTTTGAGGTCGGCCCCGCTGAGGTGGGCCCCGCTGAGGTCGGCCGCGCTGAGATCGAGCCGCTCGCGTGGGTGCTGCCGTTGCCACCTCGCGATGGCGGGCGCTCCGCGCTTGACGATCTCAACGTGCTCCGGGTTGGCCATGGCCGCTCGCCCCCTCCCTGCGGCTCGATCTCTCAGATCAGCCGGCTCGTGTCCGCCTGCTCGTACTGCTTGAGCTTCTCCTCGTCCAGCTCCAGGCCGAGGCCAGGCCTCTGGGGCAGGTGGACGTACCCCTCGGCGTCGATGCGCAGCGGCTCGGCGAAGATGAAATCGCGCGTCTCCGGCGTCCAGTTCGGCGGGTCGTACGGGAACTCGATGTAGGGCACGCGGGATGAGGCGGCGGCCACGTGCATGTTCGCCACCAGGCCGATGCCGTTGGTCCAGGTGTGCGGGGTGAACACCTTCCCCGCTGCCTCCACCATCGCCGCGATCTTGCGGGTGGTGGAGATGCCACCGATGAACGTGCAGTCCGGCTGGTAGACGTCGAAGCAGCCGTTCTCCAGATAGGCGCGTATCTCCTCCGGCCCGCGGTTCAGCTCGCCGCCGGCTAACCTTAGCGTCGAAAGCGTTGATCGCAGCTCCGCCAGGCCGTCGTAGTCGTAGGCGTCCAGCGGCTCCTCCAGCCAGTAGACGCCGTAGCGCTCCATCTCCCTGCACGCGGCGATGGCCGTCTTCAGGTCCCAGCGGTTGGGCTGAAGGTCGGGGGCGATGCGCCAGCCCCAGTTGGCGTCCACCATGATGTCGATGTCGTCGCCGACGGCGTTGCGCACCGCCTCCAGCGTGCGGATGTCGTCGCGCCAGTCGGCGCTGTGGAAGCGCAGCTTGAGCGCCTTGAACCCCTCGGCGACGATCTGCTGCGCCGATTCGACCCGAGCCTCCAGGGGTCGCAGCTCGCCGGTCGAGGCGTACGCCTTCAGCTTGTCCGTGCCGCCGCCCAGCAGGCGGTACACCGGCTGGCCGGTGGCCTGGCCGATGACGTCCCACAGCGCCACCTCCACCGGCCACGGGCGGCCGACGAAGAATGCCATGGAGCGGAGCTGGGCGACGTGCCGGTCCATGTCGAACGGGTCCTGGCCCATGAGGAACATGCCGGCGATCTCCCAGCGCACGGGCACGCCGCCGGAGCCGACGCCGACGATCCCCTCGTCCGTGTGCACCTCCACGACATGGATGCGGGCGGAGGTCGTCGGCAGCGGCTGCCAGGTGGGATAGAAGGTCTTGGGCATTGGCATCTCGAACAGGCGGATCTTGACCTGGGTGATCTTCATCGCTAGCTCCCGGAAGCTGGTGCTGGGCGGTTCGCACGCATCTTAGGTTGGCGGCCGCGCTGGCGTCAATGCATGTCGCGTTGACACCGCCTCCGCGCCGCGAATAGCCTATGGTCACGCCAGTCGATGCGAAGGAGGACGCCATGGGCGGACCGTTAGAGGGGATCCGGGTCCTGGACTTCACCATCGCCCAGCAGGGGGCGTACGCCACGCTGCTGATGGCGGACATGGGCGCGGACGTCATCAAGGTGGAGCAGCCGGGCCGCGGCGAGATCGGGCGCGTGCTGGGGATGGACCGGAAGACCGGGTTCAGCGTCTACTTCCTGGCCATCAACCGGGGCAAGCGCAGCCTCACCCTGGACCTCAAGTCGGAGAAGGGGCGCGAGATCGCCCTGCGACTGGCCCGCGACTGCGACGTGGTGGCCAGCAACTTCCGGCCCGGAGTGATGGAGAAGATGGGCCTGGACTACGAAGCGTTCAAGCAGGTCAACCCGCGCATCATCTACGCCTCCGCCTCCGCCTTCGGTACGAAGGGACGGTTGGGCTGGAAGCCCGGGAACGACATCCTGGCCCAGGCGATGAGCGGGCTGATGAGCACCACAGGCGAGGACGATGTACCGCTGCCCACCGGCGCCGCCGTCGCCGACCACATGAGCGGGCTCACCATGGCCCTCGGCATCGTCGCCGCCCTCTTCGCCCGCGAGCGAACGGGCCTGGGACAGAAGGTGGAGACCTCGCTGCTGGGGAGCACCCTGGCGGGCCAGTCCTGGGAGCTGACTCACTACCTGATGACGCGGGAGAAGCAGCCAAAGGCCGGCCGCGGCAACGCCCTCCTGCCGCTTATCTGGTACACCTATCGCACCGCCGACGGCTACATGGCTATAGGCGGAGTGCCCCCTGATCGCTGGCACGCCTTCTGCGAGGGGGTCGGCTGGCCTGAGCTGGAGACGGACGAACGGTTCGCCGGCGTGGGCGGGCGTATCCGCGAGAAGGCGGATCTGAATCGAGTGCTGGACGAGCACTTCTCGACCCGCACCACGGAGGAGTGGTTGCAGCGGTTGGAGGCGGCCGACATCTTCTGCGCCCCGGTCTACGACTACGCCCAGGTGAGCGATGAGCCGCAGGCGTACGACAACGGCTACCTGGTGCCCGTACAGCACCCGCGGCTGGGCGAGGTCACCATGGTGAACATCCCCATTCAGTTCAGCGAGACGCCGGCGGCGATCGGGGCAGCCGAGCCGCCGCTAGGGGAGCACACGGCCGAGGTCCTCGAAGGATTCGGCTACGGTGCCGAGGAGGTCGAGCGGCTGCGTCAGGAGGGGGTAGTGTAGCGGCTCGCCGTTCTCTGCCGGCGCTAGTTGCAGGCTCCGTCCGATCCGGGGCCGCGTCTCTTCACCGCCTGACTTTCCTTTTCAGAACGTCGCTCGCCTTGTACTTGACCTGTTTCGCACCCCTGCTCTTCTTCACCGTGAGCGTGCCGATGCTAGCCAAGGTAACCCGTCCCCTCTCTTCAAGTTCGTCGGAAATTGTGTCGAGACAGGATTTCCAGAACTCGCCGACGAACTCCTTGCTTGCCTGCATCTTCTCCGCTAGGTCCGTGATGAGTTCCTGCTGAGTTTTCCTCTTTCGCTCTGGTCGGCTTGGCTTGCAGTATGGCAGTTTGATCTCGCGCGTTCTGCTCCGTGGTTCGTACACAGCCTGGATTCTCTGCAGCAACTCATCACTCTCGAGCCGCAGCAGCCCACGAAAAGCAGCCTGCGGCAAGCGACGGAAGCTGGGGTAGGGCTTTCGGAACACCACGAGCGCTCCGAGCCGGTCTGAAATCTGGGCGAGGCCCTTAGGGCGTTTGACCCCCGGTCTGTAGGTTGCGCGCGCTTGGTCCACCGCCTCTTGGAACTGGGGAATGCCTTGAAGGAGTCCGTTGACCAGTCTATTCGACGCCTTTCTCTTCAGTTCCGCCATTACTGCCTGGTAGGTCCTTTTTCGCTTTTTAGGCTGGCGGTCCTGAGTTTCCTGTTCCTCCAGCATCTTCTTGATCAGTTCCTTTAGGATTTGGCAGAAGAGCCACTCGATCTCTCGCGCTAGACCATCCACGAGGTAGATGGCCGGGTTCGCCGCCCTTGAACCCACGAGGTAGGTGGCCGGATTGCCTGGCCTGGAACCGCAGAGCCGGTCGGCCTCCAGGCAGGTCTGGTCGGTCGAGATGCCGTACCCGCAGAGCCCGCGGCCACCACCGTTGGGCTCGCAACTGATCAAGAAGTCAAGAATGAAATCAATGACAGCGTCGTCGTAGGGAGGCGGAGGAGCTTTCGTCTTCTTCTTCCGCTTGGGAGGAAGGGTTACGGGCAGACCCTGGCCGGGGAACTGGTCCCGCCAGAAGTCGACCAGAGGCTCAAGGTTCTGGGCTCTTGGGTTTGCCTTGTAGTCACTGAGGAGAACCTTGTATCTTTCGCACTTGTCTTGAGCCAAGAGAACGTCGACCCCGCGCAGTGTGAAATAGCCGAGAATCGAGCCTCGGTCAGTTCTTCGGTGGCCGTCGCGATGTGCGAGAAACACCCGCGTTTCGCCCGGCTTCGCCCAATAGGGCCAGAATGGTACCTTGCGGCAGCAGCCTCGCTTCTGAGCCTCTTTGATGAACTGATTGACCGTCTTGTACGGTCCGTCTATCCAGATGAGGCAGTCATGACACGACATTGGTCGCCTCCCACGTCTTGACATGGGATAAGCCAACAGCGGGATAGCGAGTCCCCTTGCGACTCCGCAATTATAGGCCCTCTGCTCGCCGGCGGTCTAGGCCCGCTGCTCGCGCTCCAGGATCCAGGGCACCGGGCTGGGCAGCGGGCCGTATACCACCCCTGCTGCCCGCAGTTCCGCGATCTCCCCGTCGGACAGAGCCAGCAGCGAGGCCAGCACCTCGTCCGTGTGCTCGCCGAGGGCCGGCGGCGGGCCCTGGATGCCGCCAGGGGTGCGACTCAGCCGGACGGGTGAGTTGGGAATCTTGAGGCTGAAGCCAGCCGGGTGCTCCACCTCCACTAGCATGTCGCGGGCCTTGACCTGGGGCTGCTCGGCGGCGTGTGGGATATCGTTCAGGGGGCCGCAGGGGAGGCCGATGGCGTCGAACTCGCGCAGCCACTCCTCGGTGGTGCGCCGGCGCAGCGCCTCGTTCAGCATCGGCTCCAGCTCCGCGTGGTGCTGCGTGCGCAGGCCGGGCGTATCGAAGCGGGGGTCGTCGATGAGGTCCGCACGGTCGATGGTGGCGCAGAAGAGCTCCCACTGGTTGGGTACTCCCCAGGAGAGAGCGAGGACGATCCAGCCGTCCCTGGTGGGGAAGGCCTGGAACGGCGTCGCGAGCGGATGCCGCGTGCCGATGGGTTTGGGCGCCTCGCCGGTGGCGAAGTAGCGCATGAAGGCGTTCTCCTGGATGGCGATCTGGCAATCCAGCATGCCTATATCCAGCATCTGCCCCCGGCCGCTGCGCTCCCGCTCGTGCAGGGCAGCCAGGATGCCGATGGCAGTGTAGAGGCCAGCCGCGATATCGCCCAGGGAGATGCCGGGGCGCACCGGCGGGCCGCCCGGCTCACCGGTGATGCTCATGATGCCGCCCATCCCCTGGACGACGATGTCGAGGGCAGGCCGCAGTCGCTCCGGCCCCGTCTGGCCGAAGCCGGAGGTGGCGGCGTAGATGAGGCGGGGGTTCCGAGCGGAGAGGGCGTCGAATCCCAGGCCCAGGGACTCCATCGTCCCGGGCGTGAAGTTCTCCATCACCACGTCCGCTCCGTCGGCCAGGCGGAGGAACAAGTCTCTGCCCTCGGGCCGCTTCAGGTCAAAACAGACGCTCTTCTTGCCCCGGTTGACGGAGAAGAAGTAGCCGCTCTCGTCGTTGACGTAGGGCGCGGTGGTGCGGGCCACGTCGCCGAACGGTGGACGCTCCACCTTGATCACCTGCGCCCCCAGGTCGCGGAGGATCATGGAGGCGTAAGGCCCGGCCAGGACCCAGGTCAGGTCCAGGACGGTGATGTCAGCCAGGGGTGTGGCGGCCTGCTTGGCTTTGGGCATGGCGGGCCTATGATAGCGAGCGGGCGTGTGCTGGGGCTAGGGCTTGGCTTCGGGTTCGGGCGCGGGTTCGAATTCTGACGGAGGCCCGGGCGCAGGCGTACCGGTTGTCGCGAGGGTAATGCGCGTGCCCTGGGGCGACTCCTGAACATCGAGAGTGCCGTCAGACAAGGCCTCGCCCACCTCAGTGCCCACCAAGAGGTAGTTCTGGCCGTCTTGCTCGAAGACCTGGTCGCCGTCCTTGGCATCGTCGAGGATCAGCTGGTAGCCCTCATCCACGTACACAATCCGGATAGCTCCAGGAAGGCCCTCTTCTTTGCGACTCAAGGCCTCACAGAGGTACTGTGCCGCCTTATCGGTCACGGTCAGCATGCTGGCCTCCCGTCAGAAAGCAGCACGGCGATATGGTTGTGCTACCAGCGTGGGCGGGATGGCTTCTGCTTGGAGAAACAATCGCTGCAGTAGACGGGCCGATCCTGCCGGGGCTGGAAGGGGACGCGGGCGGTGCCGCCGCAACTGGCGCAGACCGCCTCGTACATGGTGGAGGAGGAGTAGCCACCTCCGTAGCCACCTCCGCCACGCCTCGCCTGGCGGCAGGAGGGGCAGCGCTTGGGGTCCTGGTAGCCGCGCTGGGCGTGGAACTCCTGGTCGTCCGCGCTGAAGACGAACTCGGAACCGCACTCCACACAGGTCAAGTTACGGTCTTCGTAGGTCACTCGATGACCCCCTTTCTAGGATCATTCGGCTAAGGTCTGGTCATCGAGCTCGGAGCGATTGCGGGGAGCCGACGCGCAGAACTTTAACCTCGTCTATGACATGAACGACCGGCGCTTGCCGGTCGTCGCATCATAGAAGGTTCAAACCATCACACAGATTCTAGCACGGCGGTCAAGCGTCAACAAGAGGTCAGACTAACCCCGCAGGTGGCGCGGGCTTCACCCCGGCTTGAAATCGGGGCTGCCGTCGCCCGCAGGAGCGATTACGGCGGGCTCCGCGGCCAGTCGCTCCGCCAGCGCCGCCGCCAGCGAGTTCAGGTCCGCCTTGCTGAACCCCGCTGTCTCCAGGACCACGTCGCCCCCACGGTCGATGAGGTAGAGGGTGGGCGTCGCCGGCGGGTCGTATGCTTTCGACACCGCGTAGCCGTCAACGTCGGGCAGCACGGGGTAGGTCATAGCGAAGGCCGACGCGTACCGGCCGGCCTCGGCGGGCGGGTCCTGGGCCACCGCGCACAAGCTCCAGCCGTCGCCGGGGTAGGCCTCGAGGAGGCGGTTGACGTAGGGAAACGCAAGGTCGCAGGTGCTGCAGGTGGTCTTGAAGAACACCAGCAAAACGGGACCGCGGCTGAGGGCATCCGAGAGGGTGTACGTCTCCCCGTCGATGCCCCGGAGGGAGAAGTCCGGCGCTCTGGTTCCCGCTTCGATGGTCATGGTGGTGCGCTCCGATGGGCGATGAGGCTAGAGCCCATGATAGCGTAAGTGCGAACGGGGCGCCCTAGCGCCCGAATGTGGCCAGCAGCGCCTGACGGTAGGCATCCGTCTCCGCGGGATCGATGAGTTGGTCCGGCGGCACCAGGCAGATGGAGTCTGCCAGCTCCGCGTACGCCTCCAGCTTGCGTCGCGCCTCCTCAGGAGATCCGGCGACGGCGAAGGCATCGATCATCGGGTCGGAGACGGCGTCCACCATAGCGCTGGTGTCGTCCCTCAGGGCGGCCTCGTGGATGCGCCTGTACTCGCTGGGGAAGGCGGTGAACAGTGGCTCGTAGGTCTTGACGGTGGCGTAGAAGGCGATGGCTGCGGCGGCGGCTCGACGGGCGGCCGCCCGGTCCTTGCCCACGGCGCAGCAAACGGAAAGGCAGAGGTGGAACTGGCCGCGCTCCCGCCCGGCCTGAGCCAGGCCGCGTGCTACCGCCGGCAGCACCGTCTGGCGGACCCAGGGGAGGGAGTAGATGGCGTGCCCAAGGAGGCCGTCGGCGACCTCGGCGGCGGTGCGGATCATCCCCTCGCGCACGCCCGCCAGGAAGATGGGGATACGCTGGCGCTGCGGGACGTAGGGGCGCTGCCAGCCCTGGATGTCCAGGTTGTAGTACTGGCCGGAGAAGCGAATGGGCCTCCCCAGATGGGCGTTCTCGATGATCAGGCGCACCACCTGGACGCACTCCTTGATGTGAGGCGTGGGCTTGCCATAGGCGACGCCGTGCCAGCGCTCGTTCAGCCGCTTAAGGCCGGTGCCGAGGCCGAGGATGAAGCGGCCGCCGGACAGCAGGTCCATATCCAGAGCCAAGAGGGCGGTCACCCAGGGGCTGCGCACAAAGGCGAGAGCGATGGACGTGCCCAGCCGGATGCGGGAGGTGGATGCGGCGGCGGCGGCCAGGGGCAGGAACGGCTCATGGGACATCTCCGGCGCCCACAGGGCGTCGAAGCCCGCGTCCTCGGCCTGGCCGGCCAGCCGGGCGATCTCCTCGGCCGGCGCGATGCCAACGGCCAGGGAGTAGCGGCTCATCGTCCCCCTTTTCATCTGCGCCAGAGGCCCCGCCAAAGGCGGGTTCGCCTCAGGCGAAGCATCAGCCTCTGGCTGAGTGTATACTCGCTGTAATTAGCCTATCTCAGAGCCCCTCGGGGCGCCAGAGGAGGAGCGATGAAGGCGCTGGTCACAGGCGCCACCGGCTTCATCGGCAGCCACGTGGTGGACCGGCTGCTGGAGAGGGAGGACGAGGTGCGGGCGCTGGTCCGCCGCAGCAGCGACGTCTCCTACCTAAAGGAGCGGGGAGTGGAGCTGGTCAGCGGCGATATCACCGACGCGGACTCGCTGCCGGCGGCCGTGGCCGGGGTCGACGTGGTGTACCACGCGGCCGCTATGGTCAGCGACTGGGGTCCCTGGCGGGATTACGAGACCGTCACCATCGGCGGGACGCGCAACGTCCTGGAGGCGGCGGCCCGGGCCGGCGTGCCGCGCTTCGTGCACGTCAGCACCGACAGTGTGTACGCTTTTCGCTACCTGGGCAAGCGCATGACGGAGGAGACGCCGCTGGAGACGCGCTTCGCCTGGTGGGACTACTACCGCCGCTCCAAACTTGCCGCCGAGCGCCTGGCCTGGCGGTACCACAGAGACGGACGGCTCGCCGTGACGGTGGTCCGGCCCGGACTGGTGCTGGGCGAGCGGGACCGCGCGACCCTGCCGGGCCTGATCGCTTTCCTGCAGAGCAGCAGCGCCATGTACTTCGGTAACGGCCGTAACCACCTCCCCTATGTCTACGCGGGAGACGTCGCCGACGCCTGCCTGCTGGCAGCGTCTAACGAAGGGGCGATCGGCCAGGCCTACAACACGTCCTCGCGGGAGACGGTGACTCAGCGGGACCTGTTCGCGGCAGCAGCCGAGGAGGAGGGCCTGGAGCTGCCCCGGCGAGGGGTGCCCCTTTATCTCGCCTACGGCATAGCGCTGGTGATGGAAACGATCAGCGTCCTGCGCAGGCGACGTACGCGGCCGCCGATGACGCGCTTCAGCATCACGCTGGTCGCGGAGGACTATCTGGAGGACGCTTCGAAGGCGAAGCGGGAGCTGGGCTGGCAGGCGCAGACGCCGATGCGGGAGGCGGTGCGGCGGTCCGTGGAGTGGCAGCGGGCAGCCAAGTAATGCGGCCAGCTAGCCGGTACTAGTTGACCGACTCGACGACCATGGCGATGCCCTGGCCGCCGCCGATGCAGAGGGTGGCCAGGCCGCGCTTGGCCTGCCGCCGTCGCATCTCGTACAGGAGGGTCACCAGGATCCGGGCGCCGCTGGCGCCGATGGGATGGCCCAGGGCGATGGCGCCGCCGTTGACGTTGACCCGCTCCCCGTCCCAGCCCAGCTCGCGGCCCACCGCCAGCGACTGGGCGGCGAACGCCTCGTTGGCCTCGATGAGATCGATCTCGTCCAGGGACAGGCCGGCCTTGGCCAGGACGCTGCGGGTGGCCGGTACGGGGCCCAGGCCCATGACCCGGGGCGGAACCCCGGCGGAGGCGTAGGCGCGGATTGAGGCCAGAGGCTGGACGCCCAGCTCCTCGGCCTTCTTGCCGGACGTGACAACGACGGCGGCGCCACCGTCGTTGATGCCGGAGGCGTTGCCGGCGGTGACGGTGCCGTCGGGGGCGAAGGCGGGCCGCAGCGCCGCCAGCTTCTCCTCGGTGGTATCCGGGCGCGGGTGCTCGTCCCGGTCGACCACTACCGTCTCCTTGCGCTGGGGGACCTCCACCGGCACGACCTCCTCAGCGAAGGCGCCGCTCTCCCAGGCGCGGGCCGCCCGGCGCTGGCTCTCGGCGGCGAAGGCATCCTGGTCAGCGCGGGAGATCTCCCGCTCCAGGGCGACGTTCTCGGCGGTGTTCCCCATGTGACAGTCGGCGAGGGCGCACCAGAGGCCATCCTTGATCATGTGGTCGATGATCTCGCCGTGGCCCATGCGGTAGCCGTAGCGGGCCTTGGGCAGGAGGTAGGGAGCAGGCGACATCCCCTCCATGCCGCCGGCGACTACGATTTCGGCGTCGCCCAGCATGATGGCGCCGGCAGCCAGGGCCACGGTCTTGAGGCCTGAGCCGCACACCTTGTTGACGGCGGTGGCCGGAGTGCTGTCCGGAATGCCGGCGGCCAGGGCGGCCTGGCGGGCCGGGTTCATCCCCAGCCCGGCGGACAGGACGTTGCCCATGAGCACCTCGTCCACCTGCTCCGGCCGCACGCCCGCTCGCTTGAGCGCCTCGGGGATGGCGATGGCGCCGTGGGGGGTGGCCGGTACGTCTGCGAATGAGCCGCCGAAGGTGCCGACGGGGGTGCGGACGGCGCCGACGATGACGACTTCGTTCATGGTCTCCTCCTGTCCAGTTGGGGGGCGCCTAGAATCGTATCTGGTGGACAGGTAGGGGGTCAAGAAACGTGTGTGACTGAAACCGTCTAGCCTCATAAGCTTGGCAGCGCCGTCCAGCGGGTGCTATGCTCCGTCCACCGACGGGACGAGTTTGCACCCAGCAGGAGGCCGCGCATGCAGAAGTTGGTGTATGTCCTTCAGCTACGCGAGGACATGAGCCGGGAGGAGGCGCTGCGCTACTGGCAGGAGGTGCACGGGCCCATAGCCGCCAAGGTGCCGGGGCTGAGGAAGTACGTCCAGGACCCCGCGACCGCCGCCCCGGAAGGCGACCTGCAGTTCGGCGGCATCGCGGAGCTCTGGTTCGACAGCGAGGAAGCGTTCCGATCCGCCATGGCCTCCCCCGAGTGGCGGGCCACGATAGATGA
>DAOUMF010000118.1:0-1926 GCA_034411955.1 Dehalococcoidia bacterium
TCATCGTCGAGGGCTGGATGCGGGGCTCCCACCACGGCCCCCTCATGCCGGTGGGCCTGAAGGACGCCCACCCCAGCCGCTTCGATGGGCCGCCCCGCCTCGTCTGCCTCGGCTTCCAGCTCGCCGACGGCAAGCTCGTCGGCCCCCAGGACATGTTCGACGACCCGGGCTTCGACCACGTGCGCGACAAGGCCAACATGGTAGCCGACTACTTCCGCGCCCACGGCCCCTTCCAGCCGCACCGGCTGCCCCTGGAGGAGATGGAGTACACGACGATGCCGAAGGTGGCGGGCAAGCTCAAGGCTCGCTGGGAGCCCATCGACGCCCCGGCAGCGGCCGCGCCCGGGTCGTAGCGAGCCCTGCCTGGCACCGCTCCAACAACCACTAGACCAGGGAACCAGCAAACCGGGATCGGGTCTGCGGGCTTGCTGGTTTGGTGATTCGTAAGCCCAATGCCCCGTCTCCTCGTCGCTGCCAATAACCCCGGCAAGCTGGCGTCACTCTGAGCGGCCACCACGACCGTTTCGGGGAAGCACGCTGATCGCGAAGGCGTCAGTCCGCCTCAGGTGGGAATCTGGGGTGGGGCAGGGCGCCGGCCTCGCAGCCCTGCTACCGCCAGATGCTCACGCCCTCCACCCGGCCGTCCTTCCGCCCCGCTCGGCTCAGCATGGCAGTTGAGGCGCCAGCAGCGCCCACTTGTGGAAGGCTGAAGCCTTCCGCTACATTGGTTCCATGCCCCAACTCCTCATCGCCACGAACAACCCCGGCAAGGCCGCCGAGTTCCGGCGGCTGCTCGATGGCTGCGGCTGGGAGCTGGTGACGCCGGCGCAGCTCCGCCTGACGCTGCCGGAGGACGAACCTGGCGAGACCTACGAGGAGAATGCTAAGATAAAGGCGCTCAACGGTGCCCGGGCCAGCGGCCTGGTCGCCCTGGCCGACGACTCCGGCCTGGAGATCGACGCCCTGCACGGCGGCCCGGGGGCGCGTTCCGCCCGCTTCCTGGGGGAGGACGCCGCCTACGAGGAGCGGTTCGCCCGCATCCTCGGCGAGATGGCGGGCCTCCCGTCGGCGAAGCGGTGGGCCCGCTTCCGCTGCGTTATCGCCGTCGCCGAGCCGGGCCTGCCCCCGCCGGAAGCGGGTCAGCCTCCGGCTGATGCCGGTGGGCAGGGTTCGGAGGCCGTGAAGCTGTGCCAGGGCGAGGTGCAGGGCCTGATCGCCTTCGAGCCTAGAGGAGAGCAGGGATTCGGATACGACCCCATCTTCTACCTGCCGCAACTGGCGCGGACGATGGCCGAGCTGCCGTCCCATGTGAAGGACCTGATCAGCCATCGCGGTCGCGCCGCCATGCTGGCGCGGTCCCTGCTCAAAGAGATGCTCCATGAGCGGCGAGGAAGAGCTGATTCTCCCGACGAGCGCGTCTCCCCGGCCCGCTGAGGTGCGGGGATCCAGCCAATCCTTCGCCGATAGGCTGGACAGGCCCCTGCGCGACCTGCGTATCTCGGTAACCGATCGCTGCAACTTCCGCTGCACCTACTGCATGCCGAAGCAGGTCTTCGGCCGCGACTTTCAGTTCCTGGCCCGCACGGAGATCCTGACCTTCGAGGAGATCACCCGACTGGCACGAATCTTCGTCGCCTGTGGCGTGCGGAAGATCCGCATCACCGGGGGCGAGCCCCTCCTGCGAAGCGAGATCGAGAAGCTCATCGCCATGCTGGCGCCGATCGACGGTCTGAAGGATCTCACCCTGACCACCAACGGCTCGTTCCTGAAAGGCAAGGCACGCGCCCTCAAGGACGCGGGACTGCAGCGGATCACCGTCAGCCTCGACTCCCTTGACGACGACGTGTTCAAGACGATGAACGATGTCGACTTCCCGGTCGAGCGCGTCCTCGAGGCCATCGAGGCGGCGGTGGAGGCGGGTCTCGC
>DAOUMF010000119.1:0-20717 GCA_034411955.1 Dehalococcoidia bacterium
CGATGAGCCAGTCGAGGGTACCCTGGGCAGCGGCCACCTTCGATTGCATCGCCAGGCGGTCGAAGCTGTGCGGCACCGCCGAGTCTACCAGCGCCGTCCATTCCGAAAGATACTGTCTGCAAAACTCAACGTGATCATCGAGCAGGCGCGGGATGCTCTCAGCGTTCTCGTGGCCGAGGAAATAGAGCTTCAGCGGGAAGTCCAAGCGCACGTCGCGCAGGCGGCCCGGCGGCTTGCGGATCCAGGATTCGAAGGCCTGCTCGCCGGCGGATGTCACCTTGAAGACGGTCTTGGGGGGGTAGATGTCCTCCTGTCGGTGGTCGACCTCTATGAGGCCGTGCCGCTCCAGGTTGCCCAGAATGAAGTAGACGTTGCTGAGGCCTAGGGGGCAAATCAGGCCCAGGCCGTGGTCGGGCGCCAGTTCCTGAGCGATTTGATAGCCGTACATGGGCTGCTCACGGAGCAGCCCCAGGATGACGTACTCGGCCGAGGACGGGGCGGACTTCTTTCGAGGCATAATGTCAGATACTGAGTACTCACATACTGACTATCACCACTCTCACGCGGTGTCAACCCCCTCGACTGGGTTCACTCCCGGCTTTTTCGGCGTGCTCATCTGACGGCTCAGCGCGATGGCTTCCGTGGGATGCTCGCTCCTCATCGTAGTTCACGTAGAGACGCCGCATCAGGTCATCGCCACACCGGTCGCAACTCCTGTCGTTAAACGTTTAGCCGCTTCTCCCTGGAGCTTCAACTACGCCACGGCCAGAAAAGCCTCGGCCTGCTTGCGAAGGCTGGCCTTCTGCCTCGATGTCATAGGCCGGTAGGCGGCGGCGAGCGCCACGTTCTCTTTCACCTCGCGCACAAAGCGCATTCCCGGAATGGTTACCGAGAGGCAGCGGTTGGAGAGGGCATATCGTAAGAGGGCACCGGCATTGAGCGTCCGGCCCCAGGAAGAGCCCTTCAGTGACCCCAGCATGCCGAAACCACCGAACGGCTTCATGCCGATCACGCCGATATCCCTGCGGTGGGCCAGCCGGATGACCGCCTCCCCTCTCCTGTCGAACGGGCTGTATGCCACCTCGATGGTGTCGAACTGGCCGCTCATCACGGCCCGCCTCAGGACATCCGGGGAGTGGCTGGTTATGCCGATGAAGCGCACGATCCCCTGCTCCCGCGCCTCTTGCAGCCCTGCCAGCGCGCCGCCCCTGGCCATCACCTGCTCCCAAGCCTCTTCATCAACATCGTTTAGCTGATAGATGTCTACGCCAGACAGGCCCAGGTGGCCCAGGCTCCTCTCCAGATCGGCCAGGGCGCCGTCTCTGGTGCGCTTGAGAGTCTTGCTGGCCACGTACACGGTGGGCGCATCCTCACCCAGGCGTCGGAGCGCCCTGCCGATAACGTACTCGCTCTCCCCGTATGCGCGTCCCGTCTCGACGAAGTTGACGCCCAGAGAAAAGGCACTCCGGAGCGTCTCCTCGGCCTCGGCAACGCCAGCAACATGCGCCGCCCCGAACCCGATTTCGCTGACCAGTAGGCCCGTCCTGCCCAGCCGTCTCTTCTTCAGGTTCACAGAGCGTGTCGTGACACGTATCCTTTCTAACCCGGCCGCCGTTCTACGGACGCCCTAACACGCTGAGCGTCATCCGCTGTCGCTTTGGAGGACGTACCTGGTGCCCACGCTACCCTGGATGAACGCATCAGGGAAGGCGGCTGCCAGGGCGTGGGTTGCGCGCCACCCCGTGCAGTGGGCGGGGACTACCACCTGCGGACCAAACGCCGCCAGCGCTTCCACGGTCGGCCAGATGCTGGGCTCAAACGCCGGAGGCGCCAGGTGGAAACCGCCGAGCACCGCATACACTTGGTCGATGCCCGTGAGTTTGCGGGCGTAGCGGACGGTGTTGACCACCCCGGCGTGGCCGCAGCCCGTGATGACGCCCCGCCCCTTGCCGCGCACGTTGGCCACCAGCGCCTGGTCGTCGTGGATGAGGGGGTCCGGCTGCCACTCCCCGCCACGAAAGGCCTGGTGGACGGCGATCCCCTGCTCGAAATCCGTGGTGCGCTCGATCTCCCCCGTCACCAGAAGGCCATCGTCCAGGAGCGACGACGGCTCGCGGCTCTCGACCACCGGGAAGCCCGCGGCGCGGACCTTCTCCTCGCTGGTCGTGGGCAGGTCGTAGGGCTCCCGTCTGGGGAGGGCGACCCGCCGCCTCAGCCAGAAGTCAGGATGAACGACCAGCGGCGGCAGCGGCTGGACCAGCTCCACCAAACCGTTGAGTCCAGTCGTGTGGTCGAAGTGGCCGTGGCTGAGGACGATAGCCTCGATCTCCGCCGGGTCCACGCCCAGCACGCGCAGATTGTGGACCAGTCCGCCCACCGTCGAGCCCGTGTCGAAGAGGACCATCCGGCGTTCGTCTCCCCGCGCTACGGAGACCAGGAAGGACAGGCCGTGTTCGGCGACCGGGGCATCCGCGGCGCGGCCCGACTCCAAAAGCGGCGCTTCCACGAAGGGCAGCTTCTCGCGGCCACCGGCTTCCATCCGCTTCGCCACATCCGTGCTGCGCAGGAGGACGTCCATCACGTTGTCGATGACGGTCAGCACCTCCACCCGGTCAACGGCGTTCAGCGTGGTCTGTGCGGTCATGTGATACCTCCTGCGCGAAGTGTGCCTCTACCCTACTCTGCCTCCCTCGTCTCGCCCAGCCTGGCCAGCTCATCCTCGATGGCCGTCTCAAATTCACTGTAGGGCTGAGCCCCCACGACCTGCGTCTGCCCCACAAAGAAGGTAGGGGTGGCATCAACCCCACGCTGGCGGGCCTCGTCGATATCCGCCGCCAGCGTCTCGATGTATCTCTCGGAATCTAGGCACGTGTTGAAGGAGTCCGAGTCCAGTTCAAGGTCCTCGGCGAACTGCTTGAGGTTGGCGACGCTGAAGTCAACGCTCCCCTGGTTGAGGAATAGCTTGTCGTGATACTCCCAGAAGGCATCCTGTTCACTGGCGCATTCCGCCGCTCCTGCGGCGAGCACGGCCTCCTCGCCATGAACGATGAAGTGCTTGAACTCTAGCCTCACCTTCCCCGCGGCGACGTACTCTTCCTCGATTTCACGGACGGTGCTCAGAGCGGCGCGGGCGCAGAAGGGGCACAGGAACTCGGAATACTCAAGGATAGTCAAGGGGGCGGAGTCCTGCCCGCAGATGCTGCCGTCCACCGGCACGCTGCCGCTGGCGCAGGGGTGTCCCGACGCCACCGGCGTCTGATCCGTGCTGGCGGGGCTGTCCTCGTCGCCGAGCCAAGTGAGACCGATGATCAGCACCCCACCCACCGCCAGCCCGGTCGCCATCGCGGCGATGGCCCGCCAGATCCGCGCGGAACGGCTCCGGCGACCGCCGCGGGCTGCTCTCTTTGATCGACGCGAGCTTGGCGCAGCCATAGCCGTTCACTCCTTCTCAGTGCGAGAGGGTGCCCTGCTGTGGCGAGCGGCAGCCGGCCTTCGCCGCAGCGTCTCGCCAACGTCCAGGGGTATCACTGCCGGCGTCGCCGCCTCATACGCAGTGCGGATCGGAAGATGCTTGAACTGTCCCCGTATAGCGCCGATCTCCTTCGCCGTTAAGGGTGCAACAGCACACGGACGGAGGGGCGTGTTGATCTGAACCTCATCAGGCGAAAGTTCCCTGGCCATGGTGGCCATTTCGGTGGCGGAGGCTTTGTTCGCTCGGAAGAACATCATCTCAAGAGCCAGCTTTCCCGCATATTGAGCCCTGAACAGGCTGATCGCACGAACTACGTCCTGCAGCCTGCAGTCCACTGCTGACCTGTTGATCCGCCGAAAGAGACGCTCGTTGGGAGCGTCCAGCTTGGCCACTACAACATCGGCCCAGGCGATCTCCTCGCGCACGTCTTCCCTTGCGATCAACGAGGAGTTGGTGAGGACTGCCACCGGTAGTCCCAAGACCGCCCGCGCCAGCCGGATGGCCTCGCCGAGGTTCCTGGCCAGGGTGGGCTCCCCCATCCCGGCGAAGGTAACGTAGTCGGCCGCCACGCCCTGTACCTGCTCAAGCTCCCGCTGCACGCTGTCCAGGGGGACGAAGTCCGCTCGCTCCGTCAGGCGCCGCGTCGTCCTGCCGAGTTGACAGTAGACGCAGTCGAAGGAGCAGGTCTTGCCGTCGCTGGGCAGCAGGTCCACGCCCAGCGATCTCCCCAGCCGCCACGACGGAACCGGCCCGTAAATGATTGAGCTCACACGTCCTTCCTAGCAGCCTGCCGCTCCATCGTGAGCCGGCGAGTACCCCATATCTGGCGAAAGGTGGCCCCCTCACTTAGGCAGCGCAGCGCCACTTCGGGCTCGACCACCAGCGTGCCCGAGACTACGTCCACGCCATAGTCGAAGGCGACGGGTGAGAGCGGCGTGGTCGGGCCCAGGACGACGACCAAGCTTCTCGGTCGGCATAGGCCCAGGAGGCGGTCTATCGTGTGGTTGATGAAGGCGCTGCCGGTGATGGCCACGACGTCCGCCTGAGGCACGATAGACTCCGCCTCCTCGGCACCAACGTCGCCCGGCTGGGGGCGGAGTTCGATCACCCAGAGGCGCGCAGCCGCCCTCCGGAGGGCCGGCACGAAGGGGAAATGGCCTACCAGGGCCACCTTCTTGTCCCGACCACGTTCGACAAGGAGGTCACCCGCGTTCAGCTCGATGCAGTTGCCCTCGTCAACCTCAACAAGGGAGTTGATGCCAGCCAGGCCGATGCCCGCCTCCAGGGGCCTCTCCGAGTAGGCCAACCTCGCCAGCTCGATAGCGCTCTTCCCGGTCAGACTGCCGGCGTCCTCCACGAACGTTGCGCCGTGCTCGTGTTCGCCCAGGCCGGTGGTCGAGGCCAGGCCGCATCCGCGGCTCCAGACAGCGGTCCAGAACGGCCCGATGCGCACCTCCCGGGCCGTGGCGTCCCCCCTCAGGCTGGCTATCAGGTCATCGATGATGTTCAGTGCCGCCCCCCGGTGACCTAGCACGCAGCGGTCAGTGCAGGCGCTCCATGAGGTTGGGCAGGGTGCCCTGAGCGTAGCGCAGCACGGCCTCGCGAAGGTCCTGCACATCCGTGGCCACGGCCTGAATGCCGCAAGCCTGCAAGCCCTGGTACGCACCCCAGCCCATGCCGCCGGCGATGACCGCCTGGCAGTCGGCGACGACCCGCGCCATCGCCTCGTGCCTGGGCTGAGCCCCCGCATCGCAGCCGTGTCTCCCTCGCGAGCGCGAGCCGTCGTGCTCCCGAGGCGAGAAGGTGTGGTGACCGGGCTTAGGCCGGGTTTCGCTGCTCACGATCTCACCTCCTTTGAGCGTGAGCACAACGTAGTAGGGCGCCCTGCCAAAGTGCTGGCTGATTGTCAGGCCGTCATCAGAGGTAACCGCGACCTTCACTCGAGTGTCGCGATCCGGCCCTTCCGATGTCTCCGTCGGTTCTCCAGTCTGCGACCACATGCGATCCAACGCCTCACAGATCGCGCAGATATCGTGCCCCGGTTGGCTGCGGTTCGACTCCGTGCATTGCCACACGTGCCCGCAGCGGATGCAGCGGTGTTCATGAACTATCATGGGCTGCACTCGCCTTCTCGAGCTCCGTCATTCGTCGCTCGATCCCTTCCAGGTAGTGCTTAAGTGACTCGGCCTCCCCCTTCAGGAACGCCAGTTCGTCCTCAGCAGTCGGCTCGCCTGACCAACGGCCAAACCCGTAGGGGCCACCTTCGGCCCAAGCGGGACCGTAGGCGCATTCCCCATGGCCGTGCCCGCGGCCGTGCTCGGAACCGTGCCACGGATGGCCCCAATCGGACCATCCTCTACCGCCGCCTCTCATCCAGCCAGGAAGACCGGTAGCCCAGTACCTCCGGTGCTGTCCTTCACACATCGTCTGTTCACCTCCTTCGATCCATTTGTCGCCATACTGTCGGCCGATGCTAGGCGCAGCGGCCGCCCCGCAGCCGCACCCCGCACTCCGGACAGGAGAACGAGGTGCAGGGCACCCCGCTCCTGTGTGGCTCGGTATGGCCGCACTTGGGGCAGCGGCAGACCATCGATCCACCCAGGCCGCGGCCCCAGGGAGAACCCCTCGCTCGGCGCGCTCGGCTAGAAGCGCCCTCCCCTTGACCTCCACCGCCGCGAATGGACATCAGATACCTCCTTTCCTGCCGTCAGCCGCGCCCACGCCTCCGGCCCCGGCCTCGCAGAGCAGGGCTGCGGGGACGAATGGGCACCACACCCGGGCTGTCACAGCGCGGGCAGGCCAGCGGAAGGCCGGAGGCCACGGTCTCGAAGGGCACTTGCCACTCGTGGCCGTCGCGCCGACACCGGAAGGGCTGACTGGGCAGGGCGAAGTTGCCCCCCTCGACGCGGATCGCCTTCCCGCTGACAAGGGCGTCGGCGATCTTCCGCCGGGCCGATCTGAGGATGCGGTGCAACGTAGGGCGAGAGATGTGCATCCGCTCGGCACACTCCACCTGCTGCAGTCCCGCCAAGTCCTTGAGACGAAGGGCCTCCACTTCCTCCACCGTCAAAGCGACGTCTTCCAGCGCCCTCAGGGGGATGCCCGCTGGCTTGAAGTAGGTGACTTCCGGTATAGATGCCACCCGTCGCCACTTTCTCGGTCTCGCCATGACAGTTGCAGGTTATGAACCTATGTCCATAACAATCATGCCGCATGTCGGGCCCGTTGTCAATGACCTTGCTGCCGGAAGCTCAAGTGGGCTCCACCAGTCCCGCGTAACGACTTTCCGCGCACGATTGGGAATACGCGGCTGTCGGCCAATTCCGCGTGGGCCATTTCAGGTCACTTGCTCAGTGACGTCTATGCCGCGGCGGCGAAGTTCTTCGACAAAGGGGCGAGCCGACACCTGGGTCTCGACACCACCCGCGCCAAGCGGAGTCTGCCGTGCTGCCATCATGTGCGCGACGATGGCTGCGCTCCAACCGGTACAGCGCTCCATGGCAGTGAAGCCCGTCGCCTCGTCGAAATAGTCGATGACTTCAACGATAGCCTCAGCATCGCGACCGTTCTTCCTCCCAACCGCCTTGACGCGCACGATGACGATGTCCCTGTCCCCGGGGAAGGTGACCCGTGGTTCAAAAAGCGCGTGAAACACATCCCGCGGCACTACTTCGACGCCGCGGACCCGTATGGGCTTCAGGTCCCAAAGCCCCAGATCGTAGAAGGAACGCAGTTGAGCGAAGTGACCGGGATGGCGAAGCGTCTTGTTCTGCAGCGTCCGCAGCCGGCCTTCGAAGGTCCACGGCATGGTGTCAATCCCACCACCAGTCACAAAGGCTTCCAGAGCGCCAATGGGCTGCGGGAACTCGATTGTCTCCACTTCGGTGATCGTCTCGACCTCGGTCACCTTCCAGTCACGCAGAAATACTGCTGGTTCGGCGTACTCGTTTGTCAGTCCGGCGATGTTGAAGGTGAGGAGGTAGTCGAAAGGCGGCCTCGGCTTCTGAGGGATGCCTCCGTCCCACATGTACACATCAGCCGCCTCGTCCAGCAACTCAATGGCGTGGACCATGAGCGACGTGCCCATGCCGGGGACGTCCCCGCAGTTCGGGATGATGCTAACGCCGGCCTCACGTGCCTCCGCGTCGGGTGCGTGCTGCTGACGGGCGATGTCGGTGTTGCCGCCGAGGTCACACAGGTTGGTCTTGGCGCGGATCGCAGCGCGGGTGATATCCAGGTTGTACGTGTAGGGGACGGCGCTGAGGCAGGCGTCGACTCCGATCAGCAACTGCTGGACGGCATCCAGGTCAGTTACATCTAGGTGCGCTGGCTCTGCTATGCCTTTGCCAATCAGAGCGTTGACCCGTTCCGCGGCCCGTCGAGCGATTTCCGGATCGTGGTCGGCGAGAATAACGCGTCGGGCCTCGCCCCAGCGGGTCATGTCGTAGGCGGCCGCGATGCCCTGCCGACCAGCTCCAAGGACAGCGTAGGTGTATGGCATTCTTGCTCACCTCTACAGAACGCGGCCTCTTCAGAGGCCTGCCGTCGTGACCACTGTGATGGATTATACGAGTGATGACGGCAGAGCACCTTTCCGTCGCGGGCGCATCTTGACCGACGGGCGATGTGCGGCTGGCCGACACCTTCTTTGGGGACCTCCCTTTGCCTGCGGGCCTCTACTTGATCCCCCTGCAGTTCCCCAGGTTCACATCCCGATGGGCTGCGACCGAATCGGCCGGATCGGGGAACACGCCAACCTCAAACACCCTGCCGACCCGGCCCACTCGAAAACACGTCGCTTGCGCCATCGGCACTCCACTGCCATGAACCACGTATGCGAAATAGTAGTCGACGTCATAGACTTCGATCCTGACTGACCGGCCCGCATAGCTCTCGTGGTTCTCAAAATCTCTGAACTCAGGGGGGCGCCTTCTATCGCGTTTCTCCTCGCGGCAGGCGTCGGCGTGGGGCGCCTATGCCACCGGCCTGTCACGGGCCGGCCGCAGCAGGGATCGCTAGTAATCGCCCCGTGTACGAGAGCCACCGCGAACCGGGCCGTCTCCATGCGATACGGAGGAACGCGGGAAGGACAGGCCGTGTTCCGCGATCAGGGGGGCAGCGGCGCGGCTATTTCGGTTTAGGTTCGGAGGCCCTTCTTCCGGTCGGCTTCCGTGAAGCCCCCCACCGTCGCGGCGACCTCGCGAGCGCGCTGATCCTGGTGACGCGGGTTGTCACAGAGGTACGCATGCATCTCCATCGCGAAGGCGCCGTCGAGGTCATCCACGATGCGCTGCTTCCACTGCCGGCGCATCACCTGCACCGACATGCGTCGCGTCGTCCGCTTCTTCGACATGAGCCGCTGCGCGATCTCCCAGGCGCGGTCCATCAGCTTCTCGCGCGGAACCACTTCGTTGACGAGGCCGTACCGGAGTGCCTTCTGCGCGTCGATCGGCTCGCCCATCCACATGGCCCAGGCCGCCCGCTTCACGCCCATGAGCTCGATGAATGCGCTATGGATGCCGTCGCCGGGAACCAGGCCGATGTCCCAGTGTGGATCGATCAGAACCGCGTTCTCCGCGCAGATGGTAAGGTCGCACATCAGAGCCAGCTCGGTGTGGCCGCCGGGGCCCGGGATGACGCCGATGGTCGGGATCTCCACGTCGTGGATCAGGCTGATCAGCATCTGGCGCCCGTCGAAGTACATGTGCTCGTAGCTGTAGAAGGGCGGATCATCCTCCTCTCGCGAGAAGCTCGAGTCCTCGATGTTGGCGATCCAGGTGTTTCCGGTCGTCGTGAGGATCATCACCTCGTTCTCGGGGTCGGAGCCCACGGTGCGGAACGCTTGCCAGATGGCGCGATGCAGCTCCAAGTTCCACTGCACATCGCCCCCCAGCGTGTGCATGCGCAGGACAATGATCCCGTCCCGCCGCTCCATCTGGAAGTGCTCCTTGAAGAGCTCCTTGTACTCCTCGAACTTAGGCGTGGGCACGAAGTTCGTGAGAGACATCTCGATACCTCCTTCCGGGGTTTGGGTTGGGTTGGGCTGGGCTGGGTTCATGCTCGATCCGTCCCGTACCGCCGAGCGACGGCAGCTCCTCTCCAGCGATGGCGCGGGCATCGTCGTCGGGGACGCCCAGCAGTCGGAGCACGTGGGCGGCGAGTGCCGCCTCCGCCTCCGGGGGCAGTTCGCCCTCGAGGCGTCGCCGCACCACCGCCTCGGCACTCCCGGCGATCATCGTGGCGGCCAGCTCGATGTCCTCGAAGCGGAAGCGCCCCGACTCGAGCCCGCGGCGGATGTCGCGGCGCCCGTGGGTCCCCAGAGCGACGTCGCCGACCGCAATGAGATCTCCGGCGCGCAGGATGAACCAGCCCAGGGTGGGATCTTGCACGCACGCACGCAGCGTGTGACGCAGAGACACCGCGATCACCCGCGCTGGGTCGTCGCGCAGTGGCTCGGTGAGGACTTCCAGGGCGCCGCCGAGCTCGGCGAGGGTCTGCTCGACGACTGCCCGCAGGATCGCGTCCGCGCTGTCGAAGTGGTTGTAGAAGCTGCCCTTGGCGACGTCGGCCGCGTCCGTGATGTCCTGGATCGTGGTCGCGTCCACCCCCTGCGAGCCGATGACCTCGCGGGCGGCGGCCAGCAGAGCAGCCCGGGTTCGGAGCCGCCGGCGCTCGGCGCGGTTGCGGGGTTCGGATCCAGCCATGCCCCATTCATACCACTAATGGACGCATTAGTCAAGTGTGACCAGACGGTCATTTTTGGGCGCGCCTTGACGATCTCCTTCGACGGTCTATGCGGATCTCTGTCGCGGCGCTGGCCGAGGGCGGCGGCGATGGGAGATTTGTCGGAACCCGAATGAACGCAACAATGAAGGGAGGAACAGCCGGCTAGCAGAAGTCTCTTGACGGGCGCTGCGTCTTCATGTGAGGTCTCACATTCAGTTGTCACCCGAAGTTGTGCGCCTCCGGCGCCGCCGCGTTTTCAGCCTCCAGCGGCGTGAAACGCTCCGCGATCACGTTCACCGTTCCGTCCCGCCGCTGAAGCTCCCCGTGCACGATGACGAACGGTTCCGTGCGCACCAGCGTCCGCTGCCGCTCGTGGAGGTTGGGCTTCACCACCACGTTGACCAGCCCGAACTCGTCTTCCAGCACCAGGAACACGAACCCCTTGGCAGTCCCGGGCCTCTGCCGACAGATGACCAAGCCCGCCACCTCCACCGGCGTCCCATCCGGTAGTGACTCTAGCATCTGGCTGGGCACGATACCCTCATGCAGCCGCGACCGCAGGAAGGCCATGGGGTGGTGGTTGAGAGAGAGGCCGAGGACGGCGTAGTCCGCCACCATGCGGTCCCAATCGGTCATCGCGGGCAGTTGCACCATGTCCTGCTCGGTGGGCAGAGGCAGCGCCAGCTGACGGTCGTGACCGTTGCGACCTTCCGGGTGATAGAGGAGGCCGAGCTGCCAGAGGAGCTGCCGCCGCTCCAGGCCTGCCCTGAGCGCAGTCGAAGGGCCGAAGCCGTCGAAGGCGCCGCAGGCGATGAGGTTCTCGATGGGCTCCCGCTTGAGCCGCGTCCGCTCCAGGAAATCGAACAGCGACCGGAACTCGCCGTCGCGTCGTCGCTCCTCCGCCTCCCGCGCTGTCGTCTCGCTCAGGCCCTTCACGTAGCGGAGGCCGACGCGGACAGCACCGCCTTCGATCGTGCAGTCCGCCTTGCTGCGATTGATGTCCGGCGGGAGGACCTCGACGCCGTGGCGCTTGCCGTCGTTGACCAGCACATGGGGGCCGTAGAACCCCATCGGCTGGGCGTTGAAGAGAGCGCAGAGGGACTCCGCCGGGTAGTAGGTGCGCAGCCAGGCCGTCTGGTAGGCCAGGAGGCCGAAGGCGGCGGCGTGGGCCTTGGGAAAGCCGAACTCGGCGAAGCCGGCGATCTTGCGGAAGACCGTCTCCGCCACGTCCTTCGAAACGCCGTTGCCCAGGCAGCCCTCGATGAACTGCTCTTTCAGCTTTGCGATGGCCTCCCGTGAGCGCTTGCGGCTCATCGCCCGGCGCAGGCTCTCGGCCTGGCCGGCGCTGAACCCGGCGATGGCCATCGCCACCTGGAGCACCTGCTCCTGGTACAGGATCACCCCTAGCGTCTCCGAGAGCACCGGCTCCAGGGACGGGTGGTCGTATGTGACAGGCTCCCGCCCCAGGCGACGGTTGATGTAGGGGCTGACGGCGCCGCCCACGATAGGCCCCGGCCGGATGATCGCCACCTCCACCGTCAGGTCCTCCAGCGACCGCGGCCGCACCCGCGGTAGGGTCTGCATCTGGGCCCGCGACTCGATCTGGAAGACCCCCATCGTGTCGGCCCGGCAGATGGAGTCGTACACGTGCTCGTCCCGGAAGTCGATGCGGGAGAGGTCGATACGCTTTCCCCGCTGCTCCTCGATGAGGTCCATGGTCTCGTCCACAGCCGAGAGCATCCCCAGGGCCAGGAAGTCGATCTTGATCATGCGGGCGTCGTCCACGGAGTCCTTGTCCCACTGGATGAGGACGCGCCCCGGCATGGCCGACTGCTGGAGAGGGACGAGCTCCACCAGCGGCTTCGAGGAGATGACCATGCCGCCCACGTGCTGGCTGACGTGACGGGGGAAGCCGGCGATCTGCTCCACCATGTCCGCCAGATGGCCCCAGAGGGGGGCGCCGAGCTTGTCGCGGTAGTGGGCCAGGCGGCCCATCTCCTCGCGGATGGTCTTGGCGGAGCCGTAGCCCTCGCTGACCTTGGCCAGGCGGTCCAGCTCGGCGGGTGGCAGGCCCAGGGCCTTGCCCACGTCGCGCACGGCGCTACGGATGCGGTAGGTGGGGAAGGTGGCCACCAGCCCCACGTGCTCTCGGCCGAAGTGCTCGTAGACGCGAAGGATCAGCTTCTCGCGTATGTCGCGGGGGAAGTCGAGGTCGATGTCCGGCACCGAGGCCATCTCCTCGTTGAGGAACCGGCCCAGGAACAGGCCGTTGGCGATGGGATCGATGTGCGATAGCCCGATGAGGTAGCAGATGAGGGAGCCGACGGAGGAGCCGCGGCCGCGCCCCGGCGGCGAGTGGCAGGGACGGCCGCGCACCTCCTCGGCGACTTGGTAAGCGAACTGGAGGATCTCGCGGTGGATGAGGAAGAAGCCGGCGAGGCCGTGGCGCTCCACCAGGGCCAACTCCTCCTCCAGCCTGTCGCGCACCGCCGGCGTGATCCGTCTGTACCGATTCTCCGCCTCTTGGTAGCAGAGCTTCCGAAGGTAGGAGTCCGGCGTCTCGCCCTCGGGGACGGGGCAATCGGGAAACCGGTAGTCCAGGTCGCGGGTGAGGTCGAACGTGCAGCGCTCGGCGATGCGCATCGTGTTGGCGACGGCCTCCGGGTGATCGCGGAAGAGCTCAGCCATCGCGCTGGGCGGCTTCAGGTAGTACTCGGAGTTCTCGCGTCGCAGACGGTGAGAGGCGTCCAGGGTCGTGCTGTTCTTGATGGCGACCAGCACGTCCTGCAGGCGGTGTCGCTCCCGCACGTGGTAGTGGACGTTGCCGGTGGCGACGACACCCACTCGCAGGTGCTCCGCCAGGTCGGCCAGGGCGCGGTTGCGACGGGCGTCGCCGTGCACCAGGTTGTTCTGGAGCTCGACAAAGAAGTTACCAGGGCCAAAGCACTGGAGGTAGCGCTGAGCCGCTTCCTCCGCCTCGCGGTGGCGCCCCTGGGCGACGAGCGACGGCACCTCGCCCTTGCGGCAGCCGGAGAGGGCGATGAGCCCTTCGGTGTGGCGGGTCAGCGCCTCAGGCTCGATGCAGGACTTGCCGCGCTCGTGGTCGAGGTGGGCGTGGGTGAGGACGCGGCAGAGGTTGGCGTAGCCGAGCTGCGTTTCGCAGAGAAGGGTCAGGTGGTGGCCGTTGGCCAGCGTGACCTCGGCGCCGGTGATGGGGCGAAGGCCCCAGGCGCGGGCGCACTGGGCGAACTCCATCGCTCCGTGGAGGCCGTCATGGTCCGTGAGGGCGAGGGCCTCGTATCCCAGCTCCCGCGCCCGCAGCACCAGCTCCTCGACGTGGGAGGCGCCCTCGAGGAAGGAGAAGTTGGAGTGCAGGTGGAGTTCAGCGTAGGGCATGAGTTGCGGCATTCTAGAACCCAGGCCACAGCCGTTATACTAGTGAAAAGTTGTATGCCAAAGCTCTCCGCCTGGGTGTGCGGCCCTGCTGGTCATGTTCACTTCCGTTGCTGACACTGTTCCTCTCGTACTAGCGCTGATAGGCCTTTCGGGTTTACTGATCTCAATCTTGCTTCGGCTAGGCTTCTATGAGTCACTTACTGGTCGGGTCATTTCGTTACTCCAACCCTTTCTCATGTGGCTCGGCAACGTGAGAGATCCAGCTGAGGGACCCTTTGAATCCGTCGTGTTCCGTCTTCGCATACAGCATGCTCGTCGGGTCTATTTGGCTGGGACATTTGATGAGTGGTTGCGGGCTAGCCACATTGGAGGGAGGATCACGGTGGATCCGCGGTTTGCCCTGAAGAAGACATCGGCTGATGTCTGGGAAATCGTCATACGTACACTTCCACCGTCCAGTCGACATGAGTATGCTTTTGTCGTTGATTTCGGAACGGGTTATTGGCAATGGCTGGCTGACCCCGAATGTAGCCAACGAGGTCATTTCGGATTCTCGGAAGTAGTTGTCCCAGAACCAAGCTAGCTTCCTGTACAGTTGCTAGTGCTGCAAGTACCACTCCGCCATTACTAAGTTTCGCAAGATGGTCACCACTGGCCCACCCTCCAGCAGTAGCGAGTAATACAGCCGCGAGACCGGCCGTTCCCGCCACCACTCGTCGTCGATGCGCCAGGTCTCCAGCACGTCCTGCACGGCGCAGCGGCGGCCCGAGAGCCAGACGGCGATGGGCTGACCCTGCCCATCCGCCTCCACGCGCACCGGCCGCGGCCGGTTCAGGGGTCGAACTCGACCAGGGCCGCTCTGCGCTCCGGTATGCGCGACCATGGCTCCACCTCCACCACCTTTCCAACCGATGCCCGTCCGTGCTGGGCGCGTAGCTGCCGCACCGCCTCCTGCAGCTGCTGCGCCAGCCTGCCCTTGCCCTCGAACATGACGGCCTGTTTGCCCGACTCCCCGCTCAGGCCCACCAGTTCCACCTCCAGCTCCTCCACCGGTCGCTCGGGCGGCCTGCGGGCGATAGCGCTCTTGACGGCGAACCAGGCATCGTGGGGGTCGGCCAGCGCCTCGCGGAAGGGGACGGCCAACTCCCAGGTACCGCCGTCCAGAACAGCGCGCACCACCGCCTTGCGCACCCAGCGGCCCCGCCGATCTGGGGTCGCGTAGGCGGCGTGGACCAGCCGCTCCACGCCCATGAGGATCGCATTCAGAGAGACAACGGGCGCCGGGAACTGGAGTTGGCGCACAATGGTCTCCTCCTTGATCCGCGGCACCAGGGGCTCGTTGTCGATGCCGCTGGCCAACTCCCAGGAACGCTTGCCCTCCTGCCCGAACTGCTGCTGGAACGCGCCCAGGGGCAGGCGGGCGATGTCGCTTATGGTATCCAGGCCAAGCAGTCGCAGTCGCCAGCGCATGGAGTCACTGGCCGGCAGGTGACAGACGGGCAGAGGGGCCAGGAAGGTCGCCTCCTCGCCCGGCGGGACCACCCTTGCCAGGCCGGGTCGCGTTGTCTGAGCGGCCACACGCGCCGTGAACTTGTCGCCCGCCATGCCCACCGACGCCATGAAGCCAAGCCGCCGGTGCAGGGAGGATATCAGCTCTTCGGCGAACGGCTCCGGCTCAACCGCGAGGCCGTCTAGGGAGAGATAGGCAGTGCCGAGGCCCTGCTCTGAGCCTGTCGAAGGGTCGCCGACCTCAACCGTCAGGGTGTAGCTGTCGAGGAAGTCCAGGACCTCATCGAACCGGCGCTGATAGTGGGGAAGGTCGGGCGGGAGCACCACGGCTTGGTGAGACAGTCCGATGGCTTCGGACATACGCATCCCGCGCCGAACACCCGACACCTCAGCGCCCAGCGAGCAGTCGAAGACTACACTGTCGCCTACAAGGATCAGCCGCGTCGCTAGGTCAGGCCGACGCTGCCGCTCGACCTCGACGGCGAACCGTGGGATATGCACGCAGGCGATAAGCATGGGGCGACCTCGTGCATCCCATTGTGTAGAACATGTATTCTATTGTCAAGTGGGGCATGTCCTCCGTCGCAGACGCCAGAGGCGGTGCTCCAAGGCCTCCCGTCCGAGCTGCGGCATGATCGGCGCCCTGCCGCGCAAGGCCATCACTTCCACGATCGCCAGCGCCTGCCGTGCCAGGGCCTCCGCCGATGCATAATCGTGATGGCGGTGCTCCTCCACCTTGGCCAGTTCAACCAGAGCCTCCAGCTTAGCGCTGGGGGTTTTGTCGTTCCCGACCCAGTCCCTCAGGACGCGCGTCTGATCATCCCATCGCCCCAGGCGTCGGTAGAGGCGAGCCAGGCGCCGGGCGGCTACGGTGCGTACTTCGTCATCGAAGCCGTTTCCCAGAGCCGCCTCGTAGAGGGGCACCGCGTCCGTCAGCCGTCCTTCCATCTCATCCCAGCGGGCCAGGGCCAGGCAGTCGTCGGGATCGGCGGGCAACTGCTCATCCGCAACCCGGCTCAGGTGGCCGAGAAGAGTCGCCAGCGACAGGATATCCACGGCGTTGTGACGGAAGACAGCGTGCAGCGGCTCCGTCCTGCCCTCGCGCACGTAGTCGATGTAGATGCCTGGGATGGCCCAGCTTGGCAAGTCGTCCTCGCGGTGCACGCCGAGCAACGCTTCTTCGAGAGAGGCCAGCCGACAGGACGGGAGCCGCCGCCTGTAGAGGCGGCGCACAGGGTAAAGGATATCCAAGTGGGGCAAGCGCAGCGTTGTGGGCGGCAGGCGGTTCAGTATGAAGCGGGTTTCCAACAGCGGCAGGTCGAACCGCCGGCCGTTGAAGGAGACGATGACTCGGCAGTCCGCCACGGCCTCGGAAACGGCGGCCAGCATCGCTGCCTCACAACCCAGGTGGGCCAGGAAGAACTGGCGCAGGCGGAAGGAGCGATCCTCGAATGTGCCCAGGCCTACCAGGAAGACGTAGGTGCCTGTGCCACCCGCGAGCCCCGTCGTCTCCACGTCGACGAAGGCGGCGCGGGCGAGGTCGCCGGTGCTGACACCCGGCGCTAGCCGTGACATGGCGGTGCCGTCCGGAGTCAGAGCGTGTTTCAGGAGCAGGCTGCCATGGCGGTAGTCCAGCGGCCATCGGTCTTCGGTCATGTGAACAGGCCCTCGGCTTGTTTCGACACACTGGAGCGGGAGTTGCGGCGGTAGTCCACCCGGCGGTAGCAGGCGTGATGGTGCGGGGGCCGCCGGCCGGACGCCTCGCACTGGCGTAGTCGCGGTTGGCGGCTCAGCCCTCGGCCGATGTGCTAGGCGCAGCTTCTCACGCAGCTCCACGGTCAACCAGCCGGGTCAGGAGGGCGATGGCGGCTCGCTTGCTTTCGGGGGCCTCGTCCAGGCCAGGCCCGACGCAGGAGGGGCAACCGTCAGTGCAAGGGCAGTTGCGGGCCAACTCTAGGGCGGCCGCCAGGAGAGGCCCGTGGGCCGCGAAGAGCCCCTCGGCGAGGCCGACGCCGCCCGGGTGCCGCTCGTAGACGAAGACGGTGGGGGCGCCGGTGAAGGGAGAGCGCACCTGCGCCACCGCCTGGAGGTCCTTCGGTTCGCACATGAGGAAGAGCGGGGCGATGCCGACAAGGAGATGGGCGATCCCCCAGAGGCCGGCCTCCAGTTCGGCCCGATGCAGTCCGGCCCAGGTCGGCTCCTCAAGGGCAAGCCAGTAGGACGTCGTGTGCAGGTCCTCCTGGGGGAGGTGGATCTTGCCCCAGCCCACGTTCTCGCGAGTGTCCAGCTTGATCTTCTTGAAGACGGTGGCCAGGAAGCTGACAGCCACGTCCCCGCGGTAGCGACGGCAGCCGCCGTCCGGAACGTCGACAGCGACCTCCAGCACCTTCAGGTCAACGGCCAGGTTAGCATCGGTGTAGTAGTCAACCTCCACCGGACGCACGAATGCCGTCTTCTCCTGCCAGTCCAGCCGGTCCACGTAGTACTGCCGCCCCCCGTGCATGTAGATGGCGTCGTCGTGGATGAGCAGGGGCGCCGAAGGCCGGTCCACCTCGCCCACTACCCGCGGTCGGGCACCGTCCTCCACGATGACGAAGTTGTCGGTGGAGGCTGTGCGCAGGCTGATCTCCTCGGCGGGGTAGGCCTCGGCCATCCAGTGGTAGCGGCCGTCGACGGCGTGCAGGACTCCCTCCTCCGCCAGCAGTTCCAGCAGGTCGGCGGCGCCGGGGCCGAACTCCTCGTCCCGCTCGAACGGCAGCTCGAAGGCGGCGCACTTGAGATGGCTGGCACGAATGATGAGGTTGTCGGGGTTGACGAAACCGGCCTCTGGCGCTGTCTCGAAGAGGTAGTCCGGGTGATGGGAGAGGTACTGGTTCAGGGGCGTCGAGTTGGTCACCAGCACGGCGAAGGAGAGACGGTCGCCGCGCCCGGCGCGGCCCATCTGCTGCCAGGCGCTGGCGATCGTGCCCGGGTAGCCGAGGAGAACGGCCGCGTCCAGCCCTCCGATGTCGATGCCGAGTTCCAGAGCGTTAGTGGCGGCGACGGCGCGGACGCGCCCCTCGCGGAGACTGGCCTCGATCGCTCGGCGTTCGCGGGGAAGGTAGCCGCTGCGGTAGCCTTCCACCGGCGTTGGCTCACCCGGCTTCGACGGCAGTGAGGTACGCAACTGGTGCACCAGCAGCTCCACCGTGAGCCGGCTGGGAGCGAAGACGATGGTCTGGACGCCGGAGCGTAGCAAGCGGGTAGCAAGCGTCTGTGCCGCCTTCAGGGCGCTGCGACGAATGCCCAGTTCGCGATTGACCACGGGCGGGTTGTAGAGGGCTACCACCTTCTCGCCGCGAGGCGCACCGTTGTTGTCCACGACTGTGACGGGCGCCCCGATCAGACGCTCCGCCAGCTCGCCGGGGTTGGCGATCGTAGCCGAGCAGCAGATGAAGACGGGGTTGGAGCCGTAGAAGCGGCATATCCGGCGCAGGCGGCGGATCACGTTGGCGACGTGGCTGCCGAAGACTCCCCTATACTGGTGCAGCTCGTCGATGACCACGTAGCGCAGGTTTTCGAACAGCTTCATCCATTTCGTGTGATGGGGAAGGATGCCCGTGTGCAGCATGTCGGGATTCGTGACCACGATGTGCCCGGCGGCGCGGACGGATCGGCGGGCGTCAGCAGGAGTATCGCCGTCATAGGTGAAGGTCTTGATGTCGACGGCTAGGTCGGTGATCAGGCCGTGTAGCTCGTCGAGTTGGTCCTGGGCGAGGGCTTTCGTTGGGAACAGGTAGAGGGCGCGCGCTTCCCCCTCGCTCAGCACACCCTGCAGAACCGGCAGGTTGTAGCAGAGGGTCTTGCCCGAGGCGGTGGGCGTCACTACCGCCACGTTCTGCCCGGCCAGTACCGCGTCCACGGCCTCGGCCTGGTGGCCGTACAGGCGCTTAATGCCGCGCCGGGCCAGGCACTCGCCTAGGCGGTGGTCCAGGCCTTGGGAAAAGGGCACCAGACGCGGGGCTGCCGGTGGGAGGCTACGCCAGGCCGTGAAGTTGGGAGCCAGTTCAGGGTCCGACCGCAGGCGCTCCAGGATCTGCGACAGCGACATGGAACCTCACCTCGTACATGCGTTCGAGAATCGACAGACAGTATAGACCCAGAACGGATGTGCGTCAACCGCGTTGTCACAACTGTCCGTTGTCGCGCCCTGGACCATAGGCGCCGCACGACCCACGTTGCCTTCCGCCTGCCGACATCTGGCTAGCCAACTTCCTTAGCAGAGGCGGCACGGGGAGCCACCTCGATGATCTGACCTATCCCGAGCTCCACACACAAACCATCGGACATGCGGGGGCAGGACAGGCAGGGATGGCACGTGCGAATAGGCCGCGTGTGCTGGGACAAACCGGAACAGATTGACACCCAGCGACGGCCGGAAGTAGTATACCGTCGGTCGGGCGGGGTACCCAGATTGGGTATTTCCAGGTTGACATGGGAGATGCCGCCCAGAAGGAGATTCGTATGAACGCGGAGGAGACCTACGACATCGTCATCATCGGTGGAGGCCACAACGGCACCACCGCCGCAGCCTATCTCGCCAAGTGCGGGCTCAGCGTCTGCGTGCTCGAGGAGCGGCCCGAGGTTGGAGGGGGACAGGAGAACGTCGAGCCGATGGCGGGGGTGCGCATCGACCCTCACGCGACCTATCTCTACGCCGCCGCCTCTCCCGGCTTCGAGCAACTGGAACTGCACAAGTACGGCTTCCGCATGAGCTGGAACCCCAGAATCGGGGAGATGCGCAACCCGGAGATACGGCGGCGCATGGGAGGTGTGACCACCGATGGGATCGTGCCCCTGACCGACAAGGACTTGTCGGGCTGGGATAGGCTGATCGGCCTTGGCAGCGCCGAGCAGCCCTACCTCAAGGACTTCCTGCGTGCTGCCTACTGGTGCCCTCCCCACCCGCCCGAGATGCAGGAGGGTCCTGAAGATGTCCCCTGGATAGAGGTGCTCAAGGAGAAGGCTCCCCAAGTATGGAGCGAGAACCTGCTGGACATGACCTACTTCGACCTCCTGGACGAGTTCGTTGAGACCGAGTCCTACAAGGTCCTGCAGGCCACCATCGCCTGGTACTCCGGGGCCGCGCCTCATTGGCAAGGCATGGCCCTCCCCTCCTTCGCCGGGGCGGCATCATTCATGCTGGGCGGAGTGAGCGTGCCTCGGGGCGGCATGCACGCCTATGCTCACTCCATCGCCCGTTGCGCCATCGCCCACGGCGCCCGCGTCCGTACCTGCTGCCCTGTCGACGAAATCATCATCCGCAACGGCCGCGCGGCCGGTGTGCGCCTCCGCGACAACGCCGCCTGGGGCGAGAAAACCATCTGGGCGGATAAGGCGATCCTCAGTGGCGTCGACGTCAAGAAGACCTTCCTCGATCTGGTGGGACCTGGCCACACCGATCCCTCCTTCCGCCAGCGGATCAAGGACATCAGCTACAAGGGCGGTAGCATCTATTGTGCCCACATCCTCCTGGCGGAGCCTCCCCGCTACGGGACCAAATGGGAAGTGATGGGCGACGAGCCTCCCGTGAGGATCGTATACCCCTGTGACTCGCGGAAGATCCTCCTTGACC
>DAOUMF010000120.1:0-5882 GCA_034411955.1 Dehalococcoidia bacterium
GCTCTGGAGGTCATCGTGGGGGGAGCGTCCAGGCGGGCGGCTGGAGAGCTCTTCGGAGAGGGCCTGGGCTGGGTGGCTCACGGCAGCGGCGAGGATATCGTCCTTGGAGCCGAAGTGTCGCTGCACGGTGCGCACGGCGACATCGGCTTGCTCGGCGATTTCGGCAATGGTGACGGCGTAGTAGCGCTTGGTGGCGAGGAGCCTGACGAGGGCCGTCTCGATGTCTCTGCGAGTGCGCTCGGTCTTCTTGGCCCGCTTGGCCATGGAGTAGCGTCGGGGCATGACGTCTGAATTCTAACGCGTTCGTAAGGGTGAGGGCGAGGGGGCCAGCGGGCATAGGGCGCACGTTTCGGGCAGGGTTAACCGGAGGAGTCAGGGCGCGTTTAACCACCAAGACGGGGAGGAATGGGGGCGGAAGCACTGTGCGTCCTGCAAACGAAGCAGGGGGAGTTCTCTATCCAGAAGGAGGCAAGCATGTCCACAAGGTCTCTCCTGAGTGCCATCATCGGACTGGGACTGCTGGCGGCGGCGGCCGTCCTCGGGGTCGCCACGGTGCAGAGCACCGCCGCTCTCCAAGTCCTGTCGATCGATGCGACGCCGGAGACGGACACCAACCTGGTGGGCGATGACCACACTGTTGGGGCCACGGTCACTGACGGCGGCGGGGTGCCGGAAGGGCCCGTCCAGGTAAGCTTCGACATTATCGATGGGCCCAACACGGACGCGCCCGTAACCTGCAGCCCGAACGAAGACTGCACCACGGACGAGACGGGGCAGGTGAACGGCACCTACACCGGCGACGGCGGCGTCGGCACGGACACGATCGAGGTCTGCGTCTGGGGTTCCATTCCCCAGGGCGTCGCTGGCGCGATCCAACTGGAGCCTATCGAATGCGACGAGGTCACTAAGACGTGGGAGGAGCCGACCCCGACGCCCACGCCGACTCCCACGGCCACGCCCACTCCGACGCCAACCCCCACCCCCACGGCTACGCCACCTGTGGAAGAGGCCCCGGATGTCTTGCCGCCCACGGGCTCGGAGCCGGCGGCGGGCTCCGCCTTCCCCTGGGCCGTCGTGGCGCTGGCGCTGGGCGGTCTGACCCTGCTGGCCGGCGGCGCTGCGCTGCTCAAGCGGGCTCGCTAGCTCAAGGGGCTAGGCCCTAAACGGTCGCGATGGCCAGCGACGAACTGCCCGACTGGGTTGTGGGTCGCTGAAGCGGCCCGAAGTCGACACGGCGGCGGCCGGTGTGGACGTCTGCAGCTACGCGGGTCGTCGCTAGTGGGTGGGCGTGCGGCCGCGGGAGGCGCACCAGTCCTCGTAGGAGGGGACGTCCTCGTTGACCACCCAGAGGAAGTAGTAGCAGCCCATGTCACCGACGAACTTGAAGCGTTTGCGCAGGTCCTTCACTGTGCCCTCGAAGCCATCGTGGGAGCGGAGGTAGGTACGGAAGCCCTGCCCTGAGCCCGCCGAAGGGCTGCCGTGCTGCCGCTCCAACTCCAGCATCTGGTGAGCGTTGTCGACGGTGGCCTCGATCTTGCGCCGGTTGCGGATCACACGCGGGTCCCCGGTTAGGGCGTCGAGGTCGTCCGGGGTGAGGGCGGCGACGGCGGCGGGATCGAAGCCGCGGAACGCCTCGCGGATGCCGGGCCACTTGTTCTCGACGACCTTCCAGGAGATGCCCGTCTGGAAGACCGCTCTGCTCATGACCTCGAGGTAGTCGGCGAGCGCGCGGGGCTCGATGCGTTCGGGCGCGCGGTGCTCGTTAGGCATGAAATCGCTCCTTGTCCAGCGGATAGCCAACGGGGGGCAGCCTCGCGAACGAGGCGTCCCCTGAGTAGTACGTTCCTGACGAGGTCCTAGGGTGACACCGCCGCCGCCGAGACGGGCGGGCGGCGGTCGGCCCAGGGTCGGGCCTGCTCAAGCTGGGCGGCGAGTCGGAAGAGGGTGGCCTCGTCCCCGAAGCGACCGACGAAGTGGGTGCCTATGGGGAGGCCCTCGTCGTTCCAGTAGAGGGGAACGGAGATGGCGGGCTGGCCGGTGGCGTTGCAGATGGGGGTGAAGGGGATGAAGAGAGCCGCCCGCGTGTACGGCTGGAGCGGGTTTCCCGGGGCTGGATCGAATGCGCCCAAGGGCGGGGGTGGCTCGCCCACGGTGGGTGTGAGCCAGATATCGTAGTCGACGAAGAAGCGGGCGATATCACGGCTTAGCCGGTGGAGGTCCTGGATGCCCAGGATGTACTCGGAGGCCTTCTGCTGACGGCCCATCTGGTACAGGCCCCAGGTAAGCGGCTCGAAGTGCTCTGGCGCGGGCGTCCGGCCGGTGTGGCGGGCCCAGCCGTCGATGGTGGCCGCGACCCCCGAACCGGCTATGACGTTGATGACGGCCTGGGTCAGTTGTTCCGGGGGGACGGTGGGAGAGTCCTCCACGACCTCGTGGCCGAGGTCGGCGCAGAGGGCGGCGGCGTCGTTGGCGGCGGCGACGCAATCGGGGTGGACGGTGCTGCCGGTGGGGCTGTGGGTGGTGAAAGCGATGCGGAGCTTTCCGGGGTCGGCGCCGACTTCTTCCAGGAAGGGTCGCTCCGGGAGCGGGGCCCAGTAGGGGTCGCCAAGGTCAGGGCCGGAGGAGGCGTCGAGGAGGGCAGCGCTGTCGCGGACGGAGCGGGTGAGGGCGTGCTGGACCACCAGACCGCTCCAGTCTTCGCCGAGATCGGGGCCTAGGGGGTTGCGGGCCCGGGTGGGCTTGAGGCCGAATACTCCGCAGCAGGAGGCCGGGATGCGGATGGAGCCACCGCCGTCGCCGCCCTGGGCCATAGGCACGATGCCCGCAGCTACGGCGGCCGCGGAGCCACCGCTGGAGCCGCCGGGGGTGCGGTTAGTGTCCCAGGGGTTGTGGGTAGGGCCGAAGAGGCGGGGCTCGGTGGTGGGAAGGAGACCGAACTCCGGGGTGTTGGTCTTTCCGAGAATGATGAGGCCGCCGCGCTTGTACCGCGCCACCAGCTCCGTGTCGTGGTCAGACACGTAATCGCTCAGGAAGCTCGATCCTTCCGTGAGACGGACGCCGGCGTACTGGGCGACGATGTCCTTTAGGAGGAAGGGGACGCCTGTGAAGGGGCCGTCGGGGAGGGTGCCGGAGGCGACCTTGCGGGCCTCGGCGTACATGGGGGTGATGACGGCGTTGAGAGTGGGGTTGAGGCGCTCGATGCGCTCGATGGCGGCGTCAACGAGTTCGATGGGCTTGACCTGTTTGCGGCGCACGAGGTCGGCCTGGGCGGTGGCGTCGAGGAAAGCGAGATCGTCCATGAGGTCCTCCTGGAGCGTGTGTGAGTTCGACTCCATTACCGTGCCAGATTGGGGCGGGGAGCGTCAAGGGCGGGTCACTGCTCCCCCAGCAGCGCCCGCCGGCTCATGGTGACGATCCAGCGCCAGTGAAGGACAAGGTGGAGGCAGATGACGGCGAGCAGGGCGACGCCTGCCCAGTCGTGGATGTCGAGCCAGTCGCTGCGGGTGACGGCCAGGAATTCGTCCTGGCCGGGCGACTGGCCGGCTCCGCGGCCGCCCTGGAAGCCGTCGCCGTGCTCCAGGGCCAGCCAGAGGACGAAACCGGAGAACACCTCGAGCAGGAAGGCGAGGAAGGCGGACGCAGCTATTAGGTAGAGCATCGAACCCTTTCTCACGGCATCCTCCGAATGTAATCGATGGAGTGACTACGCTGGCCGGGCAGGGGGCTCCGTTACGGTGCCAGATTGGGGCGAGAGAGTCAAGGGCGGGGAAACGCCCTCCCGCTGCCCAGACCGACCAGGGACGGCCCTCAGGCCGGGCCCCAGGCGGGAGGGGTGTCGCCTGCCTGATCGGTCGGGGCAGAGAGGGGGCGCTCTCACTTGACACGACGAAGGGAGCAGCCCATCATCGTGTGAGCCAGAGTACGACTCGGAGGCGGGACGCGCAGTGACGTGCGTCACACTTGCGCGCAGATTTGTTACTGCGGAGGCGACAGAGTGAGGGAAATCAGCCAACTTGTTGAGCGTGTGCCCTTCGTGGCGGTGCTGGGGGCGTCGGAGCGGGAAGCGCTGGCGGCTGCGGCGAAGCGGCGGCGGTTCAGACGGGATGAGACGATCTTCGACAAGGACGACCCCGGAGAATCGCTGTTCATCATCGATGAGGGCTCTATCCGCATCTATCTGCCCAGCCCCCAGGGGGCGGACCTGACGCTGGCCGTGCTGGGGCCGGGCGACTTCTTCGGCGACATGGCGCTGCTGGACGGGAGGCCGCGCTCGGCCAGCGCGGCGGCCCTCCAGGAGACGGAGACGGTGGCCCTGGACCGGGCGGACTTCACCGCTATCATCCGCTCGCGGCCGGAGGCGGCGATGGCGGTGCTGGCGGCGGTGGCGCAGCGCCTGCGGGAGACGAACGAGATGGCGGGTGACCTGGCGTTCCTGGACGTGGGCGGGCGGCTGGCCAAGAAGCTGCTGGAGCTGGCGGCCGCTCACGGCGTGCAGCAGGCGGGGGGGATACTGCTGGACCTGCGCCTGACCCAGGAGGAGCTGGCGAACATGGTGGGGGTGACGCGGGAGAGCGTGAACCGCAACCTGGCGCTGCTGCGTCGGGAAGGCGTTATCCGCGGCCAGGGGCGGCGATTCGTGATACGGGACGCGGAGGCGCTTCGGAGGCGCCTCGGGTAGGGGCTGCGAGGGCGCCACCCCACCCAAGGTTATTCGTCCCACCCGGCCCGCCCCCGAGCTTCGTTCAGACTTTGCCCCACCCCAATGGGGGATGGGCAGGGGTCGAGGTCTTGGCGACGGATGGGGGGAGGCCAGCGCAGGGCTGAAGCCCCGCCTGCCGGCGGGCAGGCCTGCAGCTACACTGGTTGGAGGTTGGGAGGCCTTGGCTACGTGCCGGAGGAGGGCGGCCCGGCGGGCCTAGAGAACGCCGCGCTGTCGCAGGAAGGGGATGGCGGCGGCCACGGCGTCCTCCGGTGTCTCCTGGTTGATCTCGAAGACGCGGGGGACGTCGGCGGGCAGGCCGCGGGCGATGTATGACCAGTCGACGTCGCCGAGGCCGGGGGCGCGGTGGTCGGCCAGGCCGTCGACATCGTGGACGTGGGCGCCGAGGCAGCGGTCGCGAAGTTCGTCCAGCCATCGGTTCTTGGGGATGAGGCCGAGGCGGTCGAGCACTTCGGCGTGGCCCACGTCCAGCCAGAAGCCGACGACGTCAGGCGGGTAGTCGGCGAGGAGTTCATGCATTTCGCGCAGGGAGGGGAGTTCGTGGTGGTGGAAGCGGTTCTCCAGGCCGATGGCGATCCGCCTGTCGGCGGAGCTGGCGTGGTCGGCGATGTCGGCAAGGGAGCGGCGGGCCTGGGAAAGGTTCTGGGGGGCGCTGCGGCGGCGGTCCAGGAGGGTCTGGCGGCGCAGGGCCTCCACCTCCTCGCCCTCACGCACGCCGGAGTCGAACAGGCGGCGAAGCCGCCGCTCGCTCTCGAGCATCTGGGGTCTGCCTTGCGTCTGGATGGCACCCAGGTGAACGACGATGTAGCGGGCGCCGGCGCGCGCGGCGTAGTCGATGGTGGTGCAGGCGAGGCGCACGGCCTGCAGGCGCTCGTCCTCGTCGATGGCGGCGAGGTTGAGGGCGTCCGACCAGCGGCCGCCGGTTCTGATGCGGGGGGTGGGCGAGTGGAGGGAGACGATGGAGACGTGGTTGGAGCTGAGGAGCTCTTCGACGCCTTCCTGGGGGATGACGTAGTTGATCTCGACGGCGGGGAAACCGAGGCGGGAGGCGGCTTCGGCGAACCGATGCATGGAGTCGCGGTCGCCGGTGGGGAAGCGGCCCTGGGACCACATGGTGGAGAGGGCATGGATTGGGGGTTGGATATTGGAGTTCGGGGGTTGG
>DAOUMF010000121.1:0-11621 GCA_034411955.1 Dehalococcoidia bacterium
ACCTCACTACAGGTGTTGGCGGGACGGTATTGTGGACAATCCGGGCATGCGACCGCGTTCAGTCTAGCGGTGGGCAGACGGTGTGTCTAGGGCGGGGTCGCGCGAGGGACGGGCGATGCTGGTAGGATCGACGACGCGAGCGTGGCCTCTTGCTCGGTAGACATGGCAGGAATGGAGAGCTAGAGTACCTGCAGGAAGGATACAGAGGCATGCAGAGCGGAGAGATTCGACGCGCGCACGAGGGCAGGGTGCTCTCCAAGTGGTGGGGCTGGGGCGAAGAAGGCAAGGTGTACCACGTGCCGGACCCGGAGCGGTTCTGGGGACACGTCTATGCGCGCCTGGGCCCCACGGAGGCCGTCGGCCGTCTGGACTCGCTGGAGCGGGTGAAGCTGCGACCGCCGCGGCTGACAGCGGCGGTGGTTTCGGCGCTGGCCCGCATCGTGGGTGAGGGAGGGGTGTCGACGGAGAGTCCCGACCGGGCGGTGCGCAGCCTGGGGAAGGGGTACAAGGACGTGGTGCGCATCCGGCAGGGCCAGGTGCCCAACCCCACGGACGCGGTGGTGTGGCCGCGGACTGAGGAGCAGGTGACGGCCGTGGTAGGGCTGGCGGCCCGCGAGGGCATCGCCGTGATCCCCTTCGGCGGCGGCACGTCGGTGGTGGGCGGCGTCGAGCCCGCTGGCGAAGGGCTGGCCCTGACTCTGGATTTGGGAGAGATGACGCGCGTGATGGGCATCGACCGCGAGTCGGCCACGGCGACAGTGGCGCCAGGGATCGCCGGGCCCGATCTGGAGCGCCAGTTGAACGCGGCCGGCTTCACCCTTGGCCATTTCCCCCAGTCCTTCGAGTACTCTACGGTGGGGGGATGGATCGCCACGCGCTCGGCGGGGCAGAAGTCCACTCTGTACGGGAAGATAGAGGAGCGGGTGCAGGGGCTGCGCCTGGCCTATCCCGACGGGTTGCTGACCACGCCCGCCACGCCAGCGGCGGCGGCAGGGCCTGATCTGGTGCAGCTCATCGCCGGGTCCGAGGGCACGCTGGGGGTCATCACTGAGGCCACCCTGCGCCTGGCGCCGTTGCCTTCGTTTCAGGACTACAGGGGCTATCTCTTCCACGACTTCGCGGAGGGCGTGGCCGCCGCCCGCGAGCTGATACAGTCCGGCCTGGAGCCAGCCGTCCTCCGCCTATCCGATGAGTCGGAGACTGAGATCACGCTGGCCCTGCGGCCGGCGCGGCACGGCCTGGCGGCGGCCGTGGAACGGGCTGGCCTCTGGTACCTTTCCCGGCGCGGACTGCGATTGGAGTCGGCTTCTATCATGATCCTGGGCTTCGAGGGGGAGGAGGCGACTGTCAAGCACGAGTGGTCGGAGGCGAGAGGTGTGCTGCGGCGCCATGGCGGGCAGTCGCTGGGCCGGGGGCCGGGACGGGCCTGGGAGCGGTCTCGCTACGACGCGCCCTACCTGCGTGACCTGCTGCTGGATCACGGGATCATGGTCGATACGCTGGAGACGGCCACCACATGGGACCGCTACCTCTCGCTCCACGCGGCGGTCCGCGAGGCCGTCCGCGACGCCCTGGGCGAGGGGGGCACGGTGATGGCCCACCTGTCGCACTCCTACAGCGACGGTGGCTCCATCTACTACACGTTCCTGGCGCCCCAGGAGCGCGGCGGCGAGGTCGAGCAGTGGGAGCGGGTGAAAGCAGCCGCCACGGAGGCGATCGTGAGCCGAGGAGGGGCCCTCAGCCACCACCACGGCATCGGCAGCGACCACCGGGCGTGGATGGAGCCATACCTGGGGCGGTCCGGGGCGCGATGGCTTGCAGCGATCAAGTCGGCGCTGGACCCGGGGGGCGTCATGAACCCCGGCAAGCTGGTGCCTGAGCTCTCGACTGACGCGAATCCGCCCGAGGCGGACACGGAGGGTGAACATGCCTGAGGGATCGCTACCGGTTAAGCCGCCAGTTGCCGATGTCAGCCGCGCCGCGCTGCTGGAGCGGCTGGAGGGGGAGACGTTCGACATAGCGGTGATCGGCGGCGGCATTACGGGCGCTGGCATCGCGCGTGATGCCGCCATGCGCGGCCTCTCCGTGGCCCTCGTCGAGAAGGGTGACTTCGCTTCGGGCACCAGCGGGCGGTCCTCGCGCCTGATCCACGGCGGGCTGCGGTACCTGCGCCAGGGACAGATGCGCTTGGTGCGGGAGGCGCTGCGCGAACGCGGCCTGCTGCTGCGGCTGGCCCCTCACCTGGTGCGGCCTTCGCCGTTCATACTGCCCCTGTATCCGGAGAGCCATCACAGGCCGCTGCGCCTGCGGTTTGGCCTGGTGGGGTATGACCTGCTGGCGGGCGGTCTCGGCATCGGCCGGCACAGGGGGCTCTCGCCTGAGAAGACGCTGGAGGCCGAGCCCCAAGTGAGAAGCGAGGGCCTGCTCATTGCCTACCGCTACTTTGACGCCGTAACTGACGACGCTCGTCTGACGCTGACCGTGGCTCTCTCAGCGGTCAGGCAGGGGGCTGCGGCCGTGAACTATGTGGAGGCGGTGGGCCTGGAGAAGGCGGACGGACGCATTGCTGGCGTCCACTACCGCGATCTGGTCGGCGGCGGCGAGGGCACTGTACGTGCCAGCGTGGTAGTGAGCGCGGCCGGCCCGTGGACCGACCAGGTGCGGTCGCTGGCAGGGGAATCCAGGCTCCTCCGCCCCACAAAGGGCATCCACTTGGTGGTGCCGCGGGCCCGCCTCGCTCTCAACGGTGTCGTCGCCTTCGGCTGGAGCGGTCGCGACCTCTTCGCCATGCCTCACGGCCAGCACACATACATCGGCACGACGGATACCGACTACGTCGACGATCCAGGCGCCGTCGAAGCCGACCACGATGATGTGGCCTACGTGCTGGAAGCGGCTAACGGCACGTTTACGACGCGCCTGTCGATGTCCGACGTGGTGTCCACCTGGGCCGGTGTACGCCCGCTGGTCCGCGAGGAGGGCGCCCCCTCGAGCGTGCCTCGCGACTATGAGATCCTGGACGGGCCGCCTGGCCTGTACACGATCTGCGGTGGGAAGCTCACGACCTTCCGCGCCATGGCCCAGCATCTGGTGGACCACGTCAGCGAGCGTGAGGGCGCACGCATATCGAGACGACCGGGGCGGTGCCGGACGGCCCGCGTGCCCCTGCCCGGCGGCGGGGCCGCCGACTTTCCCCGATACGAGAAGGAGGCGGTGGCGGCCCTCCGCGAGGGATGGCAAATGAGCGAGGAGGTGGCGAAACGGCTGGTGACCGTGTACGGGACGGAACACGTGCGGGTGTTGAGCCACGCCGTCCGCAAGCCCGAGCTGCTCCGGCCCCTGGGCCCCGGCTGCCCGGTGCTGGCCGTCGAGGCCGTGCACGCCGCGCGCCAGGAGATGGCTGTGACCCTGGAGGACTTCCTGCGGCGCCGCAGCGACCTGATGCTCTTCGGCGAGTCGGCCGGAAGGGCAGTGACAGATGAGGCGGCGCGACTGATGGGGGGCGTTCTGGACTGGAGCCGCAAGGAGACCGGCCGCCAGGTGGCCGCCTATCGGGAGGCCGTCGCTCGCATGATGGCTTTCCGCTCTCAGGCCGAAGCATCCGCCGGGGAGTCGGGTGAGTGAGCGCGGGCTACCTTCTCATCGTCAACCCGCGCTCCGGTCGTGGATTGGCAAGTGGGCAGTGGCCCCAGACGGAGAGGCGACTGCGTGCCATCCTCCCATCGTTTCACGCCGCCTTCACCGAGTCGCCGGAGGACGCGACGCGGCTGGCGGCCGAGGCGGTGGGACGGTACGAGGTGGTCGTTGCTGTTGGTGGCGATGGCACGACGAACGAGGTGGTGAACGGCCTCGTCGGTCGGGAGGGGGCGGTACCACCGGGGGTGGCCCTGGGGGTCCTCCCCGCCGGCACGGGCAGCGACTTCCTGCGCAGCTTCGCAGTGCCTCGGTCGCTGGAAGGGGCCGCCGCCGTGCTGGCCCGCGGGCAGCGGCGCGATGTGGACGTGGGGCGGGCGCGCTTCCTCAGCTTCGAGGGTGCTCCAACCACACGCTACTTCATCAACGAGGCGGAGATAGGCCTCGGGGCGGAAGCGTGCCAGTCGGTGAACCGCTCATCCAAGCGGTTGGGGGCTGTCGCTACCTACCTGTGGGCCATCCCGGTTGCCATGCTCCACTACCGTGACCAGCCGGTGTCTTTCTCTATGGACGGCGGACCTGCGGAGACCGTGATCCTGAACAACGCCTGGATCGCCAACGGCTCCTACTCGGGCGCAGGGATCCACTCGGCGCCGTCGGCCAGCCCGGATGATGGCTTGCTGGATGTTGTGCGGATTGTCCACGCTGGGCTGCTGCAGCGCCTCAGGGGCTTCACCAAGCTGCGCAGCGGCGCCTTCGTCGACCTGCCTCATGTGGACTACCGCACGGCCCGCCATGTGGAGGTCACGGCGGAGACCCGGGTGCCGGTGGAGACCGACGGCGAGCCCGTAGGCACCGTGCCCGCCACCTTCGACCTGCTGCCGACAAGGCTGCCGGTCATCTGCTGAGCGGTGGGCGACCCGAGACTGGGGTCGTCCAGGGCCTGAGCGTTTGCTTCCGGCGTTCGGCCTCTCGGCCGCGGGAGCGAATGATCGGCGACGTCGAATGGAGATGCCATGGGCGCGAGAAGGTTCCTGATCTTCGGAGCCGTGTTCCTTCTTCTCGCCTGGGCGGCTTCAGCCACGGGCCTGATGCGGCACGCACCCGTTTTCCTACGACTCCTGGTCGCCACCCTCTTCGTCTTCGCCGCTGTCCGGGTCGGGCTAAGCATCGCGATCATCGCGTTCGACTTGTCGCCGATCTCCCTTCTGATCCCGATATCTTTCGGGATCGCGGCATGGTGGTTAAGGCCGGGACGCGACATCCGCTACTAGACGGGCAGGCCAGTCCAAGCCCGTACGGGATTGACCGAGAACGTCCCTGATACGCAAAATGGGCGAAACAACGGGCCCACGTTGGCCGTTCTCGACGAGGTGAAAGCGATATGCCATTCGCGGCCGTCAACGGAGTCAACCTGTACTACGAACTGCACGGCGAGTCTGGGGAGCCGCTGGTCTTGGTCCACGGCTATACCGGCGACATCACAGACTGGCGCCACCAGATCCCGGAGTTCTCGCGCACGCACCGCCTCCTCGTCGTGGACGAGCGCGGACACGGGCGGTCGGAGGCACCAGGGGATCGCTCGGTCTACACGATCCCGGAGATGGCGCAGGACGTGGAGGCGCTGGCAGAGGAGGTCGGATTGGAGCGGTTCCACCTGCTTGGTCACTCCATGGGCGGCGGCGTGGTGCAGGAGATCGCGCTACGTAGCCCTCAGAAATTGCTGTCGCTTACGCTTCACGATACGGCGTACCGGTTTGACCTGAGCGCTGACCCAGACAGCGCAGCGTGGTGGGCCAGGCGATTGCACCTGGCGGAGACGCAGGGCATGGCTGCTGTGGCCGACGAAGAGCCCCCGCTTCCACCGCCTCCGCACATGCCTGCCGAGCGACTGGCGGAGACGAAGGAGCGCCTCTCGCGAATGTCCGTGGACGCGTTCATCGGCTCGTGGGACGGGCTCATCGGGTGGGAGGGCACGGAGGACAGGGCTCAGGGCATCGAGACGCACACCCTAATCATCTACGGAGACCTGGACATGCCGGCGCTCATCGAAGGGTCACTCAAGCTGGTGCAGCTTATCCCTGGCGCCGTGGTCCAGGTCATACCGGAGACAGGGCACTCGCCGCAGTGGGAGCGTCCCGCGTTGTTCAACGCGGCATTGCGCCTGTTCCTGGAGCAGCACGTTGGCGGCGCCTGATCCCAGAATAATTCAGGGAGGCGGAATCCCTCGATTAACCAAATCGACGCAATCTCTATTTACTAGAGAGCGTTGGTGAACCTAGCAGGACACGAGTCTTCGTCGCGCCACGATGGGGCGAGCCGGCCGGGATGGTGGCTCCCGCTTCCCGTCGTGCTGGTGGTTGGGGCCCTGCTGCTGGTTTCGCACCTGGCCGACGAGAGCGGTGATCAGACCAGCGCTTCGACAGAATGCCCGGCTGGCGAGGACTGCACGCCTGCCGCGCAGGCCTCATTGGCATGCATTTCCGGCGGCGCCTGTGCGAGCGCTGAGGACGAGCCCGATTACGTGGGTAGCGTAGGGCCGGGTGACATCACGGGCCGAGCGGCAGCGATGATCGAGGAGCCGTGTGGAGCGTTGCTGTACGATCAAAACGCTCACGAGCGACGGGCCCCGGCCAGCCTGGCAAAGATCGCCACCGCGCTTGTTGCCCTGGAAGAGGCTGATCTCTCACGGATGGTCGACGTGCGCGTGGACGGGGCGGAGCTTGCGGTGACGACAGAATCAACCATTATGGGGCTAGAGCCCGGACAGCAGCTCAGCGTGCGAGATCTCCTGTACGGAATGCTCCTCCCTTCGGGGAACGATGCTGCTATCGCGCTCGCTGAACACGTCGGGGGCAGTGTGTCGGCATTTGTCGGATTGATGAACGGCAAGGTCGAGCAGTTGGGGCTGCACGATACTCACTTCACAAACCCGCACGGCCTGGACGATCCGGGCATGTACACGTCGGCGTTCGACATCGCCATGCTCGGCCGGGAGCTTATGCGACAGGCAGAGCTGGCGGCTATCGTGCGTACGCGAATCTACCAGCCGGCCTGGGACGGCCCGCCCCTGTGGAACGGCAACCGGCTGCTGTCCCTATATCCGGAGTCGGTGGGGGTGAAGATCGGTTTCACGGACAACGGGGGGCAGACTATCGTGGCAGCGGCGGAGCGGGACGGCAGAATGCTGATCGTGTCGGTGTTGGGAAGCTCCAATGTGTACCAGGACGCGATTACGCTGTTCGAGTGGGCGTTCAGCAACGCCCCATCAGCCTGCCACGAGTAGAGGCCCGCTGCACGGGCCTTCCCCCTGAGGGCAAGAAGCCATGAAGAGCGGCCAGAAGGGATGAGGCCGCAGCCGCCCGACGTGCTATCTTAGTCTGCGGAGGGGTGCCGGAGTGGTTGAACGGGGCGGTCTTGAAAACCGCTGTGCCGCTTTCGCGGTACCGTGGGTTCGAATCCCACCCCCTCCGCCAGTCCCCGATCTGATGTGCCGCCCTACCGCGCGGTGGCCTTGGCGCCGACGTGCTCGCGGATGAACTCGCCGACGCGGTGGATGGCCTGCTGGCCCTCGGGGAGGATGGCGGCCATGTAGTGCCAGACGTGGATCATGTCGTCCCAGACCTCGAGGGTGACGTCCACGCCGGCCGCTTTGGCGCGCTCGGCGAGGCGGGTGGAGTCATCGAGCAGCGTCTCCGCCTCGCCCACGTGGATGAGCAGCGGGGGCAGGCCGGTGAGGTCGGCGTAGAGGGGGGCGGCGAGGGGGGTGCGGGGGTCAGCGCCGCCAAGGTAGTCGTTCGCTCCTTCGAGAATGTCCTCGCGGCCGAACATGGGGTCGAGCTCGGCCTTGGTGGTCACGGATTGGCCGATGCCCTCCATGTCGACCCAGGGTGAGACGCACACGGCTGCGGCGGGGAGCGGGTCTCCGGCGTCGCGCAGGGCGACGAGGGTGGCGACCGTGAGTCCGCCGCCGGCGGAGTCACCGGCGATGACCAGTCGAGCGGGGTCAGCGCCGGTGGAGAGGAGCCAGCGATAGGCGGCGGTGGAGTCTTCGACGGCGGCAGGGAAGGGGTGCTCCGGGGCCAGGCGGTAGTCGATGGCGAGGGCACGGGCTGCGGACGCGCGGGCGATGCGGGAGACCATCTCGCGGTGCGTCTTGATGGAGCCCATCGAGTAGCCGCCGCCGTGGAGGTAGTAGATGACGCGCTGGGCGTCCGCGCCGGGGGCGCTGATCCACTCACCGGGGACGCCGCCCGCATCCACCGGTTCGCACCGTACATCCTCCGCGAGCCTGAACATGGCAGCGCCCCCTTCCATGGCTGCGCGGCGCTGCTCTACGCTCGCCTTGTGCAAACTTGGCACGGACCTCATCACCTGGATGATCATCTGAAGCTGCTGGCTGGGCATGGGCTCTCCTCCTGTTCGTGCGCCCACCTGGAGTGATACTGCCCGAAAAGGGCGGCGGCTGTCAACGCGGCGGGGCGCTTCGCTACACCGCCTCCGTCCCGCGGATCCCCAGCGCGGCCAGTATCTCGTCCCGATGGTCGGGGTGCTTCTCGGCGAAGGCCCAGAGGAGGCCGAAGCAGCCGGAGACCATCATGTCGCCGTGGGGGACGGCGAAGTAGGGGTCGAGGGCGCTGCCGCGTAGCTTGCCGCGCTGGGGCCCGGTGACGGCCAGGAAGGGGCTGCCCGCTCGCCCTTCGACAGGCTCAGGTCCTTCGACAAGCTCAGGATGAGCGGGGGGGTCCGCGTAGTAGACGCCGTGGCCCTTGGTGTCGAACACGTCCTCGTGGGGCAGGGTGCGGGCGATGAGGCGCTGGGTGAAGTCCACGAGCTGGTCGGCGGTGACCTCGCCCGTGTGGTGCTCGTAGAGGGAGCGGATGCGGGTGCCGCGGAGGTGGAAGGCGAGGGCGTGCATGTTGCCGAGGTTGAGGACGAGCTGCTCTTGGTGAGCGGAGACCTGGGGGTCCTGGAGGGCGCCCAGGGCGGCGGCGGGCCCGGTGTCCAGGAAGACGGTGGGCGCGTCGGCGTCTGCGGCGGCGATCAGGGAGCGGGCGCGGGTGAGGTACTCCGGCAGCTCGTGGGGGAGGTAGGCGAAGGCGCGGAGGTCGTTGCGGGCGGCGACGACGCGGCGGAGGTGGTCGAAGCGGAAGAGGCGGTCGGAGTAGCCGGGGGGCGAGGCGCCGGGGTCGAGGCAACCGAGGGCGAGGCCGCCGAAGCGCGTGTCGACGTCGAAGGCGGCGAAGGCGGCACGGACGGCGTCCAGGTCGAGGTCGCGCAGGCGGACGTGCTCGCCGTCGGTGCGGGCCGCCTCGTCCTCGGAGACGAGGGTGACGCCCATGCGCCGGACGCTGTCCAAATCGTCGTCGAAGGTCCGGGCCGCTTTGGGGGTGGCGTAGGCGGGGAGGTCGGCCTGCAGGTGGCGATCGAGGGTCCAGTGGCAGGGGCCGCCGCCCATAGTCACGCCGGTGAGCACGACCGGCCGGCGCTGTTGGGTGGCGGCGCGGATGCGGCCGGCGGCGATCTCCGTGGCCGAGGGCATGATCATCTGGAGGGCGTTCTCGACCGGCTGGGTGGAATCGAAGAGGAGGATGTCCTGGGTGCCGGTGCCCATATCTACGGCGAGGATGCGCATGGCAAATTCATGATAGCACTTCGCCCGGGAGGCGCTGCGGGCTCGTGTCGCCCGGCGAACGGCCCTCTATGGTGGAGGCCGCTAGGGTCGGATCACGTCCAGGCCGCCCATGTAGGGGCGGAGGGCTTCGGGCAGCACCACGGAGCCGTCGGGCTGCTGGTAGTTCTCCAGGACGGCGATGAGGGTGCGGGGGAGGGCGAGGCCGGAGCCGTTGAGGGTGTGGGGGTGCTGGGGGCGGGCGCCTTTCTCACTGCGGTAGCGGATGTTGGCGCGGCGGGCCTGGAAATCGGTGCAGTTGGAGCAGGAGGAGACCTCCAGCCACTCGCGGCAGCCGGGGGCCCACAACTCGATGTCGTAGGCCTCGGCGGCGTTGAAGCCGAGGTCGCCGGTGCAGAGCTGGACGACGCGGTGGGGGATGCCGAGGGCGCGGCAGACGGACTCGGCGTCGCGGACGAGGACGTGGAGGGCCTCGGCGGACTGATCCGGCTCCACAAACTTGCAGAGCTCCACCTTATCGAACTGATGGCCGCGCTTGATGCCGCGGACGTCGCGACCGGCGGACATCTTCTCGCGGCGGAAGCAGGGGGTGTAGGCGACGTAGTTGAGGGGGAGAGTGCCCGGCTCCAGGATCTCGTCGCGGTGGATGCTCGTGAGGGGCACCTCGGCGGTGGGGATGAACCAGTAGTCCTCCTCGGCGTCGTGGTACAGGTTGTCGGCGAACTTGGGGAGCTGCCCCGCCGCCAGCATGCTCTCCTCCTTGATCATGGCCGGTGGGTAGAGTTCGGTGTAGCGGCCGTCGCGGAGGTGGAGGTCGAGCATGAAGGTGATGAGGGCGCGCTGGAGGCGGGCGCCGGCGCCCTTGAGGATGTAGAAGCGGGAGCCGGCGAGCTTGGAGCCGCGCTCGAAGTCGATGATGCCCAGTCCGCCTGAGGCGGACAGCTCCCAGTGGGGCTTGTGGAACGTGGGCTCGATGGGCTCTCCTTCCGTTCGGAGCACCACGTTGGCCGACTCGTCGGGGCCGTCGGGGACGGAGTCTGCGGGCAGGTTGGGCACTTGGAGGAGCAGCGCGCGCAGGTGGGCTTCCACGTCGCGGAGCTCGTTTTCGAGGCTGTCTAGCTTTTCGCCGAGGGAGGAGGAGCGGGCGACCAGGTCAGAGCGGCGGTGGTCGGCGTGCTTGGCCTCTTTCGTCTCGGCGGTCTTGGCAACTCGGGCCAGCTCGCCGATCTCCTTGGACAGGGCGTTGCGCTCGGCGCGGATGGACTCCACGTCCTGGAGGGTGCGGCGGCGCTGGGCGTCGAGGGCGATGATGTCGTCCAGGGAAGCGTCGGTAGCGCCGCGGCGGGCGAGGCCACGACGGACCTCCTCCGGGTTTTCGCGGACGAACTGGATGGAGAGCATGGTGGCCCTACCCCTCCTCCCGCGCCGCCTCGATCGCCTTCAGGGCCAGCAGGCGCACGTCCTCGGCGATGGGGACGGCGACGCCACTGTCAGCGAGGTCGAGCGGCTGGTCGGAGCGAAGGGCGGCCTCGTCCACCCAGTGGAGGTTGGCGAGGGACGGATCGTGGGCGGCCCGGTCGGCCAATCGGCAGAAGTATATGAGGTCGATGTGCTGGGGGGGCTCGCCGGGCGCGGGGCTGTCCTCAAGGAGGATGGTGAACGGGGGCTGGACCTGGCCGGGGTAGGCGAAGGGCAGGGCTGGGACTGAGGGGATGACCTCGGCGGTCACGCCCGTCTCCTCGCGGATCTCGCGGAGGACGGCCTGGACGGGGTCTTCGTCGGGCTCGATGTGGCCGCCGGGTGGCATCCACTGCTGGAGGCGCTGGTGCCAGTGGAGGAGGGTGCGGTCGCCCTGGACGACGAAGCCGGTGGCGGTGAAGTGGCGGTTCACGGCTGGTCCCTCTCGCGCAGGTGGGGGAGGCTGCACTGCCGACTGAAGTCGGCAGCTTGAGATTCTTCGCTTCGCTCAGAATGACAAAATGTGAAGCGCTCAGAATGACAAAGCGGGAAGGGCTGAGAATGCCAGGTGGGGCAGGCTGGTCCTCGTCGGTTCACGGCTGGCCCCTCTCGCGCAGGTGGGGGAAGAGGATGACCTCGCGGATGGAGGGCTGGCCGGTGAGGGCCATGACCAGGCGGTCGATGCCGATGCCGAGGCCGCCGCAGGGGGGCATGCCGTGCTCCAGGGCGACGAGGAACTCCTCGTCGGCCAGCTCCACCTCCTCGGCGCCGGCGGCGCGAAGGCGGGCCTGGCTGAGCATGCGCTCTCGCTGCTCCCGCGGGTCGTTGAGCGCGGAGTAGGCGTTGCCGACTTCGCGGCCGGCGATGAACAGCTCGAAGCGCTCCACGAGGCGCGGGT
>DAOUMF010000122.1:0-14756 GCA_034411955.1 Dehalococcoidia bacterium
AAGCGCACGCCCGTCGGGGAGTACCCGCTGCAAGGCCGCAGCGGGCAGGGCGTCATCACCTTCAAGACCAACCCCAAGACGGGTGGCCTGATCTCCGCGCGCATGGTCGACCCCAAGCAGGAGTTGATGCTCATCTCGGAGGGCGGCATCGTCCTGCGCACTGCGGTGGAGGAGATATCGCTCCAGGGGCGGCCCACGCAGGGCGTCACCCTGATGGACGTGGAGGAAGGGGACAAGGTAGCGGCTGTCACCGTCGTCGACATGACCGGAGGCTACAAGGAGGAGGGCTCGCTGCCCACCGGCGTGAGCGAGGAGCCCAAGCGCCGGGCCGGCGCCCGGAAGGAGTCGACGAGGTCGAAGAGGGGCGCCGGGCGGCAGGTCGCAGCCAAAGGCAAGGCGCGGCCCCCAGTGAAGGGGAAGGCGTCGGCGCGCGGTGTGGTTGCCGCGGCCAAGGGGCGCTCGGCGGGCGCACGGCCGCAGGCTGGTGCCAGCGAAGGCAAGGCGCGGCCCGCGGCGAAGGGGAAGGCGCCGGCGCGCGGTGCGGTTGCCGCGGCCAAGGGGCGCTCGGCAGGCGCACGGCCGCAGGCTGGTGCCGGTGAAGGCAAGGCGCGGGCCCCGGCGAAGGAAAAGGCGCCGGCGCGCGGTGCGGCTGCCACGACTAAGGGGCGGTCCGGGTCCGCCCGCGGCGCTCCCGCCGAGGCGAAGGCAAGGGCAGCCAAAGGTGGTGCGCCATCACGGAGCCAGTCTCGTCGCGGGAGGCGCTAGGCGTGTCCGGCGTCCTCGCCCCGGTGAAGGAGATGGGGCTGGAACTGCCGCCAACGCGCGGCCGGACAGCACCTGTGGTGGACGAGGCATCGTCCTTACTGCTATCGTTGTTCGGTGATAGGCGCGCCCACGCCTGCCTGCCGGCAGGCAGGCCCGCAGCTCCGTGGGCGTGGGGGAGCCGCCGTTCAACATCGCCGTGGAGGTGGAGATGGTTGTGGAGTTGATGGGGGCCATGATCCGGAGGTGGCGGCCATGAAGGAGCGAACAGCGGACATCTTCGCCGACTTCGAGCGCATCCGCGAGCGCATGGAGCAGGCCTGGCGGCAGGTTCTGGGCCCGCCAGGGTCTCCCCGTTTCTGTCCCCCGGTCATCGAGCCAGCGGTTGACGTCTACGAGACGGAGCGGGAGGTGGTGGTGGTGGCGGAGATAGCCGGCATCTTGGAGGGGGAGGTGGAGATCATCGTGGACGGGAGGAAGCTGGTCGTAAGCGGGGAGAGGAGGCCCAGCGCGCGCCGCCCCGGGCGTCTTTACGCGCAGATGGAGATCTGCCACGGCCCGTTCCGCCGCGAGCTGCTCCTGCCTACTGAGGTGGCTCCAGACAAGGCGCGGGTGGAGTACTCGCGGGGGATGCTGGAGATCGCGCTGCCGAAGGTTCGTCGCCGCGCGGACCGCCCAGTCAGGATCGTCATCCGCTAGCCGCAGCGGACACGGCTCTATGAATTTGGAGATGAAGCCGGGGTCATGAGTCAACGGACTAGGAAGGGCCAAGTGAAGGAGCGACCGGCGCAGGCTGCCTCCCAGGACGAGAAGCCCCAGATGCGCATTCCAGATGTCATCCCCGTCATCGGCAGCGGCTCCACCGTGATGTATCCCCAGCAGCTCATGCCGGTGCTGGCGACGGAGGAGAAGGACATCAAAGCGGTGAACGACGCCGCCGCCGCCGAAGTGCAGGTGCTGGGCGTGTTCGCGCAGCAGGCAGGCCCCGAGGAAGGGCAGTACAACGGTGAGCTGCATGACGTCGGCACCGCCACCACCATCGTGCGCATGGCCAAAGCCCCTGACGGCACGGTGCACGCCATCCTGCAGGGCGTAGCCCGTATCCGCTTGCAGGAGCTTGTCCAGTCCGAGCCCTGGATGCGGGCCCGAGTGGAGCGGCTGGAAGACAAGGTCAAGGCGGACTTGGAGGCGGAGGCTCTGATGCGCAACGCCGTCGCCACCTTCCAGCAGATCGTGGAGATGTCGGAAGCGCTGCCCAATGAGCTGGCAGCGGCCGTCGGCAATGTCACCGAGCCCTCCTCTCTGGCCGACTTCATCGCCGCCAACCTTCACGTCACCCCGGAGCAGCGGCAGCAGGCCCTGGAAGAACTGGACACCCACAAGCGCCTGCGACTGATCATCGACCTCCTGCGCCACGAGCAGGAGGTTCTGGAGGTGGAGTCCCGGATCCATTCGCAGGTCAAGGACGAGCTGGACAAACGGCAGCGGGAGTTCATCCTGCGGGAGCAACTGAAGGCGATCCAGAAAGAGCTGGGCGAGGGAGAGATAACTCCCGAGCTGAGCGAACTGAAGAAGAGACTGGACGAGGCCGATCTGCCGGAGGAGGCGCGCAAGGAGGCCGACCGCGAGATGCAGCGGCTGACGACGATCCCTTCGATCTCGCCGGAGTACCAGGTGGCGCGTACCTACCTGGAGTGGCTGGCCGACCTGCCCTGGAAGGTGGGCACGGAGGATAACCTGGACATCGCCCGCGCTGAGCAGATCCTCAACGAGGACCACTACGGGCTGGAGAAGGTGAAGCAGCGCATCCTGGATTTCCTGGCGGTGCGCCAACTGAAGGCGGGGGAGACCCGTGGGCCCATCCTCTGCTTCGTGGGGCCGCCGGGCACCGGCAAGACCTCCCTCGGCCAGTCCATCGCCCGCGCCCTCGGCCGCAAGTTTATCCGCATGTCCCTGGGCGGCATCCACGACGAGGCGGAGATTCGCGGCCATCGGCGCACCTACGTGGGCGCTCTGCCGGGCCGGATCATCCAGGAGGTCCGCCGCTCCGGCTCCAGCAATCCCCTGTTCATGCTGGACGAGGTGGACAAGCTGGGGGTGGACTTCCGCGGCGATCCGGCTTCGGCGCTGCTGGAGGTGTTGGACCCGGCCCAGAACCACACCTTCACCGACCACTACCTGGACGTGCCTTTTGACCTGTCCAAGACGTTCTTCATCACGACAGCCAACCTCCAGGATCCCATCCCCGCCCCACTGCGCGACCGCATGGAGGTCATCGAGCTGCACGGCTACACGGAGCACGAGAAGCTGGAGATCGCCAAGCGTTATCTGCTTCCACGCCAGGTGACGGAGAACGGGATCCCGCGGAAGATGCTCACCGTGACCGGCGACGCCATCCTGGAGCTGACCCGCTCCTACACCCGGGAGGCGGGAGTCCGCAACCTGGAGCGAGAGCTGGGCGCCGTCTGCCGCGGCATCGCGAGGCGGGTGGCCAAGGGAGAGGCCGAGCCGGTAACCGTGGGGGATGAGAACATCTCCGACTTCCTGGGGCCGCCGCGGTTCCGCTGGGAACTGGCCGAGGAGAAGGACGAGGTGGGGGTGTCCACGGGCTTGGCCGCCACCATGACTGGCGGCGACGTGCTGTTCGTAGAGGCCACCCCAGTGCCGGGCAAGGGGCGGCTCATCCTCACCGGCAAGCTGGGCGAGGTGATGCAGGAGTCGGCCCAGGCCGCCCTCACCTACGCCCGCTCTCGGGCTTCCCTGCTGGAGATCCCGGCCACGTTCTTCGACAAGCACGACATCCACATCCACGTCCCCGCGGGCGCTATCCCCAAGGACGGGCCCTCGGCCGGGGTGACCATCGCCAGCGCCCTGGTGTCCGCTATCACCCGGCGGCCGGTGCGCAAGGACACAGCGATGACGGGCGAGATCACTCTGCGGGGAAAGGTCCTGCCCGTGGGCTCCGTCCGCGATAAGGTGCTGGCCGCTCACCGCGCGGGCATCAAGCACGTCATCCTGCCCGACGAGAACGAGAACGACCTGACGGAGGTGTCCGAGGAGGTGCGGCGGGAGCTGGACTTCATGCTGGTGGAGCACGTGGACGAGGTGCTCAACTCGGCGCTACACGCGGAGAGCCAGCCGGAGGCCCCTAGGCTGGTAGCGATTGCGCCCTAGGCCAGAGGAAAATGCAGCGGCGGGCTTCAGCCCGCCACCGTCAAGCCTTCACCGCCCTCGCGCCAGGGCGCGCTGCGGCGTCACGAGGCACACGCGCACGATCACGGAAGGAAGTGCCACCTCTCGCTCACCTGGTCGGCGCGGCCCTCCAGGAGGAGCCTCGTGAGCCGGATGCCCTCCCGGACACACAGCTCCCAGATCGTGGCTCCGGCCTCCGCGCTGGCCTGCGTGGGATCGCCCACGACGCCGGTGTCCGAGACGGCGGAGAAATCGAGCTGACCGCCCCAATCGAAGGGCTGCAACCTGGACATGCGAACTTTGTCCATGCGGACGGCTTCTTTGTTCAGGTATAGGCGGATGGAGGTAGCAAAGGAATCGGCGTGGCCGCCGGGGATTTGGCGACCAAAAGCGGTGTCACAGATGGCCCCATGGTCGATAACCGGCTGATAGGCGGCGCAGCCCTGATGCGAGGCGCTGAACCGGTCGATGACCACTTTCAGGTCGTGCTGACCGCAACCCCGCCAGACCACCAGTGTTCCGAATCCCTGGGCGGCCAGGCTCTCCAGCACGTCCTCAACCAGCGCCTCGTGCGTCGACTGGCGAAGATTGACGTAGCCGAATCCGAACCCCGTGTGTTCAGGCGTCGGGCCGAAGGGCAGGGTCGGCATCACCAATACCAGTTCGCCGTGCTCCTGCTGCAATCGCTCCGCGATGTCCTCACACAGCCTGGCGATCATCCAGGTGTCGAAGTCGGTGGGCAGGTGCGGCCCCTGCTGTTCCGTGCATCCCAGCGGGATGAAGACCGCTCGCACCTGGGGCCCGAGATCGCGCAATTCTTCGTAGGTCAGATCGGCATATCGCATGGCCTAGCCATTATGGAGTGCGGGATCACGCTCAGTACCCCCGCTTGATGTCGACGGCGTTGCGCAGGGGCTCCCCGGCCAGATAGCGGCGCAGGTTGTCGCAGAACAGGGCCACCGCGCGCTCCATGTATACCGGCGTGCCGCCGCTGATGTGGGGCGTGAGGATGACGTTGTCCATCCCCCACAACTCGCTGTCCCGGGGCAGGGGCTCCCGCTCGAACACGTCCAGGGCGGCCCCGGCGATCCATCCCTCCTTGAGGGACCGCACCAGCGCCGCCTCGTCGATGACGGCCCCGCGAGAGATGTTGATGAGGCGCGCCGTAGGCCGCATCGTCCGCAGCTCTCGCTCCCCGATGAGGCCGCGGGACTCGGGCGTCAGGGGCACGGCGATCACCAGGTAGTCGGCCTGCGATAGCAGGTAGGGGAGATCGGACGGGGGCAGCAGCTCGTCCACGTCCGTGATCCCTGACTTCTGGCCGGCTACGCGTGCCCGGGCGGAACGACGGATGGCCAGGACCCGCATGCCGTCGGCCTTGGCCAGCTTGGCCACGTAGCTGCCGATAGCCCCCAGCCCCAGGATGCCCACCGTCTTCCCGTGGAGCTCCTCGGCGAGGTAGGGCTGCCAGGCGCGCTCGCCCTGGGCTCGCATCGCCGCGGGCAGCCCCTTGGCGAAGGCGAGCATCGTGCCCATGACGAACTCGCCGATGGGTACGGCGTGGATGCCGCTGACGGTGGTGAGGGTGATCCGCCTTCGGGCGGAGACCAGCTCGCTGTCCAGCAGCCCCTCGACGCCAGCGGCGGTGATCTGCACCCATCGCAGCTTGGGCGCGTGTGCGGCTATGTCGGGCGGGATCACGGTTGAGGTGAACAGCACCTCCGCCTCGGCCAGGATGGCGGCCAGGTTAGCCCTGGCCTCGTCCTCCGTCTCCTCCTCTGGTCCGCGCTCCTCGGCGTACATCCACCAGACGGGGCGCCCGCCGCGGTACAGCCGTCGCTGCTCCCAGGAGAGGGAGACCACCCGCAGGCGCGGGCTGACCCGGCGGATGGGAGCGGCCAGATCCTCGGGCAGGCCGAGGGCGAGGACGACGTTCACTTCGTTCATGGGACTCCCCGAATTATATCGGGAACGGGTGACTGAGGAGAACGAGGCAACAATTGGGCGTCACAGGTTATTGAATACCGGCTAACCTTAACCTTCTGTTAACTGACGTTTAGATTCGGTTGTCCTACGGTGGAATTGGAGGTCACGACCCTCCGGCGTACTGAGGGCAGACCTCCAGCCACATCCCAGAAGTAATACGGCTCTCCCGAAGCCCGTCGACTCAAGCAGCGAAACGCCGGCGGCAGTGGAACCGAGAGCAGCGGTTGCGACAGCGCCGGAGCCCGGGACGAGCCCAAAAGGGAGGACGACCGTATGGCCAGGGGCCGGCACCCCACCTGGCACGGGGAGCACAGCGATTTCAGTGACAACGGCGGTGCCCCCCGTCGTAGGCGCTCCTCCTCTCGCGGCTTCCTCATCGGCATCGCCGCTATTCTGTTTGTCCTCTTCCTGATCGCCGTGGGCGCCATCGCTGCCCAGTCCCCTTCCGGCAGCGACCGCGAGGGTCCGGCGTCTCTGCCGGATGAGACGCCTCCTTCCGCTGAGCCGACGGTCTCGCCTTCAGCGACACCGGAGTCAGAGTACGCCATCGCGACTCCGCGAGAAGATGAGCCGACTGCGGAGGCCTCGCCGGGAATCGAGATCACTGCCGCCGTGGCCGTTCCCGAGCCCACCTCTTCCAGCGTGCAGGCACCGAGGACCGCCGCCAGTTCCTGGTCGGCGGGGCCCACGCCGGTGCCGCCCGCTCCCGCATCGCCGTCTCAGCCCGAAGCCGCCCGCCTGGCCGCGGAAGCCGGCGATGCCTACGGGGTGCGCATCGTCCTCGAGGGCCAGGACTGGGGCCCCAATGAGGCGTCCCAGGTGGCCAACGTCCAGGCGGTGATCAGCGCTGTGGACCGCCTACCGGACACGGTCATCTCCGCCGTTGTCGCTCACGCTCACGGCTCCCTCGCCTTCGTCTCCAACAACCAGGGCCGGACCCTGGGCGGCTGGCAGCCCTACGGCGATCACCCCATGACCTACTACACGAACTCCGACCAGGGACCAGGGGGCTATCACGCCAGCAACCAGGTCGTGCTCAGCGTGGGCGCCACCAGTATGTCCATCGGGCATGAGATACTGCACGCCTACCAGTTCCGCAACGTGAGCGCGGACGAGTACGCGCTGGCGCTGCTCCAGCCGCAGATGCGCTCCTTCATGGAGGCGACGGGCTGGCGACAGATTGGCAGCGACGATCAGGTGCGCCAGACGATCAACCAGCCGTGGTCCGCGGTGGACTCGCTGTACGTGTACGAGGGGCGGACGCTGACCTATAGCACAAGCAGCGGCGCCACCAGCACCATCACTCCCACCAATCCCATCGAGGCGTTCGCCGCGACGGGCTCCATCTACTACACGCGTCCGTCCTGGATGCCCCTGCCGGACTGGCCGGAGTACTGGGCCTGGTTCCAGGCGAACGTCGGCTAGCGTCCCAGGGCCAGTCGCTCGATGAGCCAGCGGGGGAGGCCAGCCGCCTCCATCAGCTTCTGGGTGGCCGCTATGTCGTACTCCAGGCGGTGCAGTGTGACCGTCTCCGACTCGGTGTCGTAGACGGCGTAGGAGGCGCGCGGATCGCCGTCGCGGGGCTGGCCGACGCTACCGGGGTTGATGACGAGCTTTCGCTCGCGGCTCAGTTCGAAGCGGGTACCGTCCTCCAGGTAGTACAACTCGCACCCATGAGGGAACTCCTGGCCCTGCACGACCAGCGTAGGGACGTGGGTGTGGCCGATCAGAGAGAAGGGCGTCTCCTGGCGCTCGAGGTGGGCCAGGGCCGCGTCATGGGAGTGGAGGTACTCCCGGATGGGCGAGCGCAGGCTGCCGTGCACAAGTGTGAAGTCGGCCTCCGACGTCCCCACCTTGAGGTCGGGGTCCTCTCCCGGCAATACGTACGCCGTCTCCGGAAGGGCGTCCAGGAATGCGGCGTCGCCCTGGGGGAGCTGGGCCCGCGTCCAGAGGGCGGCGGTGGCGCCGTCGGGGTTGAACTCCTCGGTGTCCATCATCCCCGTGGACGCGCGGTCGTGGTTGCCGGCCACCGCTATGGCGCGGAGCTCCCGCAGCCTGGCGATGCACTGCGGGGGCTGGGGGCCGTAGCCCACGGTGTCGCCCATGCACCATAAGCCATCGGTGGCGCCCTGGGCCTCGGCGTGCCGCAACACCGCCTCCAGGGCGACCAGGTTGGCGTGCACGTCGGAGATGATGACGATGCGCATCTCCCGATCATGGTATGCGGGCTGGGAGGGCGCGTCCAGGGTCAGCACCGTCGACAGCTACCGAGCCCAGGAGCACAATTGCGGCGGTGGGCAACAGGGGCCCGCGTCATGAACCCGGGCCAACAGGAAACCTGCAGGCAATTCGCGGCCAAGGTGGGTCGTGAGTCTGGCAACAGCGACGCCATCGGATAGGGTTGTGCGAGTACGCGCCGTTGCCCATTCACCCATCCCGTGATATGCTCCCCGAAGTGGTGATCGTTTAGTTCTCGACGGGAACGCTCTCCAGCGTTCTGAATTTCGGTGACCGAGCCATCGCCAACTTCATAGCTGGATGGAGGTCACCGATTAGTTATCAAGACCGATCTCTTGCCTGTCACGATTGCGGTCAGATCTTTACCTTCAGTGCTGACGATCAGGGGTACCACGCTGAAAAGGGCTACAACGACCCCAAGCGCTGTCTGCCCTGCCGTCAAGCGCGCCGCAGCGAACGCGGTCAAGGCGGTTATGGCCGGCGGGAGCGACAGATGTATCCCGCCCTCTGTGACGACTGCGGCAAGGAGACAGAAGTCCCCTTCCAGCCCCGTGGCGACCGCCCGGTGTACTGCAGCGATTGCTTCCGGCGGGAACCCGCCGGTTCCTCGCGCCGCTACTAGACTCCAGGGCGGGTGTATTACCTCGCGTTTACATGGCCCTGACGGACGGGCCGCGAACCCCGTCCCGAAGTGAAATGGACCCCGAACTAGGACGCCGTTCGTCGGGAGCGGTGACTGTCGGGGCGTCACCAAGTTAAAATGGGAGGGATTGGAGTGTCCAGATGAGATTTCTCAAGCGCCTGTTCCGCCGTCAAGGGAAACCAAAAGCAGCGCCCCCGAGTTTGCCCCGGGGCATAGGCCAAACGCAAGCGGAGCAAGATACCACCCGCGAGCATATGGAGGCGGACGTGGCCGCCGACCGAGAAAGACGAGGCGCGACTGACAAACGCCCGTAGGTGAAGCCGACTGGGGCACACGGACCCGCAGTGGCCCCAAAACGTCTCTCAGCGCCCACCCCGCCGCTGGTCTGATGCGGCGATCGATGTCCCCGTTTACACCCATCCAGCCCAGGCGCACAATCGCGGCGGCACTGGTGGCCGTTCAGAAGTCGATGGGCAGGTTGATTGACAACTCGCCAGGGTTGAGTCAGAATTCCGCTGGCAGGGCATACTAACAAGGGGGCATCCAGGTATGACAGCGAAGTCGTCGCAGCAAGAGCATGACGAGGAACAGGCCACCGACGAGATGGCGAAAGTGGTGGCTGCTGCCCTCGCCAAAGGCAAGACGGAGCAGGAGATCGTAGAGGAGTTGGTTCGGGCCGGGTGGTCCGAAGACTCCGCGAAACGCTTCGTGCGTGAGGCACTTACCACTGGGCGCTTCACCTGGTAGCGTCTTCCACTCGGCGAGCTTCGAATCTTCCGTCGACGGCAGCGCTCGCCCACGCCCTCGTTGACAGCCGCCCGGCCCAGGCGCACAATGCCGTTGTCGAACCGACTAGCCGAAAGGGGGCGTCATGGGCATTCTGGACCGTTTACTCGGACGCAAGCAGGGCGAAGCAGCTACGGAGGACAGTGGCATGCATGCAGTGCTGATTACCTTCACGTCCTCGGCAAGCCTCGACGACCTGAAGGCCCCTTTCACCGACTACGCCAATGCCATGAGGGGCGTTGGGGGCCTTGTGTCGAAGACATGGATTCGAGAAGGGTCAACTCTGGGCGGATTCCATATCTTCGCCACCCGAACAGACGCGGAGGGCTACCTGAATAGCCAGATGGTCGCTGGTCTGACCTCGAATCCGGCCTTCTCAGACTTCCAGATCCGGCACTTCGATGTGCTGGATGAGCTCAGCGCGATCACCGGGAGTCCGCAGGCCGCCCTGGCTCGCTAGGCTGCTTCAGACCCGTTGACGGCCGCCCAGCCTGGGGCGAACAATGCCCGCAAGGACGATTCGCAGCCACGAAGCATGAATTCACTGGGATGGCTTGACCATGATCTGTCGAATTTGGCACGGCTGGACAGCTCCAGCAGACGCCGAAGCCTACGAAGCGTTGCTCAAGGGCGAGATTCTGACTGGGATACGAGACCGGCGGATTGCCGGTTACCGTGAGATTCAGCTCTTGCGCAGGAGTCTAGGTGGTGAGGTCGAGTTCGTCACGATCATGTGGTTTGATTCAGTAGAGGCTGTTCGGACCTTTGCAGGAGAAGACTACGAGAAAGCGGTCGTGCCTCCAAAGGCCAGGCTTCTGCTCTCTCGGTTCGATGAACGCTCACAGCACTACGACGTCAAAACCGAGATGATGGGCTACGTCTGACGCCCGCCTAACAGCGGCGGCGGGACAGTCGGGGTCTGACATGGGTGTATAATTGGGTTGCGCCGATACGGCCGACCTCGGGCCGGAGTATGTGCCATGAAGCGCTCACGGCTACCCCTTATTGCGCTGCTGGCCCTGGTGCTCGTGGCCAGTCCATCGGCTAACGCTTCTGCAGGCACTACCGAGCGTGTCAGCGTTGACAGCGCTGGCAATCAGGGTACCGGTGGCGAAAGTCGAGCGCCGGTCATTAGTGCCGACGGGCGGTTCGTTGCCTTTGCTTCCTCGGCTTCAAACCTAGTGGCGGGGGACACGAACGGCGTCAAGGACGTGTTCGTTCACGACCGCCAGACCAGTGCCACGACCAGGGTCAGCGTGGACAGCGAGGGCAACCAGGGGAACGATTACAGCGGCGAGTGGGGCGTGGACATGAGTTCCGATGGCCGGTTCGTTGCATTCTCCTCTAACGCATCCAACCTGGTCCCCGGGGACACCAACGGCGCCAAGGATGTCTTCCTGCGCGACCGGCTAATGGGCGTAACAGAGCTTGTGAGCGTCAACAGCGCCAGCGGCCAGGGCAACGCCACCAGTCACCGACCCGCCGTCAGCGCCGACGGCCGGTTCGTCGCCTTCGAGTCCTACGCCTCCAATCTGGCGTCAGGGGATGCCAATGGTGTGGCAGATATCTTCGTGCGTGATCGCCAGACCGGGGCAACCACCATGGTCAGCGTGGACAGCTTCGGCGCTCAAGGGGACTCATTCAGCGAGCGCCCCGATATCAGCGGAGACGGACGCTACGTCGCCTTCGAGTCGGCCGCCTCCAACCTCGTGTCGGGAGACGCTAACGGCGAGTGGGACGTCTTTGTACACGACCGCGACAGCGATGCAGACGCCGTCTTCGACGAGCCGGGCGCAGTCTCGACCGTCCTGGTCAACGTAGACAGTTCCGGCAACCAGGGGACCGGCGGCGCTTCCTCCTTGCCGGCCATCAGCGCCGATGGCCGCTTCATCGCGTTCACATCCGGCGCGTTCAACCTGGTCCCTTGGGACAGCAACGGTTCGGCGGACGTCTTCGTGCGCGACCGGTTAATGGGCACAACAGAAGTGGTCAGTGTGGACAGCTTCGGCTGCCAGGGCAACCGGTCCTCAGCGACGATACCCGCCCTCAATGGTGACGGCCGGTTCGTCGCCTTCAGGTCCTGGGCCTCAAATCTCGTGCAGGAGGACGATAACAACTGGTCTGATATCTTCCTTCACGACCGCCAGACCGCGGCGACCGCCATGGTAAGTGTGGACAACTCGGGTGCGCAGGGAGGTGGCAGTAGCAACTTGCCTTCTATTGACGCAAGCGGCCAGTTGATTGCCTTCGAGTCCTCCGCCTCGAACCTTGTGCCAGGCGACACCAACTCGACCGTGGACGTTTTCGTGCACGACCTGGGCGGTATAGGGCTATCGCCGCCCCCGCCACCCTCCCTCCCTGATGGCGACGGGGATGGGCGGCCTGACACCTGCGACAATTGTCCGTCTGTCCCTAACGGCGATCAAACCAACAGCGACGGTGACCAGTGGGGCGACGCGTGCGACGACTGCCCTTCAGTGGCGACGACATGGGCCGTGCCGCCGGGCGACGATGACTGCGACGGTTGGTCCACCGCCGACGAACTCGCTATCGGTACCGACCCGCTGGCCACCTGCGGGCCCGACACCTGGCCGCCCAACCTGTATGATGCAGACAACGTGGTGGATGTTCAGGATCTCACTGCCATCGTCCCCGTGCTGTTCCTCTCGTCGGCTGGCAACGAGCGGTTCAATGTGTTTGTGGACGCCGTCATCGACGTGCAGGACCTGAATGCCCTCGTGCCGTTCCTGTACCATTCTTGCCAGCCGCCATAGGGACGGCCTAGCCCCTCGCGCCTGGCCACCGCCGCCGTATAATACCCCCGTGGACGTCTCTGACCTGGGCGAGTTCGGGCTCATCGACCGGCTGGTCCGCCAATGGCGGATCGGGGCCGCCCGTCCCGAATCGCTGATCGTCGGCATCGGCGACGACGCTGCTGCCTGGCGTCTGGGCGATTCCATCGTGCTGGCCACCACCGACACGCTGGTGGAGGGGGTGCACTTCCCCGCTGGACTCGTACCCTGGCGCGACCTGGGGTGGAAGGCGCTGGCCGTCAACGTCAGCGACATCGCCGCCATGGGAGGCACGCCCCAGTTCGCCCTGGTCACCCTGGCCCTTCCGCCCGAAACGCCCCTTTCGGACGTTGACGAGCTGTACGCCGGGATGCGGGAGTGCAGCGAGGAGTACGGCGTGGCCGTGGCGGGCGGCGACCTGGTGCGGGCACCCCAGGCCGTGATCAGCCTGGCTGTCCTGGGCCGCGCGGAGCTGGATGAGAACGGGCAGCCGCAGCTCCTGCGGCGCGACGCCGCCCGCGCCGGCTACGCTATCGCTGTCACCGGCAGCCTGGGCGACTCCGCGGCCGGGCTGCGGCGCCTGAACGACGGTGTCCCTGTCGACGACCCGCTCGTCCGTGCCCACCTGCGGCCGAGGCCGCCCCTGGCGGCGGCGCGCCAGGCCGCCCACCTCGGCGTGCCCTGCGCCATCGACGTGTCCGACGGCCTGCTCCAGGACCTGGGCCACATCTGCGAGATGTGCGACCTGGGGGCGGTGGTGCGGGCCGAAGCGCTGCCCCTGAGCCAGGACCTGCGCCGCGCCTTCCCGGCCGAGGCGCTCTCTCTGGCCTGTACAGGCGGAGAGGACTACCAGCTCGTATTCATCGCGCCGCAGGAGACGATGCGCCTCCTGCGGGCCTCCGCCAACGTGTCCGTCAACGTCATCGGCGAGATGGACGAGCATCCGGAGCAACGGCCCCGACTGATGGACGAGTCGGGCAGGGAGGCGCGCCTGCCTGCCGGTAGGCAGGGCGTGTCCGGGGCCGGCTGGGATCACCTGCGGACGTGAGCGGGCCTGCCCTGAGCGACGCCGAAGGGACCGCTCGCTTCGCCACCCGCGGTCCCGGCGAGACCCGCCGCCTGGGCGCCCGCCTGGGCCGGCTGCTGCGCCCGGGGGACGCTGTCCTGCTCTCCGGCGATCTGGGGGCGGGCAAGACGGTGTTCGTGCAGGGGATCGCCCGCGGCATGGGGTTCGAGGGCTCGGTCTCGTCCAAGTCGTTCGTCCTGATGGGGGAGTACCAGGGTCGGCGGTGCAAGCTGTACCACGCCGATCTGTACCGCCTGGAGGTCCCGGAGCAGGCCGAGGAGTTGGCGGTCGAGGAGTACTGCGCCGACGGCGTCCTGGTGGCCGAATGGCCGGAGCGGGCCCCGCACGTCTTCCCGCTGGACCATCTCCGCGTCCACTTCGAGATGACGGGCGAGCGCACGCGGGCGCTGGCCCTGGAGGCGAACGGCCCTCGCAGCGAGGAGACCCTGGCCCGGCTGAGGCGCTGACTGCCCGCCGTGGCTCGGCCTTCCTGGCTGGGGTATAGTATGCCCCGAACCCGTCATGGAGCTATCGATCGACACCGCGTCCGAGATCGCCTCGGTGGCCCTCTCCCGCGAGGGCGTTCTGCAGGCCGAGATGAGCTGGCGCTGCCGCCGCAACCACACGGTGGAACTGCTCGCCACCATCGACCGGTTGCTGGCGCAGATGGGGGCCACGAAGGAGGACCTCGCCGCCGTGTTCGTCTGCAACGGCCCCGGGATGTACACCGGGCTGAGGGTGGGCGTGAGCACCGCTCAGGGGCTCGCCTACGCCCTCAGGCTGCCCGTGGTGGGGGTCGGCCGGCTGGAGCTGGACGCCTACCAGCACGCCGCCTTCCCCGGCCGCATCGTGGCCGTGCATCGCGCTGGCCGCGGGGAGCTGGCCTGGGCAGCCTATCGCTCGCGACCGTGGCGGCAGGTCACGGCACCGCGCCTGGACTGGCCTGCGGAGGTGGTGCGGCGGGCTCGCGGCCGCACGCTGTTCTGCGGCGAGGTGGACGAAGAGCTGGCGAAGGCGGCGGAGGAGGCCCTGGGCACCCGGGCGATCATCGCTTCGGCCGCGGCCTCGGTGCGGCGGGCCGCCTTCCTGGCGGAGCTGGGACAGCGGCGGCTCGCCGCCGGCGAGGGCGGGGACGCGGCGTCCCTGCGGGTCGTCTATCTGCGTCCGCCGGCCATCAGTGGTAAGCCTGCCCGCCGGTAGGCGCTGGCGTGTACCGCTAGCGGTGCTAAAATAGCGCATCGATGGAACGCACTCTCGTCCTGATCAAGCCGGACGCCATGCAGCGGGGCCT
>DAOUMF010000123.1:0-4837 GCA_034411955.1 Dehalococcoidia bacterium
GCGCGTGGAAGCCCGGGCTGACAAGCGACCCCTCTGATTCCCAAGCAGAGGGCCGTGGGTCTTCACGGCGGGCAAGGCAGTCCCGATCGTCCGTGGCTCCGGCCTGGAGCAGCCAGGGCTTGCCTTCCCTGAAAACCGACTTCGCGAGGGAGCCTGGGTCCACATGTTCCCGGAAGGCGGCAGGACGCGGGATCCACGGGTGTTGATGAGCCACCCGTTCAAGTCCGGGATCGGCCGACTGATGACCGAAGCGCAACCGATTGCGCTGCCCTTCTACCACTACGGGACGCACGAAATCCTACCTGTCGGCGCCAAGCTACCACGAAGGAGCAAGACCGTTCGCGTCCTGTTCGGTGACCCGATCAACTGCAACGACGACTTTCTGCGCGAAGTCGTGGCCTCTGCAGGGTCACCCGAAGTGGCGGGCCCGGCGCTATGGGAAGCGCTCGCCGAGCGGGCGTACGAGGCGTTGAGGCAGCTCGAGGTGGTGGTCCACCCTGCGGCCGGAGCAGCAGAAGACTAGCATCTTTTCAGAATAGCACTGACCCTACGCGTCCGGCTTTCCTTTTCGCTTCGGCTCCGCCCCGGAGCCGTTATCGACCTCTCAGCAGCCGGGCTCGCCCGGGTGTCCGCAGCAGTTGCTAAGGGTTCGGATCTTGATCCAGTTGTTGACGACGATCCGCTCCAGCTTCTGGCACAGGGGCATGGGCACCCTCATGTTCGAGAAAACAGAGCTGAGACTCGGCATTGTAGCCTCCTCCGTCACAAGAGCCTCGGCAAGCACCCGTGTCTAGACGGGGCGTAGCGTTCCGGCGAACACCTGCCAGGCGAGCAAAGACTTCGCCGTCAGGCTAAGGATGATGTACATCCGCTCACCGAACAGGTAGTCCCTCCAGGGACCTACTTTCCTATACTGCAAGAACATGTTGACCGCAAACATGTTGAACCACACGAACAGCGAGATGTAGATCCCGTACACGAAAGTCGGAACATCCCCGATCGATCGGGAAGCCGGCGCTAGGAGGTACAGGCCGATGACGACCCACGGGATGACGCCGGCGACGCTCCCGAGGACGAAGGGCATCCAGTTCACCCTTGCCGCGCCGTGATTCTGCACCTCCATCTGCAGCCCGAAGAAGATCATCGCCGCGTTGAGGGCGAAAATCAGGATCAGGCTACCCAGGTCGTACATGCCCGTGAGCATGGCGATAACCACTATCATCACCGAAGCGCTGAGGGCGTACTCGTACCATCGGGCGTAGTTGATGCCCATCCGCAGGTTACGCACGTACCACTGGTACACGCCGGGAAGTGTGAGCGCCAGGTGAGCGAACGCCGAGATGAAGAGGAAGGAGGCCACGAGCGGCCCTATCCGGAGATCCAGAAGCGAGTCCTCCGTAGCGACCAGCTTCTCTGAGACCTTGTCGAACTCGAGGAACGACGTAGTGACCTGGAGGGAGAAGTCGTTGCTCAGGAGCAGGATGACGCCACCCTGCACGAAGTGCAAAAGAGCCATCGCCCCGTTGAACAGGCGTAGCCTCTCGAATGTCGCCGGCAGCGGGATGGTTGGCACTGCGGTCATCATACTATGATATCCTCTTTGGGTGCGGTGGCGGATGAACTGCTCCTGGCCAGCCTGCGGGCGGAGCCCGGTCGCCTCACGGCCAGCGGCCACAGCTTCCGGTCCGCCGACCTGGAAGGGGCCCTGCGTCATCTCCTGGGGAAGTGAGGGGGTTGTGCGTCGGCAAGACCGTTTGATCCTTCTCATCGGCGCCACCGGCTACATCGGCGGGCGCCTGCTGAGAGCGCTCGAGGATCGCGGAGTGCATCTGCGCTGCCTGGCCCGCCGCCCCGAGTTCCTGCGCAGGCGAGTCGGCGAGTCAACGGAGGTCGTGAAGGGCGATGTCCTCGACCCGGAATCGCTGGAAGAGGCGCTGGCAGGGGTAGACACCGCTTTCTATCTGGTGCACTCCATGGGCTCCGGTCGTGACTTCGCCAGAAAGGACCGGAGCGCCGCCGAGAACTTCGCCCACGCGGCGAGGGCCGCTGGGGTCCGCCGCATCATCTACCTCGGCGGCCTGGGGAGCGGCCCCGATCTCTCCCCCCACCTGGCCAGCCGGCAGGAGGTAGGCAGCATACTGCGCGAGTCAGGGGTCCCCGCAATCGAGTTCCGCGCGTCGATCATCATCGGCTCCGGCAGTCTCTCCTTCGAGATGATCCGGTCCCTCGTGGACAGACTACCCGTGATGATCACTCCGAGGTGGGTGAGAATCCGCGCCCAGCCCATCGCAATCGAGGACGTCATCGCCTATCTGGTAGATGCCCTCGATGTGCAGACCGAGGGGAGCACCATAGTCGAGATCGGGGGCGCGAACCGCGTCACGTATCAGGGGATCATGCAGGAGTACGCGCGGCAGCGAAGACTCAAGCGGCTGATGATTCCGGTGCCGGTGCTCACCCCCCGTCTCTCCAGCCTCTGGCTCGCTCTGGTTACGCCACTGTACGCCCGCATCGGCCGCACGCTCGTCGACAGCATCACTCACGAGACGGTGGTCACCAGCGACCTGGCCGCGCGTCTCTTCAGCATGCGCCCTCGGGGCATCCGCGAGGCGATCAAGCGGGCGCTTGCGAACGAGGACCAGGAGATCGCCACGACCCGCTGGTCGGACGCGCTGTCGTCGCGGGGGGACCAGCCTGCCTGGGGCGGGGTTAGGTTCGGCTCCCGGATGGTCGACTCGCGCTCGGTTCGCGCAGCCAGCCCCCCCACTCTGGCGTTTCGGCCAATCAGCCGCATCGGGGGCAAGACCGGCTGGTACTATGCCAACTGGTTGTGGCGGATCCGTGGCTTCCTAGACCTACTCGTGGGCGGCGCGGGGCTACGGCGTGGCCGCAGGGACCCAACCTCACTTCTGCCGGGTGATACCGTCGACTTTTGGCGGGTTGAGGCGTATGAGCCGGATCGGCTCCTGCGGTTGTTCGCCGAAATGAAACTGCCCGGCCGCGCCTGGCTGCTGTTCGAAGTAGAGCGCGATGGGGACGGGTCCACAGTCAGACAGACCTCGATCTTCGATCCAGTAGGCCTCCCTGGCCTCCTCTACTGGTACGGGCTTTACCCCATCCATTCGCTGGTGTTTGCCGGGATGCTGCACGGCATAGCCCGGGCGGCAGCCCGAGAGGCTCGCAGAGGAGGAGAGCATGTCAGTCCCTGAGCTTATCGGCCTCTCTCTGGCGGTCGTCGTCGGTTACATGACGGCCATCTGGCTCCTGAGCCTCACACTCCGAAACGCCGGCATCGTGGACATCTTCTGGGGCCTGGGGTTCGTCGTCCTGTCCTTCGTGTACTTCGCCGGCGGCGATGGCTTTGTTGCGCGCAAAGTCCTGATCACCACCCTGGTGGCCATCTGGGGCCTGCGCCTTTCACTGCACATCCTCTGGCGCAATTGGGGCAAGGGAGAGGACTACCGCTATCGCCAGTGGCGGGAGCGCGCGGGGACGAAGTTCTGGTGGACGAGCATCTTTCAGGTCTTTCTGCTACAGGGGATCCTTCTCTGGCTCATCTCGGCGCCTCTACTTGCGGCCCAGTTCTACGACTCGCCCGACAGCTTCACCGTGGTCGACATCCTGGGCGCGCTCGTATGGGGTGTCGGCTTCTTCTTCGAGTCCGTGGGCGACTGGCAGTTGGCACGCTTCAAGTCAGATCCAGCCAACAAGGGGAAGGTCATGCGCACCGGCCTCTGGCGGTACACGCGGCACCCCAACTACTTTGGCGACGCGACCGTCTGGTGGGGGCTCTTCATCATCGCTGCCGCCACCGGCAGTGGCGCCTGGGCCGTCTTCAGTCCCGTCGTGATGACCTTCCTTCTCCTGCGGGTGTCCGGGGTCGCGCTACTGGAGAAAAAGCAGGCTGAGACGAAGCCAGAGTACAGGGAGTACGTCGAGAGCACCAGGGCCTTCCTGCCCTGGTTCCCCCGCATGCGTCGCTGATGGCATCCGTCTCGCCGTGACCGCCCCGCGTCAAATCCGACAGTGCGTACGTTGAGAGAGACCGACCAGCCTGATCTGCCAGATCCGCATCCTTTGGCACATACCTTGGAGCGGGCTCAGGTCATACCGGTGCCGCTGGAAGTAGCGTTCGGGTTCTTCGAGGACCCTCGTAACCTTCGCCTCATGACACCTGACTGGCTCCACTTTCGGATCAGCAGCATACGCGGGACCCCGCTGGACGTCGGCACAACCATCTTCTACCGGATTCGGTGGCTGGGACTCCCGATTACGTGGGTGAGTCGCATAACCGAGTTCGAACGCAACCGCCGCTTCGTCGACGTCCAGATGAGGGGACCATACCGCTCATGGCGTCACGAGCATACGTTTGAGGAGCGCGACGGGCAGACATTCATGCGCGACAGGGTTCATTACGAACTGCCGCTGGGATTCCTGGGAGGGATCGCGCATCGGTTACTGGTCAGCCGCCAGTTGCGCGCCATATTCGACTATCGTGGTTCGGAGATCAGGCGGATCTTCGCCAGCAGTGGCGCGGGCAGGCCGTGTTGCGAGTCCAGCTGAACGAGACTCGGGTTACCTGACCCGCCGCAACTTGTTAGGGTAGATACGGGAAAGGGATCCCGGAACGGTAGAATGCCCGATTTTGTGACAGCGTTTGGAGTGGTGGCGGTCATTCTGACCGTGACAGCGCTCGCCTCCGGCCTCGTCCAGCGGTCCCTGTTGTCGTTTCCACTTGTCTTCCTCGTGACCGGGCTGGTGCTCGGAGAGGGCGTGCTCGGCGTGTTCGAGGTCGGAGCCGAGAACGAGAACCTCGAGGTCGTGGCAACACTCACTC
>DAOUMF010000124.1:0-5864 GCA_034411955.1 Dehalococcoidia bacterium
GGTGTGAGTATGGGTGTCGGTGCGGGTGTAGGTGCGGGTGTAGGTTTGGCTGTAGGTGCAGGTGTAGGTGTGCTCCCTGGCGCCGGTGTGTCGCCTGGTGGCGGTGTGTCGCCCGGCACCGGCGTCGCGCCTGCCGTGGGCGTCGACGAAGGCGAGGGAGTGCGCGTGCCCCCTGGTGTCGCCGTTGTGGTCCCTGGACCGTCACCGGTTGCCAAGTCCTCAGGCGGGCTCGCCCATATGACAGGCACGAATTCCACATCGGTGCCGGCATCTCGCAGCCTCTCGTCATCCTGGCGGGCGACTTCGGTGATGCGCTCGTCGAGGGGAGCCAGCGTGGTTCCCTGCGGATCAGCCGAGTAGTCCGCCCGAATGACCGAGGCCAGGTCGGCATCCAGAGCCTCGACTGTAGCGCGGGACAGGGCAAGAGTGGATGCGACCCCGGCGATGACTACCGATATCGCGACCAGCAACGCGATGACTAGAGCTAGGGAACCGGCTCGCATACTAGGCCGTTACCTCTTGGGTGTCCCGCTCCGGGTGAGTGAAGCCCCTCAGCTCTGGCTCGCTGGCGCGACGGCGCTCCCACTCAGGTTGGACCGCAGCCATCGCCTCCACGACAGTAGGATCAAGAAGGCTGCCGGCCTGCGACCGAAGCAGGGCCAGCGCTTCGTCGGCCGTCATGGGAGCGCGGTATGGCCGCCCGCTCGTCACGGCGTCGTAGACGTCGGCTACGGCGGCTATGCGCGCGACGATGGATATCTGCCCATCCCGAAGACCGTGGGGATAGCCACTGCCGTCGAGGCGCTCGTGATGGCTCTCCACGAAGTCCACTACCACCCTCGGGAGGTCGACTGGGTCCAGGATCGACAGGCCGATACGCGGGTGCTCCTCGATGACCCGGCGCTCCTCTGGAGTCAGTCTGCCAGGTTTCGACAGGATGGCATCGCGAATGCCGATCTTGCCAATGTCGTGGAGGTACCCTCCGATTTCGATCTGGGCCAGCACCTTCTCATCCATGCCCAGATGGCGTCCGAGCGCGACGGCGAGCTGCCCCACTCGCACCGAGTGGCCCAACGTGTACGGGTCCCTGGCGTCGATGGCGGAGGCCAGTGCCTTTATGGTTGCCAGGTGCTGACGCTGCAGCTTGCCCGTCATGTCGTCGAAGGAGGATGCGAGGGTGCCGATCTCGTCACTGGTCTGCACTCCGCTCCGTGCCGTCAGGTCACCAGAAGCCACCAGGCGCGCGGTACGGACGAGCCGCATTATCGGCTGCGTTAAGCGGTGCGCCAGGTAGAGCCCGATCCCGAGGACCGCGGCCATCCCCACTCCGAAGACCAGCGCTACCTGCGTACGGGTAGCGGCCCCGGCGCTGAACATGAACTCTGTTGGAAGCCCGACCGAATACAGCGCTACCGCCTGATCCCTCACCACCAGCCTGCCATAAACAAGGTCATACTCGCGTCCCCAGATGGTTCGATGCTCGCGGACTGCGGTATCTCCCATGGTGGCGTCGTCGAGGACATCGCCGCCGAGGTCGAGCCGCGCCTCATCAGCGGAGGCGACATCTGGCTGAGCGAAGGTTGAGGCCAGCGGATTGCCGCCGAAGTCGTAGATGGTAATGTTCGCCAGGGCCTCGGTCTCCGCCGCCGTCACGAACGAATCGAGACGGGTTCCCACCAGAACCGCACCCACTAGCTGTCCGTCATCGGAGACCGGGCCTGCCGTGTAAAGGACGAAGCCCTCGCTGGTCTGGACGATCTGCGCGTACTTGTCCCCGAGCTCGTCTACTTCGCCATGGAGCACTTCCTGGACAAGAGGCCAGGTCGCCGGCCTGTCGTCGTTGGTGAGTTCCCGGTATAACAGCGCCTCTTCGTCCGCCAGCCATAGCGTCTTCAGCCGCTGGCCATCCCCGTCGAGGACTTCTAGCCGCTCTACCGCCGCGTTGCCGGCGATCGGGCCCACCAGGTTCCCAAGCGTCTCCCCGTCCCCCGCTTCAATGGCCTCCGCTACTCCTTCCGTGAAGGCGACGGCTCGTACTGTCTCCAGGTGTTCGCGCTCCTTGCGAACGACGGCGTCGGCAACGACTCGGCCAGCCTCGGCCAACTGGTTGTGAAACCTCTCCTCCAGCGAGCCGGTGACAAGTCGGGTGGCCAGGTAGCTCCCGGTTGCAGCCAGCACTATGGTGAGGAAGGCATAGGGAAGGACGATCTTCCAGCGGATGTGGTGTAGCGGCCACGTCAGCAGCCGCAATGATACACCGGTGCTCGAGAGATTAGGCATCGTGCAATAGTAGACGAGGCCGTCAGTAAGGGTGTTACCGCCGCTGAGCAGGAGAGGTGTGGATAACTAACGGCTAATCGATTTTCTCTTTTTCTCCTTTGTTGCCTTGGCGTTCTCTTGACACTGATTACTCTCCGTCCTGTATGATTACAGTCGGGCTGAGGAGGCCCCCTAGAAGGGGGTAGATGGGCACCAAGTTCATATTTGTAAGCGGCGGCGTTGTCAGCTCAGTTGGCAAAGGCATCACCACCGCAGCCATCGGCAGAATCCTCAAGTCCCGCAACATCTCCGTCGTCATCCAGAAGATCGACCCCTATCTCAACGTCGACCCCGGCACCATGTCCCCATATCAGCATGGGGAAGTGTACGTCACCAGCGACGGTGCCGAGACGGACCTTGACCTGGGCCACTATGAGCGCTTTCTGGACCAGGACCTGACCAAAAGCTCCTCGGTCACCACCGGCCAGATATACCAGGCTGTCATCAGCAAGGAGCGCCGCGGCGACTATCTGGGCCGGACGATCCAGCCCATTCCCCACGTCACAAACGAGATCAAGGAGCGCATCCGCACCATCGGCCGCGAGTCGGGCGCGGAGGTTGTCATCGTTGAGGTGGGCGGCACCGTGGGCGACATCGAGAGCCAGCCGCACCTGGAGGCGATCCGCCAGATGCGCAATGAGGAGGCCCACCAGGATACTCTCTCTATCCATGTCACTCTCCTCCCCTACATCAGCACCACCGGCGAACTCAAGACCAAGCCTACCCAGCACAGCGTCCGCGATCTGCGCTCTATCGGCATCCAGCCGGACGTCATCGTGTGTCGCAGCGACCGCCCCATGGATGACGAACTGCGGGACAAGATATCGCTCTTCTGCGACGTGCCGCCGCGGGCGGTCATCCCCCTGCTCACGCTCCCCACGATCTACGAGGCGCCCCTGGTGCTGGAGGAGGCTGGCCTGGGCGACTTCATCATCGATAGGATGCAGCTGGCCGCCAGCTCCCGCGATCTGGAGGACTGGCAGGAGTGGGTGGAGCGGCTGAAGAACCCCCGCAAGCAGCTGGACATAGCCCTCGTGGGGAAGTACGTGGAGCTACCAGACGCCTACCTTTCCGTCAAGGAGTCCCTGATCCATGCCGGTGTCCACCACCAGACGGGCATCAACATCCAGTGGTTGCACTCACAGGCCGTGGAGGGGTCCGCGGGCGAAGAGATGCTGGCGGGAGCGGACGGCATCGTCGTCCCCGGCGGCTTCGGGGAGCGGGGGCTTGAGGGCAAGCTCAAAGCCGCCCGCTACGCCCGTGAGAACGGGGTGCCCTACCTGGGGCTTTGTCTGGGCCTTCAGGTGATGGTCGTTGAGTTCGCCCGCTACCTGTTCGGCAGCGACGAGGCTAACTCCACCGAGTTCTACCCCGAGAGCCCGTACCCCGTCATCAGCCTACTGTCCGAGCAGCGGGGCGTGCAGGACAAGGGCGGCACCATGCGGCTCGGCGGCTACCCCTGCCGCCTGGTGCCGGGCACCATGGCCCACGCCGCCTACGGCCGCGACGAAGTCATCGAGCGGCACCGCCACCGCTACGAACTGAACAACGAGTTTCGCCCCCGGCTGGAGGAGGCGGGCCTCATCGCCAGCGGCACCCTGCCTGACGACTCCCTGGTGGAGATATGCGAACTGCGGGACCACCCCTGGATGGTGGGCTCCCAGTTCCATCCGGAGTTCCGCTCCCGTCCTAACCGGCCCCACCCGCTGTTCGTCGGCTTCGTGGGCGCTGCCCTGGAGCACGCCAGCGCCCGCCGCCCTTCCACCGGTCGCCCCGCCCACGCCGCAAGCGTCTCCCGTCGCTCGACGCGCTCCCCATCCGCTCCCGCGTGATCGTTGAGGACGTCCTTATACTCCTCCACATCCTCGCCACCTTTCTGGTACGTCATGGGGCTCGCCGCCGTGAAGTTCCCCCTCATCCGCGGCTGGCGCCTGGAGGACGTGAAGCTGAAGGCCGCGGCGTTTGAGCAGGCCTCTCACTATCAGGGCCTGCTGCTGGTGCCGGGCATCATTGCCGTCGGGGTGACAGGGGTGTTCACGTGGACTGGGAAGGATTACAATCTAGTCACCAGCGGCTGGCTGGTAGCCCAGGAGACACTGTAGCTCGTGAGCTTGCTGGTTTGCCTGCCCTTGATCGGCCTGGGCCCTACGCAAGGTGCGGCTGGCTTCCCTAGAGGTCGAAAAGGCAGGCGGGATCACCCCTGAGTTGGAGGAAGCACTCTCAGACAACGTACCGATAGTATTCAGCGGCATCGCCACCTTGCTGCTGCCGGTGATGGCTTACCTAGCGGTGTTCAAGCCCGTCTAGAGGAGGATGAACAAAGATGCAACTCTGGCTGGACACGGCCGACGTGGAGGAGATCCGAGCCGCATCCCGTTTCGGGGTGGTGAGCGGCGTCACCACCAACCCCAGCCTCTGGGCAAAGGCCGCCTCCGGGACCGACTACCGTGATGTCGTCCTTGAGATATGCTCCATCATCGACGGCCCGGTCTCGGCGGAGTGCCTGGCCCAGGACGTGAAGGGCCTGGTGGAGGAAGCGCGCAACATCGCCTCCTGGCACCCCAACGTCGTGGTCAAGATACCCCTGGACGAGAACGGCCTGGAGGCGATCTATCGCGTCGCCAAGGAAGGGATCAAGGGCAACACTACCCTCATCTTCCAGCCCACCCAGGCCATGCTTGCCGCCCAGGCCGGCGCCACCTACGTCAGTCCCTTTGTCGGCCGTCTGGACGACATTGGCCACGACGGTATAGCCGTCGTGGCCGACATCGTGGAGATATTCGACCGCTACCACATCCCCACACAGGTGGTGGCCGCCAGCCTACGTCATCCCCTGCACGTGGTGCAGTCGGCGCAGGCCGGCGCCCACATCGCCACCATGCCGTACTCCGTATTCCGGTCGATGTTCAAGCACCCCCTTACCGACGTCGGCATGCAGAAGTTCCTAGAGGACGCCCGCCGAGCGGCCAAGGTGCGCGCATGATTCTCTCATATCCTGCCTCGTTAACGCCGACGGGGTCTTGCGCGTCTTGAAGATATGATGTATTTTGGTTTCGCCTCCCCAACTCTGAGCCGTGTCCCGTAAACGTGCTTGGGCCCGAACAGGGGCGCAGAACCCACAAACAGCGGAGCTAACCCCTCCCACTCAACTGGAGGGACCGTTGCCGGAGTCTCCCTTGAACCTGGTCGAACTGGAAACCCGCACCCGGGATGAACTGCTAGAGGTAGCCAAGGAACTGAACCTCAGCGGCACCGGCTCCCTGCGCAAGCAGGATCTCGTTTTTCGCATCCTTCAGGCCAGGGCCGAGCAGGAAGGGAACTACTTCGCTGGCGGCATTCTGGAAACCGCTCCCGACGGCTACGGCTTCCTCCGCTCCGACGGCCTGCGGCCCAGCCTCAGCGATGTGTACGTATCCCAAACGCAGATCCGTCGCTTCGCCCTGCGCACCGGTGACTACGGCATGGGGACGGGCCGCCCGCCCAAGGACTCGGAGAAGTACTACGGCCTTCTGCGGGGGGACGCCGTTAACGGCGTGGCTCCGGAG
>DAOUMF010000125.1:0-1845 GCA_034411955.1 Dehalococcoidia bacterium
GGAGTATACTAGGGTCGGCCGGCCGACACGGCCGCGCTCCTCGCGGGCGTCCACTAGGCCGTCCCGCTCCAGGACGGTGAGGTGCTGGCGGATGCCCGTGGAGGTGAGGCCGAGGAGGCTGCCCAGCTCCTTGACCGTGGCCCGGCCGTGGCGCTGGAGGTACTCTAGTATCTGCTGGCGGGTGGACTGTATCTGGAGGCCAGGTACCATAGAAGTATTCTAGCATGTTCGCAAATAATGTGAAATAGTATAACTCTAAACAGTCTTTTTGACCCTGCCATGCCGGAAGACCCCCTAGAGTACAAGGCCGAAGCCGACGCCGCCCTGGACCGCCTGGCCCAACGGCTGCAGCGTCTGCTTCAGGAGGCGGCGGCTAGACTGGACCCGTTCCCGCCCTTTCCCGGCGCCTTTTTCACCTACGGCATCGAGGTGGAGGCGCCCGGCATCGACTCGCCGCAGCGGGGGTGCGTCGTCCTCGCCCCCGACGGCGAGCTGTACGAGCTGGTGATAGGCCAGGACGTGACGGCGCTGGCCCTCAACCAGACGGACCCCGTGGCGCTGCGGGACGAGGAGCTGAAGAAGCTGGAGGACCTCCACCCGCGCGACTACGTCGTTTACGCCTACAGTGCCCTCACCAAGGTGGTGGAGCTGCTGATAGAGCGCCAGGCGGAGGGGGAGGGACGTTAGAGCACCCGGTCTGGCCCTGCCGGAGCGCGAGATTCTTCGTCGTCCTTCAGAGAAGGACTCCTCAGAATGACAGAGGGGAGTTTGGCGCCCTGGCCAAGGTGGTCGAGCTGCTGGTGGAGCGCCAGGCGGAGGGACAGAAGTAGGGGCGATTCGCGAATCGCCCCTATTTCTCCAGCTCGATCTCCCCGCTCTTGCCGCCGCTCTTGCGCGCCAGCCGGATATCGCCGATGCGGATGTCCCGCTGGACAGCCTTGAGCATATCGTAGACGGGGAGGGCGGCCACGGACACCGCCGTCAGCGCCTCCATCTCCACGCCCGTCCTGGCCGTGGTGCGCACGGTGGCAGTGATGTCGACAGCAGCCCGCGCCTCGTCCGGCTCCAGCGAGACCTCGATGGCAGTGAGAGGCAGAGGGTGGCAGAGGGGAATCAGCTCGTGGGTGCGCTTGGCGGCCATGATGCCGGCGAGCTGGGCCGTGGTGAGGACGTCGCCCTTGGCGGCGCGGCCGGTCGTGACGAGTGTCAGCGTCTCCGGGGCCATGTAGACGGAGCCCTTGGCCACCGCCTCGCGGGAAGTAGCCGCCTTGGCGCTGACGTCCACCATGCGGGGGCGGCCAGCGCGGTCGAGATGGGTCAGCCCAGACGGGCTCGGCTTCGGCTTGCGACGGGGAGTAGCCATAGCGTTGCCATTACAGCATCGCGGCGCGGGACACGCAACACGGGATACGTGTCTCGTGTCTCCTGTCCCATGTCTCGGCCTCTACCCGCCAACGTAGGACATCTCGACCTTGGGGAGATCCAGGGTCTGCGAGAACCGCAGCTCGGAGTAGCGATCGTCCCGGGCGCTCCACAGGGAGCGCAGGAAATCGGCGATCTCTTCATCTGTCTTCCCCCCGCGGACCGGGGAGCGGAGATCGTGGCCCCGCGTGGCGAAGAGGCACGTGTACAGCTTGCCGTCGGCGGAAAGGCGGATACGGGTGCAGTCGCCGCAGAACGGGTGGGTGACTGAGGCTATGAAACCGATCTCGCCCGATCCGTCCCTGTAGCGGTAGCGCTTCGCCACCTCCCCCCGATAGTCGGGATCGAGGGGCTCAAGGGGCATCTCCGCGTCTATCATCCTGACGATATCGCCAGCGGGAACGACCTCGTGCAGCCTCCAGC
>DAOUMF010000126.1:0-15646 GCA_034411955.1 Dehalococcoidia bacterium
GGCCCGGGTCGGGCAGCTTGAAGGTGGTCGTCATGTGGATAGGCGGGGTCACCGATCCGGTCGTGGGATCGGGCTCCTGACCAGCGTGCACAGCCTGCGTATCGAATCGGTACTCGGTCATCCTACCCTCCCGGCAGACCCAAGGTGGTGGCGCACCAGCTCGCTTACGCCACGGCGCACGTCAGTCCTCCCACTCGGCGGCCTCGAAGTCGGCCATCGTACGCTCCCGGGTCTTGGCTACGTATTGGAGCAGCTCCCTCTCGACCGACGGGTCCAACTCCCGCGGCTGATGTTTGGCCAGGAGCTCCTGCGCTCGCTCCCGCGCCAGGTCCAGCGCCGTCTTCGACCCCTTTTGCTCCCACACCTCCTTGCTGTCCCTCCGCAGCAACCTCGGCAGGAAGTGCTCCCGCCGGTAGTGCTGAGCGGTGTGCAACTGGTCCAGGTAATGGCCGTCCCAGCCCACCTCCTTGATCAGGTCCAGAGCGATCGTCTCTTCGCTGACGTCGATCCCGCGCGCCAGCCTGAGGGCGAGGCCGCACAGCTCGTCGTCCAGGACAAGCAGGGGGTGACTCTCGGTGGTGGTGGATTCGAGGGTGCCGCCGCAGGTGATGAAGTGCGCGCCAGCGAGAACGGCGGGCAGCAGGGTGCTGACGCGTTCCAGCATGCATTGGAGGTCCAGCGTCTTGGCGTCAGTGCCGCCGCCGACGCTGCGGCAGGGGAGACCGTAGTGGCGGGCGAGCTGCGCCGCCCCGGCGGTGATGAGCCCGGCCTCGACCGCGCCGAGGGCGACGTTGCCAGTGGCCATGTCGGCTACGGTGGAGACGTTGCCGTACAGCACCGGCGTGCCCGGGGCGATAATCTGGGCCAGGGTGATGTGGGCGAGGATCTCGGCGTTCTGCTGGGCGAGCAGTCCGGCGAGGGTGGCGGGAGCGGTGGCGCCGGCCATCGCCTCCGGCGACATGGCGATGGGCTGGCCGTACTCGGCGAAGAAGAACATCCCCTCGAGCTGGAGCTTGATCATCTGGAGGGGAGTCATGACGGAGCATATCCCGAAGAAGCGAGGACGCTTCTTTAGCTCTTCCTTCCCGCCCACGGCAATCGCCATCATCCTCATCATGTCCTCGCTGGCCATCGCCCCGTAGCACCCCAGGCCGAAGGACTTGCGGCAGTTCTGGGCCCAGGCGAGGATGGCCTCGGCGTGGATGGTGGTCATGGGGATGTCCGTGGGCCAGAGGTCCATCTGGCTGTTGTTGATGTGGTCAAGGCCATCGATGAGGCGGAGGTGGTTGCGGATATCCTCCAGAGTGGTGGGCCGAAGCTCCCCCGTCTCTGTATCGATGATCTTCGTGGGGGTGCCCAGCGCGGCGAAGTTCACCTGGTCAGTGCCGATCTCCAGGCGGAAGTCCGGGTCCGCCCCGTACAGGGTGAACTGCTTGGGCGCCTGGTCGGTGGCCCGGCGCACCAGTTTCTCGGGGATGCGCACGGAGCGGGCCGCTTCGTCCACGCGCGCCCCGGCCTTAGTAAAGGCATCGCGAGCCTTCTTGAGGTCCACCCGGACGCCGACGCTCTCCAGGATGTTCATGGAGGCAGCGTCGATCTGCTTCACTTCGGCCGGACTGAGCACTTCGAAGAATGCTGGCTTCATCTCGCCTCCACACCTGTTTCGTAGACGCCTACCGCGCGGCCGGGCAGGGGATGGCCCATGCGCGGGCGGGCTGGGGTCAGCGATACGATACGGCGCACCGCTGCAGGGGTCAAGATTGGGAGGCCTGGAGAGGGACGATGGCAGCCCCCGTTCATCACCGTTCCTCTGTTGCGGCCTCTGGCACCGGGAACGATAATTGAGTCGGCCTGATACAGGCGCCGAGAGGTCCGCCTTCCCTGGCGGACGCGCCTGCTCCGCCTCGTCTGGATAGGCGCGTCCATGGAGATGAGACGATGTGTGCGTCCAGTTGGACCCTGCCGAACTACTTGAAGCCCACGCCGACGCCGCCCGGAGTGACGAGCCGCGAGATCGTGCGCCGGGCGATAGAGTTCGCGGGCCCGCCACGCATTCCCTACAGCTTCATCCAGCCGCTGGAGTCGGACTTCGTCGAGCTGGCAGTCGTTGTCCCGGCTGCCGCCGACATCTCCGGCGTACCGAAGGGGGAGCTGGTGTTCGACGAGTGGGGAGTGGGGCGGCGCAGCTCGGGGACGTTCTGGGGTCATGCCGAGGTGCACCCCCTACAGGACCTCAGCGCCGTGGACAGCTACCGCTTCCCCGAGGTGACGGCGCGCGAGCGCTTCGCGATGGCGGGGGGGCTGGCCAGGGCGGGTGACGAAGCCGGCAAGTACGTCGTGGGGGCAGACCCGATCCAGGGGATCGAGCGGCTACGGCTGCTCGTGGGCTTCGCCGATCTCATGCTCGCGCTGTACACGCAGCGCCCCCACCTGGAGCGCCTGCTCGACAAGCTGGTAGAGATGACCCTGGACGCGATGCAGGCCTACGCGGAGATGGGGACGGTCCACGGCTTCATGACCTGGGAGGACTGGGGTCTCCAGACCACGCTGCAGATCAGGCCCGCGCAGTGGCGCGAGATCTTCAAGCCCCGCTACGCACGCATCGTCGAGGCCACGCACGCGGCGGGCATGCACTACCTGTTCCACTGCTGTGGCCAGATCGCTGATATCATCCCGGACCTCATCGAGATCGGCGTCGATGTGCTTCAGCTAGACCAGCCCGGCCTGATGGGGGTGGACCGCCTGGCGAGCGAGTTCGGGGGTAAGATCTGCTTCTGGAACACGGTGGACATCCAGTGGTCGGCCCTGCCCGAGGTTACGCTGGACGAGGTGAGGGCCGAAGTCAAGCACATGGTGGAGGCTTTCAACCGCTTCGATGGAGGCTTCATCGCGCGGCAGTACCCGCAGCCGAAGGACATCGGCATGCCTCGCGAGAAGCACCAGGCCATCTACGAAGCGTTCATGGAATGCGGGTGCGCTCTGCGCGAGTAGCCCGCGGCCCGGCGCAGGCCTTGCGGGGGTCAGAGGGCGTAGCTCGCCGGGTTGTACAGATGACCGTAGGTGTGGGCGACGCGTTCGCGCAGCTCATCTCCCTGCCTCGGCAGGCTCGCGAGAGCGGACTGAATCCTTTCCAGCCAGCGGCGCTCTGCTGCGGAAACGGAGAGGAGGGACGCGTCCACAGCCTCGCGGATCAGGTCGGCCGCCGCCACGCCGGCCTTGATCGTTCGCCGGTAATCGTCTTGCTCGCCCACGATGCCGGAGGCGATGGTGACGGCCGCTTGTGGCGAGAGCACCAGCGCCTGGGGGCTCCTGTACACGTCGGAAGACACCAGGAGGTCGCGCAGGGTCTTCTCGTGTCCTCGCTGCAGCGCCTCGTTCATCAAACGGCAGTCGTAGATGAGCACCTCAGCGAAGGCCTCGGGGGCAGAGCCCGACAGGAGGGGGACATGCTGGACTGACTCGTTGCTCCAGAGGTCGCACACGCTGGCGGCGATGTTGCCCACGGGGCTGAAGTGGGCGCAGGCGGCCGCCTTGCCCTCCATGGACAGGGGACAGCCGGCGATGGCCTTGAGGATCGGGCCTTCGTAGGCGCAGTCCTTGGATGGGCCGACCGCCCCACGCTCGAAGGCGACCAGCGAGCGCGCGGCGCCCATGGCGCGGACCACCGCCGCCAGCGTCTCCGGCAGCAGCTTCTGGTGGGCGAGCTGCATGGCGGTGTTGGCGAAGCCGCAGGCGCTGTCACCGCCGGGCACCACTGATCGGGCCTGCGCCAGGGAGACGATCTCATCCCACAGCCAGGCCATGTCGCGCGCGGCCAGGACTCCCAGGGCCAGGGCTATCCCCTCGATGTCACCGCTCAGCAGCGCCTCGTCGGACACCTCCTTGCCACCGATGGACTCGACGGAGAGGATGTGAGCGCCGGCCTCGGCGCAGAGGGCAAACGAGTTTCGCATCGCCTCCCAGTGCTTTCCGCTCCGCAACTGTGGCGGTCGGCCGCCGGCCCGCACGTCCACAGGCGTGACCCGCAGGGCGCAGGGCAGCCCCGCCGTCTCGTGGGCGTCGCGGAGGACATCGACGAGCCGCTGAGTTATCTCGGCGCCCCAATCGGGGCTCTCGGTCATCGGCGGGAGGTGCTCAAACTCGATGACCAGGCCGGGGGCCTGCAAGGCCAAGGCACGAGCGACCACTGCACGCGACGCCTCCTCGTAGATCCGCAGCGTCTGCGCCCGCGTGGACGCGTCCAGCGCAATGGCAGGAAGGGTGAAGTTGACCTCCGGGTAGACGGCTCCCGCACCGATGCGAAGGCCAAGGCCGCATTCCACGGGCTTGGGCGCCCGGCCGAACATGATCTCGTCGGGGTCGGTAAGGCGAAGGGATGTGAAACGCAAGGAAGCGCTACACCCTCTGGCCCAGGGCCCGGGTCATGGCCTGGACGTGGCGGGGCGTGCTCCCGCAGCAGCCGCCGATGATGCCGACGCCGTTGTCGGCGCACCAGAGGGCGTACTCGGCCATCCTCTCGGGGGTGCCGTCGTAGACCGCCCGGCCGCCTTCCATCCGCGGGATGCCGGCGTTGGGCTTGGCGACGACCACTGCCTCGGGCCGCGCCTGCACGAGGGCCCGGAGCACTTGCTGGCAGCCATCCAGACCCCGACCGCAGTTGGCGCCGAGGCCGAAGGCTCCGATCTCCTGTGCGACCTCCACCAGTTGCGCGGGCGTGACACCCATCATCGTCCGCAGGTCGTCCGGCTTCCCGGTGTCGAAGGACATGGTGAGGATCAGGGGCCGGTCGGAGACGCGGCGCAGTCCCTCCACGGCGGCCCGCGCCTCCGCCAGGTCGCTCATCGTCTCCACGTGGAAGAGGTCGACGCCGCCCTCGGCCAGGGCGGCGGCCTGCTCGCAGAAGGCGTCCGCCAGCTCCCCCTCGTCCACCTCACCCATGGCGAGGAGCTCGCCGCTGGGGCCGATGACGCCGGCCACCAGCGCGTCGTCGTCGGCGGCTTCGCGGGCCAGGCGAGCGGCGGTCAGGTTCACCTCCCGTACCTGGCCGCCCAGGCCGCAGGCCTCCAGCCGTAGCCGGGTTCCGTTGAAGGTGTTGGTCTGGATGATCTGCGACCCGGCGTCGATGTACTCACGGTGCATCCGCTGGACGGTCTCCGGCGACAGCAGGTTCAGCCACTCGCTGACGTCGCCCGGCGAGCGCCCTACGGATGACAGTTGCGCCGACAGGTAGACTCCCTTGGAGCCGTCGTAAACGACCGGCCCGCGGAAGCGCTCGCGGCTGAGGATCGCGCGCCTCGGCTCGCTGTCGCCGCTCACGTCGGCATTGGCTCCGGGAAGGGAATGTGGTCGGCGAAGCGGGTGTGGAAGTCCTGGCGCAGCATGAGCTCGACGTGCCGGATGCGGCGGGCAAGCTGGCGGGCCTCGTCCAGGCGTTCCTCCGAGGCGAGGGCCACCTTCGCCCCCATGCCTGCCACGTTGCCCACGGGATGGATGCGGCCGACCATGGCCGCGGGCAGGATGCCCAGGGTCACCAGGCCATCGGGTCGGACGGAGCTGCCGAAGGCGCCCGCCACAAACACCTCGTCCACGTCCTCCGGATGCGCGCCGACCTCTTCCAGCAGCACCTCTACGCCCACTCGGATGGGGGCCTTGGCGAGTTGCACTTCCCGCACGTCGCGCTGGGTGAGGGACACCGGCGGCCCGGCAGCGCTCTCGTACAGGAGGAAGCGGCGGCCCTCAGTGTCGTCGCGCAGGCGGCGGCGAAGGTCGGGCGGCAGGCCGGGGGGGAGATCGGTGGGCGCCCGCAGGCGTCCGCCAGCCGCCAGAATGCGTCGGCGCACCAGCAGCGCCGCGGCGTCAACCAGGCCGGAGCCACAGATGCCCCGCGGCTTCGCGCCGTCTATAGTCTTCAGGGCCAGGCATCCATCGTTCTCGTCGACCCACTCTATGGCGCCCGGGAGGGCGGCCATGCCCGAAGAGATGTGGACGCCCTCGAAGGCGGGGCCGGCGGCACAGGAGGCACCGACGGCATCGTGGTCGGACACGAGCACCATCTCCCCGTTAGTGCCCATGTCGATGAAGAGGAAGAGGCCCCGGCGCCGGGGAAGTCCCAGGGCCACCAGGCCGGCGACCGCGTCGGCGCCGAGGTGACCCGCCACACCCGGCAGAGGCACCAGCTCGGCGCCAGCCAGTCGCCGGAATCCCACCTCGCCGGCGGCAACGGCGGGTGTCTCGGTGAAGACGGGCTGGTAGGGCACGACCCCCAGGGGCCACGGGTCGACAGCGCACAGGATGTGGAGCATGGTCGGGTTGCCGACGACGGTGATGCGGGAAAAGGACCGCAGCGGCGCGCGATGCCTGGCGCAAAGGGCCGCCAGCGCCTCGTCCACCGCCTCCACGAGGCAGCGGCGAGCCTCGAGCAGGTTCTCCTTTCCCTCGTGGGCATAGACGATGCGCGAGATGACGTCCGGGCCGAACCGGTACTGGGGGTTGACGAATGAGACGGCGTCGACCTGGCGCGCGTGCCCCAGGTCGAGCAGGTAGCAGACCACGGTGGTGGTGCCTACGTCCACGGCGGCGCCGTAGGTGCAGGCCCGTCCCGGCGGGGCCGCCGTCGGCCCCTCGGCGAGGCCGTAGGCTTCCGTGAGGATGCGCAGCTCGCCCTCGGCCGCGGCTGCCGGCAGGGCGATGCGGCAATCGTCAGTGAGGGTGGTCTGACAGGCCAAGCGCCAGCCCTGGGCGACGGCGCTGTTCCCCAGCAGCAGCCTGTCCTCGGCGCTCGCAGCGGGAGCGCCGTCCAGGAAGTGAATGCGACAGGTGCCGCAGGTGGCGCGGCCGCCACACTCCGACTCCAGGGCGAGGCCGGCCAGGCGTATGGCCTCCATCACGGTCTTCCCTCTCTCCACCTCGACTTCGGAGTCGAAGTCCGGGAGGGAGAGGCGAATGGTGTTTCGACGATGCTGGTCAGTCACGGTGGGCGGTTAGGGCGCTACGCCCCAGAACTCTAGGTTCTTGCCACAACATAGGCTGTCAGGAGCGCCAAGGCAAGCTAGGCCCGGCGGGCCGTCTGCCGTTCGCCACTGGCCAGAGGAACGATGGCGGGGCATAATCAGCTTCAGGGCCCGCGGCCCCGGCTGGAGCACCGCGTCTGCGGACAGAGGGAGCGTCTATGAGTGACGCCGTCGTTCCGATCACGAGCGAGCCCCGGTATCGAGAGATCATCGCCCGCTGGGAGGCGTTCTGGTCTCTGGAGGACATCGGCCGGCCCCTCTGGATGATCCCCAGTTCGCCCGTCCTCTCCGCCGGCGCGACGGGCCGCGTCTCATGGCGGCCTCTACTCCAGGACCGAGAGACGCAGTTCAACGCCCAGATGGGGATTCTTCAGTGGCGCCAGTCCGTGGAGGTGGGAGACGACTTCGTGCCCCACCTTCAGGCCCAGCAGGGTGTCGGGGTGTTCGCCTCCGCCTTCGGCTGCGAGATCCAGTACTTCGACCACACGTTGCCGTGGGCCCACCCCGTGATCCTGCCGGAAGACCCGCCGGAGAAGGTGTACGAGCTGCCCGTCCCCGCCGTGACCGACGGCCAGTTGGGCACGATCCTGGAGTGGGGAGACTACTTCGTGGAGCGGACGGCGGGCCGCTACGCGCTCGGGCTGACGGACCTTCAGGGCCCCCTGGACAGCTCGTACCTGGTGTGGGAGCCCGCCGCCTTCATGGTGGCGATGCGGACGAACCCGGAAGAGGTGCACCACCTGATGCGCGCGATGACGGACCTGATCATTCGCTTCGTGCGGGAGCAGCGCTCTCGGGTGCCCGAGTTCATGCCCTGCCACTATCCGCCCGTGTGGCTTCCTGACGGCCGCGGCATAAGCATGAGCGATGATTGCCTGGCCGTCCTCAGCCCCGCCCTCTACGAGCAGTTCGCCTTGCCTTACGTGAACGAGCTCTCCGATGAATTCGGCGGCGTGTTCATCCACTCCTGCGGCAACTTCGCGCACCAGTTCGGGAACCTGGAGAAGGTGCACAACCTGCGAGGTCTGAACTTTGAGGCTTCGGAGATGCCCTTCGAATACGTATGGGAGCGCTTCGGGGGCCGGACGGCTATCGTGGTCCATCTGGGCCTCAACAAGAACATCCACTTCGACTCGGAGGCTGACTACGTGCGCCACGTGTTGCGTGCGAAGACCCACGACCGCGGCCTGTGCGTGTTGGTCCTGCCGCCCGGCGCGGGCGGATCGACGGCGGACAGCCATATTTCGGCTGGGGCCCCGGTGGGGGGTGGGGTGTCCCTCACAGACTTCATCGAGGAGATGACAGGGCTTCTGGCGCCTGTACGCTAAGGGCGAGGCTCGGCGGCAGGCGCTGGGCTCGCCTGCCGCCACCGGCGCTCTTCGTTGCGCCTGTCTGGGCGGCGCGTGATAATAGGGCCGGTCTGGCCCCGCGAGCAGTGACGGAGGAGCAAGGTGGATCTATCGTCGATCAAGCAGCGGCTGGTGGAGGGGGACGCCGAAGGAACGGTGGATGGCACCCGTGAGGCGCTGGCCGAGAAGGTCCAGCCGGAGACCATCCTCAACGATGCACTCATCGCTGGTATGGAGGAGGTGGGCGACCTCTTCGGACGCGGCGAGTATTTCGTGCCCGAGCTCCTTCTCTCCGCGCGAGCCATGTCCCGGGCTGTGGAGATCCTGCGTCCTCTGCTGGTGGGGAGCGGCTACGAGCCGGCGGGCAGGGTGGTCATGGGCACCGTGCGGGGTGACCTGCATGACATCGGCAAGAAGCTGGTGGCGATGATGCTGGAGGGGAGCGGCTTTGAGGTCGTGGACCTGGGAACGGACGTGGCACCTGAGCGCTTCGTGGAGGCCGCGAAGGAGAGCGGCGCCAGGCTCGTGGGCCTCTCCGCCCTCCTCACGACGACCCTCCCCGCAATGGAGGAGACGGTGCAGGCTGTCCGGCATGCGGAACTGGCAGGGGAGGTGCGGGTCATGGTGGGCGGCGCCCCGGTCACAGAATCGTTCGCCCAGGAGATCGGGGCCGACGGGTACGCGCCCGACGCCCCTTCCGCGGCGGCTCTGGCCCGCCGGCTTGCGGGCGTGCCGGGCCGTGGGGAGGGCGCCGCCTAGGCCGGCCCCTTCAGCCGCGACGAGACCGGTACCTCGCTGTCCTGAGCCGCGGTAGCCGTGTGGGCGGGATGGCAGGCACACGGAGATAACGGAAACGCGAATCGGCGAGCGGCGGGCTCTCTCGGATTCCTAGTCGCGTGGGGGACGGACGGACTTGGAGGTCGCCGGGGCCTCGTCGCCAAGCCACACGGTTCCGCGCGTGAGGTCGCCGCCGGACCAGATGCAGACGAAGCTGACGTCCGTCCACGTGGCCTTCTCCAACGGGTAGTTGGGATCACATAGCCAGGCCTGATAGCGCCGCTGGCACTCCCGGCTGCAGAAGGCGTAGAGTTCGCCCTTCCAGTCACACCAGATGATCAGCGTCGGGCGTCCCGCGCCGGGGGCCGCGCCGGCCTCGGCTCTCGCCTCAGCACCGAAGGACGAAGACACTCCCTTGCACCGCTAGAGGTAGCGACCGCCGTTCATCAAGAAGGTGGCTTCGACGGTGTGTCTGAGGCGGCGGTAATGGGTCTCGCTCCGCTGGAGCGCCGCCGCTTGCTCAGCCGCATCTCGCTGCTTGTGGCGGACGGGGGCCGCTGACTTCTGCCGCGAGGCGGTCAGGCAGGGAGCCTTCGCTGTAATGCCAGAGACCCTGATCATGGTTCCGCCTCCTGTCGTTGGTCGCTCACCCACCGCCAGCGTATGGCCTGTGGGCGGAGGGCGCTGTGACGGGCGTCACTGTTGGGCCGCCAAATCCGCTGCCCGGTCGGACGCGCTGGGACGCCCTGGCGGAGTGTTTGCTAAAATAGCGACAGCACACATCTCGCACGGTTGATCCACGGGGCGGCCACCGATCCCCTAGAAAGGCGCCGACATTGCACCCATTCTCACCTATCGTGAAGCAGTGCCCCTACCCGCACTATGACCGCTGGCGCACGGAGAGCCCGGTGCTCTGGAACGATGACATGGGCGCGTGGCTGGTCACGGGCTTCGATGAGGCGGTCTTCGTCCTGGAGAACCACGAGATATTCTCCTCCACTAACAGCGTATTCGTGCCGGAGGCGGAGGACGTTTACACGTTTCCTTCCATCATCAACACGGACGAGCCGCGCCACAAGAAGCTTCGCGCCCTGGTGACGAAGGCGTTCACGCCCAGGTCCATCGAGGCTGACTGGGCGCCGCGCATCAAGCGGATCGTCGATGAACAGCTCGATGGCGTACGCGGGGAGACGTTCAACGTCGTTGCCGACCTTGCCTATCCGCTGCCCGTGCGCATGATCGCCGAGATCATCGGCGTGGAGTCCGAAAAGTTCTCCCAGTTCAAACACTGGTCCGACGAGATCGTGAAGCGCATTGGGGTGGAGGAGCCGGGGAACCCGGACGAGTTCCGGTCTGCGCCCTACGGCCTCTCAGCCTACTTCTTCGAGCAGACAGACCTGCGGCGGCGGGAGCCGCGGGACGATCTGCTGAGCCGACTCGTGGAGGCGGAGGTTGATGGGGAAGAGCTGACGCCCGCTGAGCTCCAGGCATTCCTCGTACTGCTGCTCGTGGCAGGCAATGAGACAACCACAAACCTGATCGCTACCGCAATCGCCGTGCTGGCGGAGAACCCCGACATGATGCGACGCGTCGGTGACGACCGCTCTCTGGTTTCCGGCCTCATCGAGGAGTCGCTCCGCTGGGAGGCGCCTATCCAGGGCTTCTACCTCAAGGCGACGCGGGACGTGGAGCTTGCAGGGGTACAGATCAAGGCCAGCGATCCGCTTTGCGTCCTCTATGGCGCAGGGAACCGCGACCCGGCTGAGTTCGGGTGTCCGGAGGAGTTCAACCTGGATGGCGCGCGTAGCGACCACTTGTCGTTCGGCACGGGCATCCACTACTGCCTGGGCGCGAACCTTGCGCGTATCGAAGCGGAGATCGCGATCAACGCTGTGCTGGACAGGTTTGAGACGCTCACACCGGCGCCCGGGTTCGAAGTCCGCTGGCGCCCAACGCCGTTCTTCCGCGGCATGGAAGAGTACCGCGTGAGCTACGGCCCTCGGAGGGTCAGGGCTGACGCCTCGCTCCAGACGTCTCCCTGACGCGCGTCCGGGGCCCACAGCGGGCCGGGCAGGAAAGACTATGGCGCCCTGCCGACCTCACGGAAGGCGAGCAGGGAAGCAACCGCGGCAAGCTTGTGTCGGGTTTGACCTCATGGGGAAGAGCGGCTACTTCTCGATCCGGCAGCGAATGTGCTTGTGCAAGGGAATCCCGGTGAACGGTTCTCTGTGCTCCGCCGCGATGAGCTCGTTCACGTTCACGCCGATCTGGCTGAGGCTGCCGGTCTCCTCGTTGGTATGAAGCATCCCGAATCCGTGCGGAATGGAGACGTTCCCGGGATAGATGTCGTCGCTCACTTTGGTCGGGAGCGAAACCGTCGATGTGTCGGTGACGACCTTTACCGTGTCGCCGTGGGAGACGTGCAGGCTCTCGGCATCCTGCGTGTTGATTCTCACGTAGTTGGTGGGGAGTTTGAGAGCGCGCCAGGAGTTGTCGCGCTGAATCGTGTTGGCGGTGTAGTTCGTGCGCTCCCCCGTCTGGAGGACGAACGGGAAGTCCGCGTCGCCGGAAGCGGCGACTTCCGCGGGTACGACAAGCTCCCTCAGCATGTCCAAGAGCATGGGAACGGCTAGATGGATCTTGCCGTCGTCGGTCTTGAGGCAGTCGAGGTTGTTCTCGTCCAGGGTGTCGCAGAGGCGGAGGCCCTGGGGATGATCGAGTATGGCTTGAAAGAGCTCGGCTGCAGCGTCGCCTTCTCCGGTGATGCTGCCGTTCTCTTTCAGTGCATCGTGATGCCTCGCGGCGAACATCATGCAAACGCCGCGTATGAGGGAATGGACGGCCGGCTGGTCGCCAGCCTGCTGCGCCCGCTTCATCAACGCGAACGGAAGCAGTCCTGAGGCGTCAACTCCCGCCTTTTCCAGAATCATGCTGAATATCGCGCATTCCTGTTTGGCCAGTTCGGGCCCCTTGCAGACCGGGTGGCGGAGATGGAAGTAGATTCCAGGGAAGCCTTTCGGGAAGAGGGATGCCTCGAATTTCTCATATCCGGTCTTGGCTGGCAGGACGTAGTGGGCAAGGTGGGCGGCCTCGGTCATTGCCGGGTCGATGACTACCAGCAGGTCGAGGGCTTTGAACGCCTCCTCGTACTTCTTGGAATCCGCATATGAACGTAGCGGGTTGCACCCTTCCACGAAGACGGCGCGAATACGGTCCTCGCCGGGGGTGAGTATCTCTTCGGGCAGGGCGTTCGGCGGGAATATGCCCCGGATCTGCGGGATGCCGGCGACACGTGTGTTCCATTTCTCTTCGCGTCCGTCCGGCAGGATAGCGGACACAAACCCTTCCGGGAACACGGCTCCGCCGGGCACCCCGATGTTGCCCGTTATGGCCAGAAGGATCCGTTCCAGGTACACGTTCTCCATCATGTGTATGTTGTGGTAGATCCCGAGGTCGATCCCCGTGGCCGCCCTTTCCGCTTTCGCGAACGTGCGGGCAACATCACGGATCTGTTCGGCTTCGAGGTCGCACAGGCGGGCCGCCCGTTCAGGCGTGACCAGGTCAGCAACCCACTTGACCTCGTCCCAACCCGTCGTGTGCTTCGCGATGTAGTCCTCATCGCAGAGGCCCTCTTTGACGATGGCGTTGATGAGCGCGAGGAAGAAGTAGACGTCGGCGCCGGGCCTTATCTGCAAATACATGTCGGCCTTCTGGGCGGTCTCGTGGCGACGTGGGTCAACGACGATCAGCTTGCGGTTGGGATCGTCGCGGATATCCTTGAGTACCAACCTCGCGCGCTGCCGCCCGTGACTGATCCACGGATTGGAGCCAATGACGAGAAAGACGTCGCAACGATGTTCGTCGGCGTGGAAGTCGAGTCCCTCGCTCCCAAACATGTGGCCGTTGATCCAGTATTTCTGGGTGTATTCCTGCGCTAGAGCATTGTAGTGATATCTTGATCCCAGGGCTCCCAGGAAAGAGACCGCGTAGGGGAAATCCAGGTGATTGGCTTGGCCGCCTCCTCCGATAAGGGCAACGGACCTGCCGCCGTGCTCATCGATCAGCTTCCTGAGCTTCTTGCCGATCTCGCTGGTCGCAGTATCCCAGTCTATCGCCTCAAACGAGCCGTCCGCGCCGCGCCTCAGCGGCGAGAGGACGCGCTGGTTGTGGTGCTGATAGGAGCCCGCGGCTTGAGCCTTGTTACACACGTAGCCCCGGCTGAACGGGTTTCTCTTGTCGGGCCGGACTTTGACGATACGGTCGTCTTCGACCCTCACCTGGATACCGCAGCTATTCCCGCACATGATGCAGGCGGTAGATCGCCAATCGTGATTACTCATGCTCCTCTCCCTCATGCGTTACAATCGCTGCACTACTCAATGCCGACGCTCAAGATGCGTGAAAACTCATCCACCTTTGCGGGCGTCCCCTCGATCTGCGCGCTTTCCGCGCGGAGACGCCGTTCGCTCGGCGGCGCCGCGAGGAGCGTTACCCAGGCTTCCGGGGTCGTCGTTACTGCTACGTCTGCTTCCGCTTCGCCGGAGCGGGTCGACCAGCGCTCACCGTCGAAGTGGATCGTGTGGGTGCCGCGGGGAGCGAAGCGGAAGAGCCACGTTGCTTCCTCGGATAGGCGCACGCGCTGCTTGTTGAGGAACAGGGTCATGGCGCTCATCGTGAGTTCGGGATAGACAGGCTCGCCCGGCAAGGGTGGGCGCAACGCGTGTTGGATGCCCCACATAGCCAGCGCTTCTATGACCGGTGACAGGTCGCGGCCCTTGGGCGTTAAGTTGTACCAGACTTCCCGTCGGCCGGCCTCATGTTCGCGCACGACAAGGCCGGCCGCCTCTAGCTCGCGCAGGCGAATCGTAAGCCACTTCGGTGTGATGGCGCCGAGATAGCGGAGAAGATCGGTGAAACGCTGCGGCCCGCGCAGTAGGTCGCGGACGATCAGGAGAGACCACTTCTCGCCGATGACTTCCAGCGCGCGTGCCACAACGCAGAAGTGCCCGTAGTCTCGCCGCTTTTTCATGCTCACCTCTCTGTGCCTGTTCGGCGCATCGCTGCGGTGAGGAAGCTAAAGTATCTTTAGGATACTATACATTATCCCCCGCACGTGTCAAGGGGGATTGGATTACCCGGTAGAGGAACTACGACACAATCTGTGAAAGTTGTAACTAAAGTCGCTTCATTGCGCCGCCAGGCCGGGTAGCTTGAGTACCGTGCATGACGGCTCTGCGAGATGGGGCCGGGACGGAGGATCGGATGACGAAGGGTCCGCAACAGGAAATCAGGACGGGGCTAGAGGGCAGGGACCTGCTCGGGTTTCGCGTCGGCAGGCGGGCGCTACTCCGTCTGCTCTTCCCGCGAGCGGCTGCTAGCGCGGGCGAGGTCGTGCCGGCGGATGAGGCATCCCGTCCGGCCCGCTGCGGCGCGTGTGGCGGCTACCACGTCCTCAACGTGGGATGCCCGGTGGAAGCAGACCAGCGAGCCCTGGCGCGGGAATTCCGCATCGGCTACAAGGCGGAGTCGCCGCGCCTGGAATCGGAGACCGGAGAAGAGGAAAGGGGGAGCTAGGATGGTCGAAGGCAAGGTGGCTGGCCCAAGACTAACGCGTCGGCGATTCCTGGTCGCGAGCGGCGCGGCGGGTGCGCTGGCGGGACTCCAGTACGGCGCCGGCAGGTACCTGACGAGCCTCTCGGGAGCCGGGGCAGCCGGAGACGGCGAGCCTCTCGCGGTCGACGAGCTGGTTCGGACCGTCTGCTCGCCCAACTGCACCGGCGCCTGCGGGCAAAACGCGTGGATCCGCGACGGCCGCGTGGTCAAGATCGCGCAGGCCAAGGACTACCCGGATGAGGTGTATAACCCCCGCGGCTGCATGAAGGGCTTGTCCTACATGCAGTCGATCTACGGCCCCGATCGCGTGCGCTACCCATTCATTCGCGCGGGCGAGCGTGGCGAGAACAAGTGGCGTCGGGTGAGCTGGGAGGAGGCGTTGGACCACATCGCGGACAAGCTGAAGGAGATCATCGAAAGGGACGGCGCCGAGTCGATCTACTTCTTCCCGCAGCTCCCGGGGACGGGGCCCGTCCAGAAGGGCGCGGCGACACGGCTGGCGGCGCTGCTGGGGGCGTCGCACGGGACATTCTACGACTTCAACGGGGACCTGCCGTTGTCGATGCCCGTCACCTTCGGGGTGCAGTGCTCCGACCACGAGACGAAGGACTGGGCCAATTCTCGCTTCATCCTGCTGGTGGGCTCCAACCCGATGGAGACGCGAATCCCGGACGCCCACTTCCTGTCGGACGCCGCCGACGAAGGCGGCCGCATTGTGGTGCTCGACCCCAAGTTCTCCGCCACGGCCGCCATGGCCGACGACTGGATCTCCATTGAGCCCGGCACCGACGGTGCGCTGGCGCTGGCCCTCGTCAACGTGATCCTGCGGGAGGACCTGGGCGATCTCGAGTACATGGCGAAGTACTCCGACGCGCCGCTGCTGGTGCGCGAGGACAC
>DAOUMF010000127.1:0-7632 GCA_034411955.1 Dehalococcoidia bacterium
GACGAGATGAGTGAAGTAGACGCACTGGACCGCCTCGTGGAAGGTCTGGGCTGAGTGCTCGGGAACCCGCCGGCAGACCTGAGCGATTGTCCGCAGCTCCTCGGCCCGCCCCGGATCGCTCTCTTTCTCGGCCAGTGACTCCGCCAAGTCAGCGTAGCGGTTGGCGAATCGTGCTGTGGCTCTCAGGGAGCGGATCACCGCATCGTAGAACAACCCCTTCTCTTCCAATCGCTCTTCAGGGGTCAGCGCGTTGTGGCGTTCCTCAGCCTCCGCAATAACCCCGGAGAGCCCCTCTCGCAGTACCCTGTGGTGGTTCATCGTGAAGTGGCCGATTCCGTAGGTGATCTCCAAGACCATGGTGAAGACGTACTTGTCCATGTCGTCGGCCACATCTGGGGGTAGCCGTTCTTCCAGCCGATCCTCTATGGTCCTGCCGCGCCAGAAGGGAAGGATGTCTTGCTTGAGTTCCCGCTGTTCCTCCTCCGTGATCAGCACTGCCTGCAGGACCCTGTTGTTGAAGTCCTCCAGGTCTCCTTCTATCCATTTCCACTTGTTCTCGGGGAAAAGCGGCGCTCCCTTGAGCTTGCTGGTGCGGCACCCCACGATGAGCTCGTCGTCTCTGATGATCACACTCATGTTCTCGAGGATGTGCTCCAGCGCCATGCTCATGCGAGTGAGGGACGGCAGATGCCAGTTCGCGGCCATGGATTCGGTCAGATACCGCGCCCGCTCCACACACACCTCGCGTGGGGCATCCACCACGCGCTGTCTGAGACGCTCAACCCGGGTGATGTGTTCTTTCTCCGAGACTTTCTCCCTAGCCAACATCTAGATTCGCTCCTCCACTCACTGAGCCCGGGGCAGACCTTGTGAAGCGGGTTCCGTTCCCGATTCTATATCAGCACGGTGAACCGCGATTTGAGTATCGCCGTCTGACGAGCCTCACGGCCTGATGTCCATCTGTCGCAACAATATCGCGTCCTTGGTTCGCTGCGGCAATACCTTGTTGATCGCCAGAAACACCTTGCTCTTGAGGTCAACTTGGTTGTAGAGCTTGGGTTTCTTGGATTTGATCACCCTTACGATCTCCGCCGCGGCTTGGGGCGGGGTCGGAGCCGTCCTGATCAGCTCTTCGTCCCTCCTGATGAAGCGCCTCGCCCGCTCCCTGTAGGGCGATCCCTCGGGCGGAAGCTCATGGATCTTGGCCGCAAACGAGGTTGACACCTGAGCGGGTTCGATCAACGCGACCCTTATCCCGAAAGGCTCCACCTCGTATCGCATGGACAGAACCAGCCCCTCGACGGCGAACTTGCTCGCCGAGTAGATCGACTCGAAGGGGAACGGGATCTGCCCGACCAGGGAGGAGATGGCGATCAGTCTCCCCGTGCGGTTCTCACGCATCGAAGGCAAGAACGCCTGGAATATGGCCGCTGTCCCGATGACGTTGATCTCCATGCATTTCAGCGCCTTCTCAAGATCCACTTCCTCGAAGGGCCCGAAGAATCCGATCCCAACGTTCGATAGCACAACGTCCACTCGCCCGAATTTCTCCAGCACCATGTTCCTGAACCGGAGAATGCCAGGCCGATCGGCTATGTCCAGCGTCATCAGCAGGTGGTCGCATCCCGCCTCTTCCAGTTCCTCCCCGAGCGACTCGATTCCGTCCGCATCGAGGTCGAAGCCGGCCACCGGCACCTTTGAGCGAGCCAGGAGCTTCGCGACCTCGCGCCCGATCCCCTGAGCAAGTCCCGTGATCACCACTGCCTGCATCATTGCGCTCCTTGACTGCTACTGGCTGGGGCGGTACGTCTGTACCACTCGCCCAACTGCTTCATGGACGCTTCGAAGTCAGGATAGATGAGCCTGTAACCAGCGCTCTTCAGCCGCGCGTTGTCCACCACGTAGTCGCTGCCGAGGTAGCGCACCGCGTCGTATTCCAGGTCAGGGATCCGCCCTCTCATCTTGGCGACGAATCCATCCACGCGGGCGAAAGCCTTGACGATCCCCACGGGGAGATGGAGTCGGGGCGGCTTCGCTCCGAAGGTCCTGGCGGCGATGGTTAGTGCCTCCTCGAGTGTTGGGTGGCTGTCATCAGCGATGTTGAAGGCCTTGCCAACGGCTTCATCGACGTGCGAGAGATGCACCACCGCTGCCGCCACATCCTCGGCTCGTACGTTGGACAGAAGCTGCCTGCCGTTCCCCGGAATGGCCCCAATGGACGTAGGGCGCGAGAAGGCCTTGCCAGCGCCATCGGTGCAGCCGGGGCCGTAGACGGTGCAGGGGCGGGTGACTATGGCGGCAAGCCCTTCCTCAATCCTCCGCCAGACGATGTCTTCGCCGTCCCGCTTGCTTCTCCCGTAGTCATCCTGGGGATCGCGGGGAGCCTCTTCCCTGAACGGGGTTCCCCGATAAGGACCGTAGACACTGGTAGAAGCGACGTGGATGTATCTCTTGACTCCCGCATCGAGAGCCAGCTTGGTGATGTGTTCCACTCCCAGTACATTGGTCGGATGGAGCTTCTCATACGGGGTGGAGAAGTTGCAGATCGCCCCGAGGTGGAAAACCCGGTCCACGCCACCATCGAACAGGCCAGGCAGCGTCTCCGGCTTCGTAAGGTCTGCCCCCAGGAACTCCACGCCAGCGCTATCGAAGTATGAGGTATCTGCGCGGGGCAGATCGGTTGCCCGCGCCCGGGCCCCAAGGGCCACGAGGTGCTCTACCACATACCGGCCTATGAAACCGGCGGCACCGGTCACCAGAGTTAGCCCTTCAAAGTCCACAGGCGGCACCCACTTCTGTCCCGTGCTGGGCTATCCTGTTCTCCGGCCGGCGGAATGGATAGTGTACCGGTGTCCTATTCCTTCCTGACCACAAGGTTCCCGTAGCCCATTTCCTCAAGCACTATGGGGAATATCTTGAAAGCGGGCTTCACCACGGGCAGAAGCTTGAGCATGGCGATCATGCTACCACCTTGCTTCACCTTGCCTTTCGCCACAGAGGCTATGGGGTTTTCATAGCCGTGCCAGAATCGGTGGGAATGGTCTGCCGACTGCTTGGACCAGACATCCTCCTTGACATCGCAAGGGCCCAGATAGAAGGTTCCATGGTAGCCGGGCTTTGCCGGCCCGTTTTTCAAGTCTATGGTGATCTCACAATCGGGGTCAGTGTAGATGAATCTGATGACGATCCCTGCTTTCGACATCTTGGGGCCTATCTTGTCGTCGGTCAGTAGCCGATCCAGGAAGTAGCCATATATCTCGAGAAGCTGATCGGCGTCCTTGTAGTATTTCCCCACGACTGCCTCCGGGGGTGATTCTACCACTGGCCTCCGTCTTGCGTGGATGGCGTCAGCATAGCCGGGGCTCTCGACGTTGTGGATGTCGCCTATCGAGGATCTGGAGGCGAGATTGGGAAACGGCTGGTGCCCCCGGCAGGACTCGAACCTGCAACCAGCTGCTTAGAAGGCAGCCGCTCTGTCCCTTGAGCTACGGGGGCACCAAGGTGATTCTGGGCTGCGGCGCGCGGCCGGTCAAGTCAACCCTGCACGGGCGCCGTGCGCACCTTGTGCAGCCGCGGGAAACGTCTGCCCATCGGCTCCACGGAGACGATGCGCATGCCGTCCAGTTCCGGCGACGTCGTGAGGTGCTTCTGCACCAGCCGGCCCAGAGGCTGGGCGGCGATGACGGCTAGCACCGCTGCCACCAGCGCCCCGGGGAGGCCCTCCAGCCGCCTGCGGTGGCCCATGGCAGACAGAGAGGCGAGGCCGGCTAGGATGCCGGCAACAGCCAGGTTCGTCCCGCACAGCGGGGACACCGCCAGGTGCGACTCGCCGCGCTGAAGCCGGGCCAGCCCCTCGTGTGCAAACTCGTCAAGGACATCGGTAGGGATGTCGCCATAGATGTAGAAGCCGTCCGGCGCCGCCCGGCCCAGGACTCTGGTGTGGGGGCCGCGTCGGCTGAGGAGGACGCTTATAGTGGCATGCTCCAGGGCATGGTTGCGACGCACTGCATTGACTACTCGTTTTATCATTTAAGCCTCCGTAGCGAGTATACCACAAGCAAGTCTTAGTCTCGCCTCGGCATTACCCCTCCTTCAGCCAGCCGACCGACCGGATCTCGGCACTCTCAGGGGCTGGCAGCCGCTGCCCGCCATGCGCGACGAAGATGAGGCGCTCCGGCCCGGAGTTGGCCAGCGAGTCCCCGGGGAACGATGTCACCGCCAGGAACTTCCCGTCAGGCGACCAGCTAAGGGGGATATCGAACCCCTTGTCCGGGGGCGGAAGGAGGGTCGGCTCACCGCCGTCCAGCGGCACCAGGGCGACACGGCCCGCGTTGGCGCCTGTGGGGAGCTGCCCTATGCTCACCTTGTCGCCATCCGGGTGCCAGAGGGGACGCAGGTGCTGACCGGCAGGCAGACCTTTCGCGCTGAGCGGCGAGACCTGCTCCTTCTTGATGTCGGCGATATGGGTGCGGAACACGAACTCTCCCTCCACCAGGCTGGGGACCAGGAAGGCCAAGCGCGAGGAGTCAGGAGAAAGGGAGTAGTCAAGCGCCGTCTGGTCGCTGAGGAGGAGGAAGACAGTACCGGTGAGGACAGGCTTGGGCTTAGGGGTGGGACTGGCCTTTGGCGTAGGGGTGGGGGTAGGTGTGGGGGTAGGCGTGCCGGCTGTGGCGGTGGCCACGGCCTCCGCGGTGGCCTCAGCCTCTGCGGTCGCGGTGGCTACGGCGACGCCCGTGGCGGGAGCGTAGCGGCCCAGGTAGGTGCCCCTCTCTGTTCCGCCCTGGATCTGGATGAAGTACATCGTCGCTTTCTCGGCGTCGAAACCCACGGGTACATAGGTCAGGACATCGCTCTCGTGCTGGCGGAGCACGGTGCGTATGGGCGGCGGTTTCTCTTCCTCTTCCTCCTGTTCCTGCTCCTCATCTGCTTCTTCATCTTCACGCTTGAACAGCTCGACCAGGATGACGGTTACGTACTCTCCGACGTTTCGCCGGAGGAACAGGAGTCCGCCGTCCGGGGACCAGCGCGGCACCGTCAGGAGGTCCACCTCTTGGGCGACCAGGGTCGTCTCGCCCGACTTTAGGTCCAGGATGTAGGTCTCAGCGTCCCTGCTGTTGTTGACGCCCAGCTCCGGCATGACGTTGTAGGCGATCTTCTTGCCGTTGGGCGATAGGGTGGCCACCAGGGCCGAGCCGGGCTTGTGCGGCACCTTGGCCACTTTCGCCCGGTCGGACGGATCCGCCGGATCGATGCTCCAGATAGTGTCGTTCTTCATGCCGAACTCGCTGTAGAGGAAGCGGTAGGACGTGGCCTCCGGCGGGGGCAGGGGAGTCGCCGTGGCCGTGCCGGGAAGGACGGTAGTGACGGTTGAAGGTGTCGCGGAAGGCGTGGGCGTGACGTCGGCGCCCTCTCCACCGCAGGCGGCGAGGAGGGCCGCCAGGAGCACCCCGACGACCAGCGCCTGCCGCCGCCACCTCCACCTTTCGATTCGCAGCCGCATACTATTAGAACGCGCGAAACGGAACTGGGCTAACGCCCTGCTCTACCCCGGTCAGGGCTCGCCTCGGAGCGCCTCCCGGATGCGCCGGTACAGATAGTAGGCGATGAGCAGGAGGACAGCGATGGCGATAGGCGTCGTTACCGGACGGAACCAGTCGATCAGGTCTTCCCAGTTGTCGCCAAGAGCGAAGCCGCCCCAGGCCAGGCCCAGGGACCACGGATAGGAGCCGCTGAAGGTGAGGAGGGTGAACCGCCAGACGTTCATCCGGGCGACGCCCGCGGGCACGCTGATGAACGTGCGGATGACTGGCAGCAGTCGGCTGACGAGCACTGCACGCTCACCGTAGCGCTCGAACCAGCGGTCGGCCCAGTCCAGCTCCCGCTGGCTGATGAAGACGAAGCGGCCGTAGCGGTTGAGGAAGGGGCGCCCGCCCCAGGCGCCGGCGTAGTAGGCCACCAGGGAGCCGATGGTGTTGCCCAGGGCGCCGTAAAAGGCGGCCAGGAACAGCCACTCGATTCCCCGGCCCCGGTCCTCTATCAAGAACCAGCCGGCCAGGGGCATGATGATCTCGCTCGGGAAGGGGATGGCCGCGCTCTCCACGGCCATCAAGAAGATGACGCCGGGCCACCCCATGGCGTCGTACAGGTATTCGGCCGCGTCCAGCAGCCTGTCTTCTATCCCGAACAGATCTCGCCTGACCTCCCGATCCCTGCCCGCCCATGGCGGGCTGCGACGCTCAGTATAGCTGGCGGCCAGCCCTGAGCCAACGGTGGTTGACACCAGAGGCGCCGCGGCCAATGATGCGAACGAAGTGGACGTCGGCAAGCTGCCCAACGAACTTCTGGCCCAGCTCCTGGCCAGGATCCAGTCACGGGACCCGCGGGTACTCCTGGGCCCCGGCATCGGTCGCGATGCGGCCGTCATCGAGGCCGGTGGGGAGCGGCTGCGGGTGGCCAAGAGCGACCCCGTTACCTTCGCCAGCGACCACATCGGCTGGTACGCGGTACACGTCAACGCCAACGACGTGGCCTGCATGGGGGCGCGGCCGGCCTGGTTCCTCGCCACCGTCCTCCTGCCGCAGGGAGCCAGCGAGGAGCAGGCCGGGCAGGTGTTCGGGCAGGTGCTGGAGGCGTGCCAGGGGCTGGAGGTGGAGCTGGTGGGAGGTCACACGGAGATTACCTACGGCCTGGAGCGGCCCATCGTTGTGGGAGCGATGCTGGGGGAGGTGGAGCGGGAGGCGCTGGTGCAGCCCGCAGGCGCCAGGGAAGGGGACGCCGTCATCCTCAGCAAAGGGATCGCCATCGAGGGGACGGCGGTGCTCGCGCGCGAAGGGGGCGATCGGCTGGAGCGCCTGGGGGTGCCGCGGCCGGTCATCCAGCGGGCGCAGGGCTACATCTTCGAGCCGGGGATAAGCGTGGTGCGGGAGGCGCTGACGGTCTGCGAGGCGCTCCGAGCCGACGGCGGCAGCGTCCACGCGATGCACGACCCGACAGAAGGCGGCCTGGCCACGGCCCTCTACGAGCTGGCCGAGGCGTCCGCACTGGGGGTTGCGGTGGAGGAGAGGGAGATCGCCGTGCTGCCGGAGACGCGGGCGATCTGCGCCGCCGCCTCGCTGGAGGCGTTGGGGTTGCTGGCCTCGGGGGCGCTGCTCATAACGGTGGCGGAGGAGGACTGCCGGACGGCGATGTCGGCGCTGGCGGAGGCGGGGATCGAGGCGCGGCGGATCGGCGGTATGGTCAGGCGGGAGGCGGGCGTTATAATAGAGGGGCGCGCCGGAACCGCCCCCGTTCCCCAATTCGCCAGGGACGAGGTAGCGCGCTTCCTGGCAGGCTAGAGATAGAGGCGGCCCCGATAGTGTTCGGGGCCGCTGGCGGAAGGGCGAACTAGGGAGGGTGGAACACCGTGGCCAGTAGGAAGCCAACAACCATTGGTCAGCTCCGCGACTCCGGCTACAAGGTGCTGTCGGTTAAGCAGGAGCTGCGCAAGAACCTCATCGAGCGCATCAAGAGAGGAGAGGCAGGACACCTCCCCGGCATTATCGGCTTCGAAGAGACGGTTCTCCCCCACCTGGAGAACGCCCTCCTATCCGGACAGGACATCATCTTCCTCGGTGAGCGGGGACAGGCGAAGTC
>DAOUMF010000128.1:0-6968 GCA_034411955.1 Dehalococcoidia bacterium
GCAGCCCTCGACCACCGCCTCCAGCGCCTTCCGATTGTCCCGCACGAAGGAAGGCCGCAGCAGCAGGTCCTCCGGCGGGTAGCCCGTCACCGCCAGCTCAGGGAAGGAGACGATGTCCACGCCCAGGGCGCGGGCGCGCTCGACGTACTCGAGGACCTTGGCGACGTTGCCTTCCAGGTCCCCTACCGTGGTGTTGATCTGGGCTAGCCCGACGCGAAGAGTGCGCATGAGATTGGACTTAGTGTAATCGTAACACTAAACCCTACCACCGCCGCCGAACGGCGTCAATCCGCGGCCATTATCCGTTGGACCCCCGCACGCGGTCAACGTGCCCGTCTCCCCTCCGTCCTCAGGGCACGCTATCACGTGATGTACATATGACCGCGCCGACCATCTCCTCTCCAGGAATGGCGTTTGCCGCCCGGGTGCGGGCGTTTCCCTTCACCTGCGGCCTCCTGCTCCTCGCCCTCGCTGCGCTCGCCGTCCCCGCCGGCGCCAGAAGCCACCGTTTCCGCAGACTCGCAGCCTTCCTCCCACCCCACTCAATGCAAAACGGCCGCGGGTGAAGCCTTCAGCCACATCGCCCGTCCTGATTCCTTGCCTCCACCCGCGACCTTGGAGGGAACCACGCTCTGCGTGTTCCCGACCAGAGATACGCGACGACGAGAAGGTTGGATTCCTGTTCGTCCGACCTGACCTTCAGTGCGAAGGCCCTGTGGACATGGCGTGCGTGCCGCTGGACCGCCGGGGGTGGGTCCTAGCCCTCGACCTTCTCGATCCGCAGGCGCAGCACCCCGGCAGGGACGGAGACCTCCACCTCTTCTCCCTCACTCCTATCCATCAGCGCCCTACCGATGGGCGAAGCATAGGAGATCTTCCCCGCGGCAGCGTCACCCTCGTTGGCCCCAACGATGGTGTAGCGCAGGGAAGCGCCGGAGTTCAGGTTCGTTGCCGCTACCGTGGCCCCTATACCCACCCGTGCGGCGCCCTCTTCCCGCTTCCCCACGACGACCCCTTGCTTCAGCGTCTCCTCTATCTCATGGATGCGCGACTCAAGGTGGGCCTGCTTCTCCTTGGCCGCGTCCAGGGGAGCGTTCTCCCGGAAGTCCTTGTCCAGCATCGCCCGGCGGATATCCTCCCGGACCTGAGGCCGTTGCTCCTTCAGCGCCTCCAGTTCGGCATTCAGCGCCTCATGCCCCTCGGCGGTCAGCTCCACCTCTCGGCGCTCCCTCGAACCGGCGGCTGCCAGCGTCGTGCTTTTCTTCAGACGTAGGTGCGGGGCCAGGCTCGTCGCCGCCATTCCCTTCTTCTTGACGAAGGCGAGGAACGCCCTCACATGGTCGGCCCTTCGCTTCGCTTCCGTCGTCGCCGCCCCCAGCTCCTCACCGTACAGCGAAACCTCGTGCCCGCGCAGTTCGCTCGTGAGTCGGCTCGCGCCGTACCAGCGCACGAACCGGTTCACCTCCGCCTGAGCCGAGGCGCGTGAATCCCCGGCCAGCGACGCCACATATTGCGTCGCTGCTTCCAAAAGCGTAACCGTAGACATGGCGTAGGACTTGAATTCTATGGCCGCACGCGGGGGCTGTCAAATTCGCCCCGCTGGGCCATCTCTACCCCGTGGGCGACGGAGTCGGCGAAGGCGTTGCGGTTGCCCCAGGGCCCGGCGTCCGCGTGGGCGAGGGCGCTGGCGCCGGGGTCGCCGTAGGAGATACTGTCGGTTCGGGCGACGCCGTAGGTCCGGGCGACGGGGTGCGCTCAGGCTCCGGCGTGGCACCCAGCCTCTCCAGCACGTGCTCCGCCGCCGCCAGGCTCGCCTCCAACACCCCCGCCTCAAACCCCGACGACCGCTCCTGTACCGTCTGAAGCAGCTCGTACTCCTTGCTGGCCGTCGAGACCGCAGCCATCCTCTCCACCAACTCTACCTCGCCGGGGTCCTCCAGGCTCTCCGCCAGCTCGCTGCTCGCCTCCTCCAGTTCCTCCAGCAGCCCCACGTCCACCGCCTCCCCCTGGCGCACGGTCTCCTCCAGAACGGCCACCTGCTCCTGCACCCTCTCCAGGGGGGTCTGCACGGAAGGCCGGGGAACCGTACGCTCCGGCGTTGGGACGTGAGGCCTGAAGCTGACTTGGTCACCAAGCCTTCCCTCGCCCTCCGCCATCAAGTTCGCGCTCAGGAACGCCGCTGCACCAATGACGATGACCGCAGCAAGACCCGCCGGGGCCCACTGCCACCAGGAGGCCCGCGCAGGCTGGGACGACAGAATCTTCCCCAGGCGGCGCCTGACACGGGCTGCTTCCAGAAATCGTTGCAGACCACGTTCCCTGGCCTGAGGCGGAAGGGTCTGGTCAAAGCCAGCCGCTATCTCCTCAGCGGCTCGCAGTAGCGGCTCTAGCCGACCCCTCCAGGCAGGATAAAGGGAGAGACTCTCCTCAACGCTCCGTCGGCCCTCCAGCAGCGCCGAAAGGCACTCCTCAAGGATCTCTTCAAACTCTATCCTTCCCATGAACTCGCGGCCTCTGCCGTAGCATCTCCCTTAGCTTGGCTATCGCTTTATGCTGGATCACCTTGACGTTCCCCTCACCCTTGCTCATCGCCCGCGCCGTCTCCGCCACCGACAGCCCCGCCGCGAACCGCAGGCTTATCACCCGCCGCTGCGCCTCCGGGAGCGTCTCCGCCGCCCTCATGATCTCGTTCAGGGCCAGCCAATTCTCCACCATCTCCTCCGGCCCCTGCGAGTCCATCGGCAGCGCCTCCGATAGCGGCGAAGAGCGTCCACGTGCGCCCTCCTTGCGCCGCTGGCTCACCACCGCGTTGTGGGCGATCCGGAACAGCCAAGCCGAAAACGGCGCTTCCCGCCACTGGAACCGCTCAATGGCGTCCAGCACTCGCAAGAAGACCTCCTCTGTGAGGTCCTCCGCATCATATGGGTTGCCCATGCGGGCAAGTATGTAACGGTACACTCGGGGAAAATAGAGATTGTACAGCTCAGCGAGCGCCGATTCGTCGCCCTCTCGGGCGGCATCTACTATCGCGCGCTCGCCCTCAACATCCCAGCTAGGGCTCACGGGGCAATCCTCCCAATCAGCCCCCTGCTAAGCTGTACAGGTGGTTGCCCCAGTATGATACCCTATTTCCCCGTCAATTGGTAGAACGCCACCCGTTCTTCAAAAGTTACTTCTGGCTGACCCCCTCGGATCCCCCTCATCGTATAATTGAAATGCGACTGTTTTCTTCGCCATCGCCCCGCTATCCTCGATGCCATGCGCCAACGACTCGCCAAGATCGACCGCCGCCTGACCATCACTGGCCTCGTGGTCATCGCCTCTAGCCTGCTGCTCATCATCGGCCTCGTCAGTATCTTCACCGCCCTGGGCGACGACAACGTCGACCTGCCCAGCGAGGGCAGCATCGAGGAGATCCTTCAGGAGCACAAGCCAGCCCAGGGCAGCGAGGCGCCCGCCCCCAGCGCACCGGACGCCCCCCGCCCGACCCACATCAGCATCCCGCGCATCGGCGTAGACGCCAAAATCGTCGTCATGGGGCTGGACTCCCGCAACTACCCCCAAGTCCCCGACTCCGGGTCTGACGTGGCCTGGTACACCTTCAGCGCTCCTCCCGCCACGGGCAGCAACGCCGTCTTCTCCGGACACGTCGACTGGTACTACTGGGGCATGCCCGGCGAGGGTGTCTTCTATCACCTCCGCGAACTCGAGATCGGCGACGAGATATCCCTGGAACTCGAGGACGGGAGCCAGCTCGGCTACAGCGTAACCGGCAACGTAGCGGTCGCCTACGATGACCCCAACGTCATCAAGGTGATGGACCCGACATCCCGGGACGTCATCACCCTAGTGACCTGCGGCGGCACCTGGCTGCGCGATTACAGCAACCCCATCGGCGGCAACTACAGCCACAGGGTCATCGTACGCGCGGAGAGAGTGCTGAACCTGGCCTCCGGCCAGGCTGATAACGGAAGCTAGGACTTAAACGCTGCCAGCCACAGCTCGCCCGTTCTGACGTCCCCCATCCTCACCTCGGCGTCCTCACCCACCTCCTCAGCCAGCAGCCCACTGCGGACCACCAGGTACCGCTCCGCCAGGTAGGCCACCGCTCCCAGGACTGAGTCTTGCACTCTTGTCACCCGCAGCCGCTGCCAGTATCCGGAGACTTGCGACTTGATGAGGTCCCGGCTGGGCGCCACTGGGGTGGGCTCCGGGGTCGGCTTTGGGGTCGGCGTCGGTGTCGGTTCCGGGGTCGGCTGCGACGTTGGCTGCGGCGTAGGCTCCGGCGTCGGTGGAGGTGGTGGTGGTGACGTCGGCTCCTGCGTCGGCTCCGGCGGCGGTGGCGTCGGCTCCGCGGGAGGCGGGGCCGACCCCTGGCCACCGAAGTCCGTCGTCCAGTACCAGCCGTAGGTGGATCCGTCACCGTAAGCGCGGGCGATGCCGATCACCTTGAAGTTAGGGTTCAGCATGTTGGCGTTGTGCCCCGGCGAGCCCTTCCACAGGCCGAGCGCCGCCTGTGCGGTGTCCACGCCGGCGGCCAGGTTCTCTCCCTTCCAAGTGTTGTAGTTGTATCCGAAGGCGGCCATGCGCTGGAACGGATCACGGCCCAGGGAGTCCGTGTGGCTGAAGTAGTCCTTGGCCGCCATGTCTTTGCTCATCCAATCTGCGGCGGCGTTCAGTTCCCCATTGAGAGAGAGAGACCCCAGACCGTTGGCCTGGCGATAGTTGTTGATCAAGGTCAGGAAGGCCTGTTCCTCTGAATCAAGGGCGGCCTCCGCCCCCCGTGTCATCCCCGCCAGGGCCACCAGCGCCGCGGCCAAGACGATCATCACTGCCAGAGGCAGGTGCCGTGACGGCTTCCGTAGCGGTGCTTTGAGACTTCCCACGTGATATAATCCAGACAAGCGTCGGGGCCATCGGCCCCTGCGTCTTGTTCAGCGGGGAGTTCGGTTCCCAGGCCAGCGCTCCCCGCTTTGTTGTTTGCATAAAATTAGACGAACCCAATTTGGGGGCCGTTACAGAATGAGAGTCCTCACCGAGGGGGCGAAAAGGTTAAGATTGGGTCTCAGTCCCGGCCAGCTACAAGCCTTCCGCACCTACATGCAGGAGATGGAGGCAGCACGGCCGCGGATGCGCCTCACCGCCGTGACAGACCCAGACGCCGTGCAGCGGCGCCACTTCCTGGAGCCCCTGGCCCTCCTCGTCGCCCTGGAGGAGATGGGCCCGCCGGCGCAAGTCGCCATCGACATCGGCAGCGGCGCCGGCTTCCCAAGCCTCCCCATCAAGATCGTCCGGCCCGACCTGACACTGACCCTGCTGGAGGCCCACGGCAGACGCGCCACCTTCCTCCAGCGCCTCGTACAGCGCCTCGGCCTCAAGGGCGTCACGGTCGTCAACGCCCGAGCCGAGGAGACAGCCCACGACGCCAGCCACCGTGAGGCCTACGAACTGGCGCTGGCCCGGGCGGTGGCCCCCCTACCCGTCCTCATAGAGCTGGCCCTGCCCTTCCTGAAGGTCGGTGGCCTCCTGGCCGCCCCCAAAGGGAGCAGTGCCCGCCGCGAGGCTCAGGAAGCCGTCGCCGCCCTTCGCGCCTGCGGCGGCCTCCTGGAATCGCTCCGCCCGCTGGAGGTCCCAGGCACAGAGACAGCGCCTACGCTTGTAGTCGTGCGCAAGACGTCCGCCACGCCGGAACGTTTTCCCCGCCGGCCGGGTATACCTGCCAAGCGTCCCCTGCGTTAAACATAAAGAAGTCCCCGAGAGGTGAGATAGAGAGCCTCTTTGGCGGGCGCCAGAACGCGGACGCGGCCTCGAGCCTGCCTGCCGGTGGGCAGGGCCGCCGACAGGGGGCACGATATGAGCTATCAGGCCGCCAACCTCCGGAGCATCAGTGGATGGATAGCGAGGTTATTGCGCCTTGACCTGAGCGTCTTCGACGAGGTCCGCTCGGACCCCTCCGCAACCCCTGGCGCGATCATCGTCGTCGCCGCCGCCAGCGTCATGGCCGGCTTCGGCTCCTGGCTCTGGGCCGTCCAGACCAGAGGCGTGGAGGGCGGCGAGGTCTTCTACAAGTCCCTCGTCGTCGGCAGCATCCTTCAGACGCTGGCCTGGTTCATCTGGGTCTACTTCGTGTTCCAGGTCTTGGCCCGCGGCTACGGCGCCCGCACCGACATCTTCGAGCTCATCCGCACCATGGGCTTCGCCTTCGTGCCCGTGGGGCTGGGCATCCTCATCGCCGTCCCCAATTTCACGATGCCCTTTGGGGTGATCTCCCTAACGGGTGCCGTATTGCTCACTCACTTCGCCATCCGCTCCTCGTCCAGCGCCGAGCCGCAGCAGGCCCTCGTGGCAAACTTCGTCGGTTTTCTCTTCTTTGCGGTAGTAATGGGCGTTCTCGCCAACATTTGGGAGACAGAGCATAGCATCGGCGGCCTCGCCCCCGGCCTGTTCTTCTTCGACCTCAACTTCTGAGCGCGCCTAGCCCTTCTACCTCCCGTTCCGACCTGTTATTTATTAAGTACCTAGCATCCTGCATTCATCGCCCCAACCGACTGGAAAGGAGGTCCCGCCTTGCAGGGGTCGTTCGGCCCCCCCTCTGACGGCCTCAAGGCCGCCCGCTACCAGGCGAACATCTGGAAGTTCTACCTCTTCCAGTTCCTCCTGAACTTCCAGCTCTGGTGGCCCATATGGGTGGTCTACCTTACCGAGCAGCGAGGCTTCACCATCGGACAGGTCACGCTCCTCGACGTCCCCTTCTGGGGGAGCATCATCGCTCTCCAGGTTCCCGCCGCCGCCATCTCCGACCGCTGGGGCCGCAAGCCCACGCTTTTTGCCGCCGCCTGCGCCCTCGCCACCGCCGTCACCCTGTTCGGCCTCGCCTCCTCCTTCGCCCTGATCCTCATCTCCTACCTCATCTGGGGCATCGGCTTCGCCCTCCTCTTCGGCACCGAGTCCGCCTTCCTCTACGACAC
>DAOUMF010000129.1:0-2627 GCA_034411955.1 Dehalococcoidia bacterium
TCAAGGGCCACGGTCTCGGCGGCCTGGTAGCCGCGGCCGACGCCGGCAACGATGCCTTCGGCGATGACGACATCGCCATCCTCCACCTCGCCGCTGAAAACGTTGACCATGCGACCCCCGCCCAGCAGGAGATCGCCCGCGGCCTGCCCCCTTGCCACGGCTATCACCCTCTCTCTGTCCACGCCTAGCCTTCCTCCAGAACCCAGACGTCCGGCAGATAGCGGTAGTCCTCACCACAGTCGATGCCGTAGCCCACGACGAAGCCGTCCGGCACCGAGCGGCCCAGGTAGTCTACGGCGTCAGGGGCGCCGGCCAGGAAGCTACGCCTGGCCAGCAGGGCACAGACGCGGAGGCTGGCGGGCGAACGGCGCATCAGGTGCCGCCTCAACTCGTCGAGCGTAAGTCCGCTGTCCACGATGTCCTCCACCAGCAGGACGTCCCGGCCGGCGATATCGGTAGTGATATCCTTGACGAACCGCACGTCGCCGCTGCTGGCACGCCCCGGGCCGTAGCTGGAAACCGCGATGAAGTCCACCTCCAGCGGCATCTTCAACTCGCGAACCAGGTCGGCCAGGAAGACGAACGCCCCCTTGAGGACGCCTACGAGGACGGGGCGTTTGTCTCCGTAGTCCGCGCGGATGCGGTCCGCCAACCCCCGAACGGTGTTCCTCAACTGACGTGACGAAAGGATGCGCTTCAAGCCTGTCTCCCAGTGTTCTCGCCAATGGTCATTGTACCTCGCAAGGGGGCGATGGCACCCACGCTCTCGCGTGCGCCTTGGGTTCGGTGACCGTAGGGAAAAACGCCACATGGACTGAGCAGTGGGCCTGATTCGGCATATTGGCGGCCATGTATGCGCTACTGTAGAGCAGCCTCAAGGCGCGGACGAACTGCCACGGAAGAGGGGACAAACATGAGCGGCGCAAGGACCAACTGGGACGCCATAGTCATCGGCTCTGGCCTTGGCGGGCTGACCGCAGCCGCCTGGGGCGATCCAGGAGGGCTCGCTTACCCTCATCCTGCCAGCGTGCCCACCAACGGGCGAAGGTGGAGTAGGGGATCTCTCCGGCCGCGCAGAACCGGCGGGCACTGACCTGCCACCTACGCTGACACTCCTCGAAGGCGACGATGTACTGAACCCTTGTGGCCGCTGGCCACGGTGTGCGAACCTTATGCATGTCGGGCCTCCTGTAGCTGGTAGTGTTTATCTTGCTTACCCTACGGCCAGGCCCGACTCTTCTTCACCCCCTCTCTTGTCTCACATGTCCTGACACATCACACTGGTTGTCGTTATCCCCCTGTCTCGTCTAATATCGACCAAGAGAGGCTAGCGCTGCTGCCACCCGCAGTGCTTTTGTGATAGTATGCACAGGGCGGGCCCCAAGTCGATGGAGGAGGGATTCCGCCATGAGCGAAGACTCGCTCACCGTCACGGACAACCGCACGGGTAAGACTTTCGAGCTCCCCATCACTGACGGGACGATCCGGGCGATGGATTTCCGTCAGATGAAGGTGTCCGATGATGACTTCGGGTTGATGACGTACGACCCGGCGTTCACGAATACCGCAGCCTGTCGCAGCGCCGTCACCTTCATTGACGGCGATCGCGGCATTCTCGAATATCGCGGTTATCCAATCGACGTGCTGGCTGAGAAGTCCACGTTCCTGGAAGTCGCGTATCTCCTGGTATACGGGGAGCTGCCCACGCGGGCCCAGTTGAGCGCGTGGACAAAAGACATCACCCACCACACCTACGTCCACGAGAACATCAAGAAGTTCATGGATGGCTTCAACCACGACGCCAACCCCATGGGCATGCTCGTAGGCACGTTGGGGGCCCTGTCCACCTTCTACCCCGATGCATCAAGCATCGCTGACCCGGAGTCGCGGGAGTTGCAGTCACGTCGGCTGATCGCCAAGGTGCCGACCATCGCCGCCTACGCCTACCGCCACAGCCTGGGCCTCCCCTACGTCTACCCGGACAACGACTTGAGCTACCCGGGCAACTTCCTGTCCATGATGTGGAAGATGGCGGAACCCAAGTACAAGCCAAACCCGGTGCTGGAGAAGGCGTTCGACATTCTGTTCATCCTGCACGGAGACCACGAGCAGAACTGCAGCGCCAACGCCATGCGGGCGGTGGGCAGCTCGCAGGTGGACCCGTTCTCGGCGGCGGCGGGCGCAGCGGCAGGGCTGTACGGGCCGTTGCACGGGGGCGCCAACGCTGCGGTGTTGAGAATGCTTACCGATATCGGCGACAAGAAGCGGGTCCCGGAGTACGTGAAGCGATTCAAAGCCGGCGAGGGCCTGCTCATGGGGTTCGGGCACCGCGTCTACAAGAACTACGACCCCAGGGCGAAGATCGTGAAGCAGACGGCCGATCAGGTCTTTGAGGTGACCGGACGGAACCCCTTGCTGGACATCGCGATCGAACTGGAGAAGATCGCGCTGGAGGACGAGTACTTCATCAAGAGGAAGCTCTACCCGAACGTTGACTTCTACTCGGGCATCATCTATCAGGCGATGGGCCTTCCGGTGGACCTGTATCCGGTCCTGTTCGCCATTGGCCGAATGCCCGGCTGGGTGTCCCAGTGGCGGGAGATGGTCGTGGACAAGGAGCAGAAGAT
>DAOUMF010000130.1:0-26637 GCA_034411955.1 Dehalococcoidia bacterium
GTCGACTACGGTGCGCGTGCCGTGATGGAAACGCTCCTCCGAACGCGACGGGTGAGCGCCGTTCCTCCGGCGTCTGAGTCGCCATAGCAGGTCAGGCATCGCCGATCACCCCCTGCCGGCTCAGCCCCACGACGACCGGCCGTGCCGCTGCGTTCCGACCCGCCACGCCGTCCGTGCTCAGGAAGGAGGACCAGAGCTCTATCAGCTCCTCGCTGGCGAGCCGGCGCGTCGTCACACCGAATCCGCCCAGACCCTGGGCGATCTCCTGGCAGCGGAACGCGAGCTGCCCGCGTGCAGCCTCAAGGCCCTCGCGATGGCTCCCGGATCTCCCCTGCCACGGCCAGAGGACGCCCCGCCGCTCGAAGGCGCCTTCGAGGCCGGCCGGGACGACCACGTAGAAGCGGCGCTCCAGAAGCGTGCGCTCCCTGGCCAGCCGGCGCACGAACGCCTCGTGGTCCAGGGCGAGGCGGCGAAGCGTGTCGGCGCTGCGGCCGCTCGCTTGGCCTCGGAGGGCCGTCAGATAGGGCTCCACATCCGTGGGCAGGATGCGCCCCACCACCTGAATCGGGTAGCTGAGGGCGTTGAGGAAGGCCCTGTAGCCAGCCATGATCGCCTCCTGCTCGGAGTCGGACTTGAGGGCGAAGTTGACGCTCTGGGCCTCCAGCACCGCGCGGTAGTCGCCGCCCCGCAGGCAGAGCACGCCATCCGTGACGTCCTCCAGCGGCAGCATCTCCTGCGCGCTGCCGTACCGGTGGTCAGTGGAGCGCAGCATCGGAACCTCCTTCTCCTCCCGGCACCTGGTCCGTCCAGACCGGCTCCGGCACGACAACCTCGTAACCGGGGGACGTGTCGTCAACCTCGATGGGCACCTCTCGCGGCCGCCAGACGGCGACCCGTGGGACAGCCCAGTAGCGCAGCAGCACGAAAGCCCAGTCCTCCAGGGGTCGCCCCGCCGGCCGCCAGAGAGCGAACAGCGCTACCGCCGCCAGCACAAGGCCGGCCGCGATGAGCCGGAGGGGCAGCGGGATCGGTGGCTCGCTGACCGCTCCGTAAGCCAGACCCAGGCCGACGGCCGCCGTCATGAGCTGGCGCATCGTCAGCCCGGCGAACGCCTTGTCCTCCACGCTCAGGTGGGTCGGTATCTCGTGCCGGTCCATCGGTCGCTTCTCTAGCCCATCGCACTCTGGATCATGCCGGCGATGACTCGCGCCAGCAGGACGATGGCCAGCCCCGCCAGGGCGTTGGTGATGGCAGCCTTGCCCCGCTCCATCTGGTGGGGGCTGCCCGCGGCCGACATGTAGAGGAAAGCCCCCCACATGACGAAAAAAGCCGACACTGCCACGGCCACGCCCAGGCCGATGTTCAGCAGGTTGTTGAATAGGGTGTTGATCTCAGCCAAGAGCGATCTCCTCCTTTCTACCTCTAAGCTCCTGGTTCAATCGCTTCCTCGGAGAGCAGGCGGAACTCCGCCACCAGCCAGCGGTCTCCCTCGCGCACCAGGCGACAGGCCACCCGCTGCTCGACGCGAACCTCGGTCAGTCCGCCCGAGGTGGAGTCCGTGCTGCGCCGGAGTTGCTCCGCTGTGACCGATGCCGTCGCCTGGCCCTCCGACAGGGCCGTCACCTCGACGGACACGACCCGCGTGGTCATCGTCCGCCGCTGACCGAGCGCGACGGGGTCGATCTGCGACGCTGCTATGGCTTCCCGGACTGTCCCGGCGGTGAGCGTCAGCAGGCGTTGGTGATAGGTGTCGGGGTCGCGGAAGTCAAAGGTGCCGTATGCCTCGACGAACGACCGCGCCGCATCCTCGGCCGCCGCTGTCTCGTCGCTCCGGTCAGTCAGCCGGCTTGTCCCCTGCCAGCCGCTCACGACCGCCAGCACCAGCAGCAGGCCCGCGAGTCCTGCCAGGGCTACCATCGCGCCTCGCCCGCCGATCACGCCGGCGCCTCCCAGTAGGGCGGCCGGCCCGCGCCCGCGAAGTGGTCGCTCCAGTACGCGTCGGAGAGCGGCACCTCGCGAACGAAGTCGCCGGTGTTCGTGGCCATTACCGTGACCCCTCCACCGACGTAGATGCCGACATGGGTGATGCGGTCCGGCGAAGTGTATGTGCTCTCATAGAAGACGAGGTCGCCGGGCTGGAGCTGCGACGGCTCGATGGGCACTGCCCACTCGAACTGCTGCTGGGCGGTGCGAGGCACCTCGAGGCCTAGCGACTCGTAGACCCAGAGCACGAGGCCGCTACAGTCGAAGGCGTCAGGCCCTTCGGCACCCCAGACGTACGGAGCGCCGACACGAGAGCCCGCCCCTTGAACCGCTCGGGCCGGGATGCTGGTCGGCTCTACGTAGCCGTAGGCGGCAGCGTAGGCCAGTACTTTGTCGACGTAGGCCCACGAGTGGTTGTATGCGTAGAGAGCGCGCGGCATGTCCGCAGGCGCGCCGCTAGCCAGCAGGTAGCGGCCCATCGCGGGGATGACGTCGCGGAAGTCGTAAGGGTCGCCGCCTTCGCCGTAGGCGGCCCAGGTCTCGGGAAGGAACTGGCCGTAGCCGATGGCCCCGGCCGAACTCGTCTCCATGTTGCGGCCGAAGTCGCTCTCCACCTTGGCGATGCCAGCGAAGATCTGCCAGGGGATGCCGGTCCGGAGGCTTTCGTGCTGCATGACCTCCAGCTGGTCGGGAGGTATCTCCTCGATGGCGGCAGCCGCTGCGGTCGTCCGGGCCGCCTCCGGCAGACCGCCGAACGCTGCCAGCAGGAGGAGCAGAGGAGCCAGCAAGATGATCGCCAGGGCGCCGATCAGCTTCGCTGCGTCGCTACTGAGATCGCCCAGGACGTCCGGGACTTCCAGCTCGGCTGCGTCCACCATCGTCTCCCTCTAGGCCCGCCCCGCCGCTGGCTGCGCGCCTCGACCGGCTGCTCCAGCCGCCCCGGCTGCGGCGCCGCGGCCGCCGCTGGCCAGCGAGCCGGCGAATCTTGTTATCAGCACCAGGCTCAGCACGCTCGAGATGCCCGCGTGGTGCACCTGGCCCCTCAGGAGGGATGGCACCTTCAGGGTCAGCCAGCAGACGGCGATGCCCAGGAGCAAGGTCAGCAGGGCGTTGGACAGGCTGCCCGGGGTGAGCTCCACCATGAGCGCCGAGCCCAGCCGCAGGACCATCATCTGGACTGCCTGCTGGAAGACCGTGATCGGGAAGAGGTTCGCCCACCAGCGGGCCCAGCCCTGAGTCTGCGGCAGCACCCACAGCAGGGACGCGACCGGCGCCAGGACGATGAGCATGTCGATGAGGGCCAGCCGCATCAGCATCTGCAGGACCAGAAGGATCGCCACGATGCCGTAAGCCAGCGCCGTGAAGATGAGGGCGATGCCCTCCTGAGTTGGGCTCGCCTGGTCGTAGCCCGGCAACCCCACCTGGCCCACGCCAGCGGCGATGGCGTTGTTGGCGTCGATGAGGCCGCGCGCGAACTCTAGGGTCAGGTTGGCGGCCAGCGCCGCCAGGATGAGGCGGGGCAGCAGCTCCATCACCTCGTGGTAGGGACTGCGGGTGTGCTCCTTGACCATGACGTTGAAGCCGCCCCACATGACGATGACGGCCAGGGCCACGTTCACCAGGGCTCGCGAGAAGTCCCACAGGCTGCGAACCGTCGGGCTGCCATAGGTCCCTTCGGCTGGCGTACGGGTCACGAAGTTCAGCGAGCTGTCGCCGATCCCCAGCGCCCAGTCGACGAAACCCCGAATCGCCTCCAGCAGCGCCTTGCCGATGACGGTAAGGAGGGCATTGAGGATGTCACCCGCCCACTTGCGCGGGTCAAGGTTGCTGAACCAGTCCAGTGGGTTCGGGATGTCGGGCAGCTGCGGGTCGACCTGCGGATCTTGCCCAGGAGGCTGGGGTATGGACTCTGCGGCCGGTGCGGCAGCTGGCCCTGCAGGAGGTGCCTCTATAGAAGAGGAAGGGGCGGGCGAGCTCGCTGCTGGGGGAGCTGCAGGCGATGACGGAGTCGTGGTCGCCGGCGCTGCCAGCGGCGCCCCGGCGAAGACCAGCTCAGCGAGAGCCTCGCCCCCGGGGCCGTCCGGCTCGTCGGCGTGGACCGCAGAGATCGTCAGCGCCCCAATGGTAAGCGCGACGGCGACCGTCACTCCGACAAGCAGGCCTCGCATGGCTCCTCCCTTCCGCCGTCTGCCGCCCGCTCCGTCGCGGGCGGTCTATGAGGCGGTTGTGAGGCCCAGTGTGAGACCTGTTAGTCAAATTTCAGTCAACCTTTCGGCCCTCTTTAGTCAACCTCAGATAGGGGCCTAGTCGAATTTCAGTCAACCAGCTCCGCGAGACCACTCAACCTTGCGGACCTATGCTCCTTGCGCGATGGACGACCGCAGCGGAGGCATTTCTCGTCTTTGCGGTGGAGTCTTGAGCGCCGGACTCGACGAAAAAGGCCCGTGACCGCGGGGCCCAAGACGTATCTAATGGGGGCCCTTAGCCCCCACTGCCAGACCCCCGGCCTTCCAGTCCTGGACTCCGGTCAGGAGCGAGAGCGGTGGCGACGTAGAACCGGCCATGCGCAGCACAATTTGAAATTATGAAGTCCCGTCTAATAGGGACCTAGAACCCCTGCGGAGACCCGCGGTCTGACGGAACGCTGCTCCCGACAGACGAGCGCATCTATGGAATCACAGGTGCTCCGAAGGTCGGCGATGGAGCCCACGCACCCACTCGGCGGAGCGGAGGACAACCGTCTATCCGCGGCTCAGAGCCGACGGATTATTTCTATTGTCGACCGGCTGGCGAGGCGCGTCATCATTAGTGCTGTCGCCAAGACACTCCCAGCCGTGGCGATAGCGACGGCTGCGAGGTAAAACCACGGTACTGAAAGATGCTCCGGCGGCGGGTCGAAGACTCCCGTCAGCAGCTTGACGAGCATGGTCGCCACAAGCCAGCCGAGCAACGCACCGGCGCATCCGCCGCCAGCGAGCATTAGGCCGGCCTCACTCCAGACGAACGCGCCGATCTGGCGCGGGCGAGCGCCCAGAGCCGACGCGATGGCCAGTGTCCGTCGCCTCTCCTCGAAGCCGAGAATGAGCACCAGCCCTGCCCCGGCGGCGGCGAGTGCAACCGCGAATGACAGCTCGATCCGCGTGAGCCCGTGCAGGCTTATGGCGGTGAGGCCTGAGTTTATCACCCTCTCAGCCTCGGTGACGTCGCGGACATGGGCCCCGGAGCCCGGGCCCAGGAGTTGCCGGACGGACTCCGCAACGCGAGGAGGCTGCCCATCGGTGCGGATGAGCAGTGTTTCCACGGAGTCCGACGCGGTCTGTTCGGCGATGTAGGCCGCGTTTGCCACGAGAAAAGAATCGCTCGGCGCCGTCGGAAACTCGCGCGCTATGCCCAGGTAATGGAATGGGACGGCGTGATACTGATGGTCCAGCGCATTCTGGAGACGGAGACGAATGAGGTCGCCCGACTGCAGCTGAAAGTCGCGCACGGTTTCCGCGGACACAACCACGCCATCAGGAGTCGCGGCGAGCGAGGCCATCGCTTCGCCGGCGTTGCCGCCTGCGAAGAAGGCATCGGAGAGTGGTGCTGCCCGGCCGATGCTATCGGGCCGCACACCATAAAGGTCCTGCAGGTCGGTGCCCACGTAAGCGAATCGATGCTGCATCGGCTCTGCGGCCGTCACCCCGTCCAATTTGGCGATCTCCTGCAGCCGGGTAGCCAGGTTGGCGGCCGCGTTCCCGGTGACCGTCACATCCGCCCCGTTGGTCAGTTCGGCGTCTACCCGGGACTGCGCTTCGTACGTGGAATTGAAGATCGCGGTTGATGTGGCGAAGGCGATGGCAATGGCAATTAGAGTCAGTCCAGCGGCGAAGAGCAGCCGTTGCCGAGACAGCGACGCGCCCACCAAGGAAGAGAGTTTGCCGACCAGTGGTCTCGTGAGGAGGGCTAGTAGCCGCCCTCTGTTGGCGAGCAGGGGGGCGGTCAATCGCATCGCCAGGAGCCCCGCGCCCGCCCACAGCAGTAGTGGCGGTAAGAAGGCGCTGTATGAGACGGATACGCTAGGCACGCCTTCCGGCGCAATGACTACTTGGTAGCCGCTGCGGGCGGTCAGCCAGAACGTCAGGGCAGCCAGAGCAAGGAGAAGGAAGTCCAGGCCGAAGCGTTCCCAAACGAGCTGGCTGTGTCGTTTTGCAGTGGTGCGCGCTGCGCTGAAGCTCGTTCCTCGCTCACCGCGCCAGGCTGGGAAGACGACGATGAGCAACGGCAGGGCAAGTCCACCGAGCGCTGAGGCGCCATACCAGATGAAGGTTGACGTGTGGCCGTTGGTGAATCCCCAGCTGCCGAACGTAGCCTTTGCCGCGACGGTTCCAAGTCCGAGGCCAAGAAGGCTCCCCGCGACGCCTGTTAACGCCGCCTCAAGGCTAGCTAGGCGGAGTGCCATCCCCGTCGAGGCGCCGCGAAGATGCAGGAGCGCTTGTTCGCGCCTTCTCCTTGTCGTGCCCGAAGAGATTAGCACGGTCGTAAGCAACGCCGCCAACACAACCCCGGGAAAGCCGAGGAACAGAAACAGCACTTCGGAGTAGAGGGCGTCCGAGCGCGCCACGTCCAGCCTGGCAGACAGGTTATCGCCGACGACGCCCGCGCCGGCCAGACGTGTCTCGTAGTTGCGCGCGAGTTGCTGCACCCTGGTATAGGCAGAGGAGGGGTCGCTTGGCAGATCGTGGGGGAGAGAGGTGTGCAGTTGGATGTGCAGCGCGTCCGGTGCGGAGGCGGCAACCGGATCGAAGAGGCTGTGCCACCGCTCCAGTGGCATGAGGAGGACGTTGTCCGGCGGCGCTTGCGGCCCCGCACCCGGCGGCGCGCCGACTGCCTGGAAAAGGCTGTCCGCCAGAGGGAGGTCTACGATGCCATCGATCGTTACCTCAGCGTCCGGAAGGGCGGCCCGCCTGATAGCCACCACGGAGCCCGGTTCGGCGTGCAGGTTGGCAGCCGTCTGCTGTGCGAGCAAGATCTGCCCGCTCCCGATCAGGTCACGGATCTCCTGCGGGAATGCCTTTCGATAGCCCGGATCAAGTCCCAGCACCTTGCCGGGCCCCGTGACCTGGGTGGTGCCTCCTTCAGTTGCCCGGAACCCTGGGGTGTCAAAGTAGCCGAGCCGGGCAAGCTTGCTGTATCCAGGCGAGATCGACAGCTCCCGCACCGCATCGTCAGCGTTCGACTCAGGAGCAAGCTGGACCTGCCAGTCGACGGTGACGTCCGCGATAGCCTGGTCCGTCATGCGCGCGGAAGTGACAGCAAAGAAACCGGCCATCGTCGCGACGAGACCAACGGAGACCGCGATCCCGGCGGTGACGCCAGCAAGGATGAGCCAGCGCCTGCGAACAAGACCCAGCGCCCAAGTTAGATAGAGCATGGGGCTCCAGCATTGAGATGGCCGTCGTCCATCTGCCAGGTGGCAGGGAACCGCCGGGCAACATGGGGGTCGTGGGTGGCCACGAGAGCGGCTGTGTGCAGTTCGCGGGCTGCCGACAAGACGGTCGTGATGACATCCTGGGCAGTGGCGGAGTCGAGCTGGCCCGTAGGCTCATCGGCCAACAGCAGGGCCGGACGAGACGCGAGCGCCCGGGCGATCGCCACACGCTGGGATTGGCCGCCGGAGATCTCCTCGGGGAGTTTGTCACGGAGATGCGCAATGTGCAGGCGGTCCAGCGCCTCGTCGGCAAGGAGCGCCGCCTCCTTCTCCGGGAGGTCGTTCAAGAGCAGCGGCAGCCGGACGTTCTCCACCACGGACAGTGGGGTGAGAAGGCTCGGTCCCTGGAAGACGATGGCGATCTTGCCCGGCCGGAGGTCTTCTCGCGCGCCAAGAGCGGGCCAGCACACCTCACCGCTGCTAGGCGTGTCGAGGCCGGCGATGAGGTTGAGGAGCGTTGATTTGCCGCTGCCGCTTGCGCCCACGAGCGCGACGAGGTCGCCGGGGAAGATGCTGAACGATGCCGCCTGTACCGCCTCGGTCGTCCATAGGCCGGACCCGAAGCGCTTCGTCGCTCCGATCGCTTCTACGAGCGACTCACGCGTCATCGAATCGGCCGTCCACCAGGTGCAGCAGGCTGTCAGCAACGGAAGCCACGGCCCGACTGTGCGTGACGACGAGGCAGGCGCAGCCCTGTTGGGCTCGGCCGACGATCAGCCGGAGGACGGCCGCCTCGTTCTCAGCATCTACCTCGCCGGTTGGTTCGTCGGCAAGGAGAACGGCGGGGTCGCTGATGAGGGCTAGAGCGAGGCTCACCCTGGCGAGTTCGCCACCCGAGAGCTGTTCGGGGAACGCGTTCGAGTGGGCGACCAATCCCACCGCGCCCAAGGCGGCCTCTACGTCCGGCCTGCGGGGCTTGTTGCCAGCGAAGTGCATCGCGGCCCGGAGGTTGTCTGCGATGGTAAGGTGGTCAAGGAAGTTCCCTGATTGGAGGAGGATGCCGATGTGACGGGCGCGCAAGGCGGACTGTTCCCCTTGAGAGCGGCGAGTGATCTTCTTGCCGGCCACCGCGACCCAGCCGCCATCGGGCTCGTCCAGGCCCGCCAGACAATGGACAAGAGTGGACTTTCCACTGCCCGACGGCCCCATGACAGCGACGATCTCGCCGGGTTCGATGGAGAGCGACACCCCACGCAGGGCGAGCGTCTCATCTTCTCCTACGTGGTAGAAGCGGTAAAGGTCGTGTGCCTCGAGGGCGGATACCATCAGTCCCACGTGAAGCTTCGGGAGATCTGCCTCCAGACGTCGACGTTGTCCGAGCCTGCCGGCGCCGAGAGGGACAACGCCGCCAGGTTTCCGTCCTTGAAGATCTCGTAACGGTCGATCTCCAAGCGAACCTGCTTCCCTGTCACTGAGTCCGGTTCGGAGTTCGCGCGATAGCGGATGAATACCGCCTGGCCTGAAGGGAGATCAGCCGTTTCTACCTGCACATCCTCGAAGGCTTCCACCTGCGCCGACAGCGCCGGCAGTTCGTCCGCTGTCACGCTGTCAACAGTTGGCGCCGCGTCCTGAGGGATGACCTCAACGATGATGCTGTTTAGCTTGTCTGCGAATGTGACGTTTGGTCCGGACTCGGTCCGCGCCCAGCCCTCCGGCGTGTCGAGGGTATAGCCTCCGGCATCCGAATGATAGGGCACGAACGCCTGGTCATCCGGGATGTCGCCGGGAGGATTGTTCTCAATCTCGACGGGCGTCCCCTGCGTGGCCACGTCCGAGCTGTCAGGCGACGACGATGAACTGGAGCCGCAAGCGGTGATCAGGATGCCGGAAAGGGCAGCCGTACTGACCAGCAACAGCAGGGTGACGAACCTTTGCATCTGCATACCTCCGATTCAAGGATTCCAAACGGCCAGGAACAACTGCACACCTCATCTTCTACATGCTTTTCCGCGCTACCCGCAGTCCGACGAAGGCGAGGGCGAGCACCCCCGGGACGGCGAGGACGACGGGTAGGACGCCGCCGGGATTTAGGGTGCGGTGCTCTTCAACGTGCACCGGAATGGCAGGACTCGCAGCGAGGGGACCGGCGCCGGCCAGCGCAGGTGGCTCCGGCAAGACCACCACGTACACCGCAACATCGCCCTTCAGGACGGGCTTCACGGTCCAAGTCAAGGTTGCCGACGAACCGGCAGCGATCGGGGCCACGCTGACGGTCCGCCGCGGTGACCAGTCCTCGGGGTCTACGTAGGTGCTGTGATCGATGGCCACGAAGGCGAGGTTGGCGATGAGGGGAGGAGTAGCGATGGAGCCGCTGTTGGTAATCTCAGAGGTGAAAGTGAAGGTCTTGCCGGTGAGCGTCGACACCTCGGACTTGCTCACCGAGATTGTCACGTCGCCAGCGGGCGCTTGCCCGCCGCTGTCCTGCGCGAACGCCGGAGCGCTGACCGCGGCCCCAACGGCCAGGAGGAAGGCAACGAGCACGCCGACGGCAATAACGGGGCCTAGCCAGGGCAAGCGCCTCATCTGTCGATCCCTCCGTGCAATCTCAGGCGGCCGGCAATGAGGAACGCCACGCTGGTCGCGATGATGGCGGCGAGGACGGGAGCGAGAAGAAGGTCAGACTCCTGGCCCCAGCCATGACCTTTCGCGACAACGTTGTCGAGAAAGGTCGACCCCGCCGTCACCGGGTTGACACGAACGATGAGATCTCCAAACCATCCGCTGAGCGGAAGTTGGGTGGGTGCGAGGAGCACGACGAAAATGAAGAAGCTGGCGGCCAGACTCAAGCGGTTCGAATTGGAGAAGATGCTGACGATCAGGCCCAAGGAGGCGAAAGCGGCGGTCAGGAGGCTGCCGACGACGAATCCGGAGAGAACTGCGTCCGTGAAGAGGCCAGCGCCTCCCTTGAGGGCCCAGACGTAGGGGATGGCGACGACCATCACGACCGGCCAGACAGAGGCGGCGGCAAGGAGCTTGCCCAGCGCTATCTGGCGGCGAGGGACGGGCGTGAGGAGCAGGCTTTCCAGGGTCTCGCGCTCGCGTTCTCCGCTCATGGTATCGGCGCTAAAGAGCAAGCTGACCGCGACGCCGATCCCCAGCGTGAGCTGCATGACCAGGTTCACCGTGTCCCTCTGGTCGATGATGTTCAGCTCCTTGTTCGTCGCCGCCAGGTATGTGAGCAAGCTCAGGAGCAGACTGAACACGAGGACGATGACGGGGCCGCGGGCGGAGAGCCAGACGTCGCGGAGTTCCTGTGCCGCCACTACCGTCCACCCACCCGAGGTGGCGAGGGGTAGCGACTGCGGCGCGGGGTCGCTGCGGCTCAGCGACGTCACTTCTGGCCCTCCTCGGTGAGGAAGAGGAAGGCGTCGCTCAAGCGACCGCCTTCCAGCTCAAAGGAGAGGATGAGAACCTCCGCGTCGGTTAGGGCAGAGACGGCGCTGTTCATGCCGGCTTCCCGGTGCTCGTCGAGCCAGGCACTGTCGAAGGTGGCGGTGAGCCAGCCCCGCTCTGCGTCAACAGAACCGGCTTCTGTCACGCCCGCTGCCTGGCTCAGCGCCGACAGGGCCACATCATGGCTTTCGGGAGGCACGCGCACGCGGGCCGTCCTGGGGGCGACTGTCCGCTTGATGTCGGCGACGCTCCCTTCGGCGATGACTTCGCCGCGGTTGAGGATGATAACGCCGGAGCACACCTGCTCCACCTCATCGAGGAAGTGGGTGCTGAGGATGACGGTTGCGCCCCGCTGTGTGGCTATGTCGCGGATGAGACCCAGCATCTGACGCTGTCCTGCCGGATCGAGACCCAGTGTCGGCTCATCCAGGAAGATGACCCTGGGGGCGTTGACGAGCGCCCGCGCCACACCCAGCCGCTGCCGCATTCCCCGGCTGTAGGCGGCTATGGGCGACGAAGCCCGTTCAGCCAGACCGACCTCGGGGAGCAGGGACGCGGCGACCTCGCGGGCACCTCTAGCCGTGTGACCGAACAGCCGCGCGTGGTAGCGAAGGAACTCCCCGCCGGTCATGTGGAGGGGATAGCCGGCGCTCTCAGGGAGCACGCCGATCTGCCGGCGGATGGCAGCCGGCTTGGTGTGCGGAACTCCGCCCAGGGCGAAGGTTCCTCGCGTAGGGGGAAGGATGGTTGAAAGCACACGGATGGCGGTGGTCTTTCCGGCGCCGTTGGGGCCAAGGAGGCCGATGATCTCCCCCGGCCGTGCCTCGAATGAGAGATCGCGGACGGCCGTGAGGGGCCCGAACGATTTCGTGACGTGATCGACGCTGAGGACGACCCTAGCCGCGTCAACGGAGCCCGCGGTGTTGGTAATGTCTTCCGGGCTTCTCTCGGGGTCCATCTACGTCCTCGGTATCAGCGTAGGACTCCGACATTAAGCTGCGATGAAGCTGGCTGCTGCCGCTATTGCGCGTTCTGCTCGAACGTGATGAGCTCTTCGCCGCCGCCGGCGGCCACGTCGACGACGAGCGCGGGGCCGACGTCCCGGCAGTAGTACTTCTGCTCGAGCAGGTCCGGTTCGAGCGCTGTCGTGTCCTCAGTCTGGAGGCAGCCATCGAATGTACCATAGGGCACCTCGACGTGCTCGCTAAGGCTCAGGATCCTGGCCTCATCCTCGGCCTCGCCGGCGTAGTATTCCTGGCGGTACGTCATACCGACCTCCGGGTTGGCGGGCAGCACGATTCCGGCCAGACCGCCGTCGACGCCCGCTTCCCAGGACCCTGCCGTGCTAACCACCTCGCCGCCCTCATACTCCTTCGTGTCCTCGCCGAGGTACCAGATGTTGCCGTCCACATCCTGCGCGTACCAATCGATCGTGTCTTCTATGGTGCTGCCGTCCTGCGTCACGATGTCGTGCACCACGGTAGCGCTGATTCCAATGATGTCCTTCTTATCATTGGTGACGGTAACCTCCACCTGCATCTCGTTGCCTTCAGCGTCCGTCTCGTTATAGACCCACCTGTTGCCCGGTACCATCGGCCAGAACGGGTTGTCGATCTCCGCGACGAAGTCAGCGGGGTTCAGGTCAACAGGTTCATCGCCCTGGGGCAGGGTGAATGAGGGGATTTGGGCCGGGCTCGCGGCCGGAGCGGGCGTCTTCTCTCCACCACCCCCGCCGCCGCAAGCGCCCAGCAAGACCGAACCCATCACCATACCTGCCAGTATCACAACGTGTGGCTTCATGTGTGACGTCCTCCTCTGATTGAACGTGCTCTCTACAATCCTGCGCGGTCTTCATGAAGAGGGGATGAACTCGAGGAAGCGAGCTGTCGACGGACCAGTGCGGGTGCGGCGATGGGCTGTCTCGGGCGCGAAGCGAAAGGGGCCGGCGAAACCGGCCCCTTCAGCCTGACTAGCGGACGCTGGCGACGTTAGTCCTCAGGTCCGTCCGATTCGATGTGGAGGACGGCACCGGTCCCGGCGTCCACCTTCACGTCCTTACCGCCGATCTCCACGCTGTAGACCAGGCTGCCGTTCTCGTTTTCCAGCTCGACCTTCTGGACGTCGCCCGGCACCTCAGCCTGGGCGGCGGCGCTGGCCTCGTCCGCAGTGATCTTCGCCAGGGGAGCCAGGGCAGCGGCCTCGTCGGCCTCGCTCAGGCTCTCGTCCTGGCCTTGCGGCACGGCGATGCTGCCGTTGAGTTGCGGCTCCTGAACGCCATCGGCGTCCTCATCGCCGGCCTCGTCAGCGTCGTCGGCCTCATCCTGAGGGCCGTTCTCCTCCTGGACATCGTCGTTGTCGGCCTCCTCGGTCGCACCCTCGGCGTCGTCGTCCTGGTCATCGGTGGTCTGGGCGGCGGGCGTGGGGGTAGGGCCCTGAGCCGAGGTCAGATGTGACGTCAGGGTGACGGCGCTGAAGGCGATGGCGAGGATGGCCACCAGGCCGGCCACAAGGTACAAGCGCTTGGCTATGCTCACTAAGCTGTCACCTCCTTTCCGCTACAAGATGTGTCTTCACGAACGAGGCTACACGTGTCGCATGAAGGGGCGATGAACCGAGGATGAAATGCGGCGGGATCAGGGAGTGGAAACGCGAATGGTGGGAGGAAAGGTTACGGTGACCACCGTGCCCCGCTCGCGCTCGCTCCGGACGGAGATGGAACCGCCGTGCGCCTCCGCGATCCAGCGGCAGATGCTGAGCCCGAGCCCGGCCCCTCCCTCCGTGTGGCTGCGCGCCTTGTCCACGCGATAGAAGCGGTCGAAGACGCGCTCGGAGTCCTCTTCGGCGATGCCGATACCCGAATCGCGCACCCATAGTTCCGCGCGGTCGCCGTCAACGCCCCAACCCGCGGTCACGGTGCCTCCGGGCGGAGTGTACTTAATAGCGTTGTCCAGAAGGTTGAGGACAAGCTGAAGCAGAAGGTCCTCGTCGGCGCGCAAGGTGACGGCGGGGCCGGGAGCGACGCCAAGCGCAAGTTGGCGCCCCTCCGCCATGGGCCGCACCTGCTCGACGGCAGCGGCGATGAGGTCGCCCAGGTCCACCGGTTCGGAGGCGATGGGGATCTGGCCGGCGTCCGCTCTCGCCAAGGTCAGGAGGCTGCCGACCATGCGGATGAGGCGATCCACCTCCTCGTTCACCGTCTGCAGGACTTCGCGATAGGCGGCGGCATCGCGGGGCTTGCTGAGGGCGACTTCGGCCTGCCCCTTGATGGCGGTGAGGGGTGTCCTGAGCTCGTGGGAGGCGTCGGCCGTGAACTGACGCTGGCGGCGAAAGGCGTCGTCCAGGCGAGCGATCATCTCGTCGAAGGTGCGCGCCAGCCGGCCGACCTCATCATCGGGCAGGCGGAGTTCGAGCCGCTGACCAAGATCCTCGGCCGATATCCTGCGGGCCATCCGAGTCAGGGTGTCTATGGGGGTGAGGGCCCTCCCGGCCAGGAAGACCCCCCCGAGACTGGCGACGGCCAGTGTGACCGGATAGGCGACGGCAAGGATCAGCAGGAGCGCCCGAAGGGTTTCGGACACGTCGTCCTGAGATTGGCCGACTTCGAGCGCCCCGCCGATGCCATCGCCACGTTCGATGGGAAAGGTGCGCACGCGCATGGTCTCGTCGCCTACTGTGGCCGTACGCGTGCTGGTCTCGCCCCGCAGCGCACGGTCAACGGCTGGCGAGTCGACGGGGAGATCGCCTGCGGCGGCGCTGTTGTCGAAGGTTAGGCGCCCGGACAGATCGAACACGCGCACAAAGCTCTCGCCAGCGTTGGGGTCATCCGAGGACACACGACCGGCCAGGGTGGGCTGACCCTCTTCATACTGGATGACGTCCAGGAACGTGTTGGCGCGATTCTGTATGGAGTCATCGAGATTGTCGTACAGGTTGTTCCGCAGCACCAGATAAATCCCGGCGCTGAACGCGGCCAGGATGATGGCGAGCAGGAGGACATACCACAGGGTGAGCCTCAGGCGGACGGAGCGGAGCACGATCATCGCGAGCCAGTCGAGCGCGCCGAGAGCCGATAGCCAGCGCCGCGCACGGTGTGAATGAGCTTCGCCGGGAACGGGGTGTCGATCTTGCGTCTGAGGTTGCGGATATGGACATCGATGACGTTGCTGGCGTTGTCGAAATCGTAGTTCCACACGTGCTCGGCGATCATCGTCCGCGTCAGGACCTGATTGGGATGGCGCATCAGGTACTCCAGAATGGCGTACTCCTTCGTCGTCAGCTCCATATCGGTGCCCGCCCTGGACACCTTGCGGGTGGCTGTGTCCAGGACAAGATCGGCCGCCCGCAATAGAGAACCGAGGACGGCGGGCTGCCGGCGCGTCAACGCGCGCAGCCGCGCGAGAAGCTCGGCGAAGGCGAAGGGCTTGACGAGGTAGTCGTCAGCGCCGCTGTCGAGGCCGCGAACGCGGTCTTCCACCGCATCCTTGGCGGTGAGCATGAGAATTGGGGTGCGCAGTCCCCGCCGGCGCAGTGTGCGGCAGACCTCGGTTCCATCTCGGACGGGGAGCATGACGTCGAGGATGATGACGTCGAAGTCGGCCACGGCAGGCCAGTCCAGGGCCTCTTCGCCGTCACAGGCGACATCGACGGCGTAGCCCTGTTCGGTCAGGCCCTTGCGGATGAAGTCCGCTATCTTCCGCTCATCCTCGACCAGGAGAACACGCATGGTAGCCTCGGCAGGCGAATGTCCCTCGTGTTCAGTATAGGTGAGAGGAGATGAAGAGGAGATTAACGGCGCACGCATGCTGTGCTCTGCACTGGGACGGGGGACTCCCGGGCTACCAGTCCGGAGCCCAGGGGGCCGCGGAATCCCTGGGTGTTTCCCAATGGCCACCCGCGCTCAGTACCGCCGAGACGTTCAGCTCCTCTACCTTTCCTTCGACAAGGTAGACAAGCCGCTCGCAGAGATTGGTCACGCGATCCGCAGTGCGCTCTAGGTTGTGGGCAACCTAGGGCAGTCGGATGCTAGAAGCCCTCTTCCCACACGAACTCTTCGATCCTCCGCTGCAGCTCGTCGCGGGCGGCGCGGAAGGCGTCAATGGCGGCTTCATCCCTGCCTTCGGCCTCAGCCGGATCCGGGATGCTCCAGTGCAGGCGCTTGCCGCGGCCGGGGAACACGGGACAAGTCTGCCGTGCTGAATCGCAAACAGTGATCACATAGTGGAACTCCTGCCCGACGAACTCATCAACGGACTTGGAGCGCTGTCCTGAGATGTCGATGCCCATCTCGCGCATGACTTCGATGGTCAGGGGGGAGATCATTTGGGGTGCGATCCCCGCGCTGAACGTCTCGAGGCGATCGCCGGCCCGCTCCCGCAGCAGCGCTTCAGCCATCTGGCTGCGTGCCCGGTTGCCCGTGCAGACAAAGAGGACGCGTCGCTTCACAAACGCGGCCGCCTAGTACCTGGAGACGTTGAGCTCTTCCACCTTTCCCTCCACGAGGTAGACAATCCGCTCGCAGAGGTTGGTCACGCGATCCGCGATGCGCTCCAGGTTGTGGGCTACCCAGATTAGAAACGTGGCCCGCCGAATGACCTTGGGGTCGTTGATCATGTGGTTCAGGAGATTGCGGTACACCTGATCGTAGAGGGCGTCCACCTCGTCGTCTTCATCGCAGATGCTGCGAGCGCGGTCGGCGTCGCGCTCATTGAATGCGTCCAGGCTGTCCATCAGCATGCGAATGGCTATCTGGGCCATGCGGGGGATGTCGTTGTCGAGCTTGATGGGCGGCTCATCGGCCAGCATGAGGACGATCTTGGCATTACCTTCGGCGTAGTCACCCATGCGCTCGAGGTCAACCACGATGTGAAGAACCGCCACGATGGTGCGTAGGTCGCTGGCCAGGGGCTGCTGCGTGGCCATCAGCTCCACGCACTTCTCTTCGGTCTCGTACCGCTTGCGGTTGATCTTGATGTCGTTGGCGATGACCTGGCGGGCCAGCTTGACATCCCTGCTCTTGAGGGCGTCGATGCAGCGCTCGATGGCCATCTCGACCATGCCGCCGGTGACCAGCATGTTCTCCTGGATCTCTGCGAGCTGACGTTCGAAAGCCGTGCGGGTCATAGCGCAACCCACCTCCTACCCGAAGCGGCCGGTGATGTAGTCCTCGGTCCGCTTGTCTTTCGGATTCGTGAATAGCTCGTTGGTGCGGCTGTACTCGATCAGGCGGCTGCGGAGTCCGTGCTCTTCGCCCAACATGAAGGCCGTGTAGTCCGACACGCGGGCGGCCTGCTGCATGTTGTGGGTGACGATAACGATTGTGAACTCCCCGATGAGCTGACGGATAAGGTCTTCGATCTTCAGCGTCGCTATCGGGTCAAGGGCAGAGCAGGGCTCGTCCATAAGGATGATCTCCGGCTCCACCGCGAGCACGCGCGCAATACAGAGACGCTGTTGCTGACCACCGGAAAGCGATGTGCCGGGCTCGCTGAGCTTGTCCTTCACCTCTTCCCACAGAGCAGCCGAGTCTAGAGCCTGCTCGACGATTTCGTTCAGCTTCCTCTTGCCCCCAATCCCCAGTCGCTTGGGACCGAAAGCGATGTTCTCCCAGACGGACATGGGGAACGGGTTGGGCTTCTGGAAGACCATGCCCACGTGCCGCCGCACCTGAACCGGGTCCACGTCCTTGCTGTTGATGTCCAGGCCATCGAGGTAGATACGGCCCGTGACGTGGGCGGTGGGGATGAGGTCATTCATGCGGTTGATGCAGCGCAACAGCGTACTCTTGCCGCAACCGGACGGTCCTATGAGCGCCGTGACCCGGTTCTTGAGGATGTCCATGGTGACGCCTTCAATCGCCTGGGACTCACCGTACTTAACGCCGACCTCCTGAAGACGGAGCACGACCGGTTTCTCGTCCTCCAAGCGCGCGTGGCTGGGCGGAGGAACGGGAGCGTTGACCGCGACTCCCGGACCCGACCTCTCCACCGTTCCCAGATCTGTCTTCCCCTCGCTCACGGCTTAATTCCTCCTCACCAGGCTGGCTGACTGAATCCTATAGCGCAGCAACAGCGCGGAGACGTTGAACACGAGCACTATTGCGAGCAGCACCAGGCCGATGCCCCACTTGCGCTCCTCAGCGAAGCCAAGGCCCTCCGTGATGCGGAACCAGAGCTCGAAGGAGAGCATCTGCGCTCGCTCATCGACCATCGCGCCCGGGCCGAGTGAGACGTTGGTGGCGACGATGGCACCCACGATGAGTATGGGGGCGGTCTCGCCCGCGGCTCTGCTGATCGCCAGCAGGGTGCCGGTGATGATCCCGGGGATGGCCTGGGGCACTGCGATGAAGAAGGTCGTGTGTAGCTTGGACACGCCCAACGCCAGCGATCCCTCGCGGATTCCCTGCGGCACCGAGATCAACGATTCACGGGAGGCTGTGATGATGATGGCCAGCGCCTGCATGGCCAGCGTGGCCGAAGCCACCCACAGCGCCTTATCAGTCTCGATCACATCGAAGAATAGCGACGCGCCGAAAAGGCCGTACACGATCGACGGCACGCCGGCGAGATTGATGATCGTCAGGTTGATGATGCGCAGCAGCCTCCCGGGACGAGCGTACTCCGCCAAGTAGACGGCGCACAGGACCCCGATAGGGGTCGCAAAGATCATCACGAGAAGGAGGGCGTACATGGTGAGCACGATTACCGGGAAGAAACCGCCTTCCCGACCGCCGCGTTCCGGGCCGGTGAATAGGAAATCCCAGGTGATCGCCCCCGCGCCCTTGCTCACCACGTAGGCTGTGACGATCAAGACCGGCACGCAGATGATGATGGTAGTCAGCACTGTGAGGCTGAAGACGCCCTTCTGGAGTACGTTCAGCCGACGATCGCGTGGTCCAGGTGCGAGCAAGGTCATCGGGAGAACTTCTTCCGCTGCTTCTCTAGAATCGCGTCAGCGATCAAGGTCGCAATGAAGGTCAGAACGAAGAGAATTGCCCCCGTCATGTAGAGCGCTGGCCGGATCAACGATTGATCCGTCGCGTTGCCGAAACCCGCGGCGATCGTCGCGGTCATCGGGCGCATCGATTCCGTCGGAAGGAAGGGGATGGAGCTGTTTCCGCCAGCGAGGACAAGGACAACCATCGTCTCGCCAATGGCCCTGGCCATCCCCAGCATGACGGCAGCCGTGATTCCCGATATTGCGGCCGGCACGATCACGAACCAGATCGCCTGTAGTTTGTTGCAGCCCATCGCGTAGGCGTTCTCTTTGAAATCGAGGGGGACTGCCTGGAGGGCGTCATCGGCGATGGAGATGATCAGAGGGATGGCCACGAACGAAACGACAAGCCCGGCCGTAGCGCCTGAGAGACCACCCGCGCCCCACCCGAAGTGCTGCTGGATTTCAGGCACGACTATTGCCAGGCCCACGAACGCGAAGACGATCGTCGGCAGGCCGGCGAGGAGCTCTGCGATGGACTTGATGATCAGGCGCAGCCGCGGGTGTGCTACCTCGGAGATGAAGATCGCCGTCAAAAGGCCGAGCGGCACGGCGAAGACCAGAGTCACGGCCGTTATCCAGAGGGTAGCGATGAGCGGCGGCAGGATGCCGAAGCGGAACCGACTGGGATCCGTCGTGTTGTCGGTGATGGCGTTGTCGAATGTGAGGAACCTCCAGACCGGGTAGTCCAGGTCTATGAACAGCCGCAGGCCCTGACGGACGAGGAGCGCGATGATACCGATGAGGAGAACGACTGTGAGGATTCCAGCGGCGCGGATGAGCCATTCCGCTGGAATCTCGAAGAGCGCGCCCCTGCGGCGAGACCGCACAGCACGCCCCAGGGAGCCAACGACGGGTGTCGGTTGGGAGATGCTAGCCACTTCGCATCACTTGCCGGATATGGCCGATTGATCCCCCCAAGCCGTGCAGGCGGAAGCCCGGAAGCTCCCGCCTGCCGGCGCACAGGGCGTGTGGTAGGTGAGCCTACTGCGTTGGGGCAATCGGAAGGAAGCCAAGCTCTGCCCCGATGCTCTGCCCCGTGGGACTGAGCGCGAACTCGATGAAAGCCGTCACCGCAGGGTTGGGGTGGTTCGCCGGATCGCCGTCGGTGTAGTAGAAGAGCCCGCGCGAGATGGGGTACGTCCCGTCCTCCACGGTGTCGGCGGATGGCGCAACGGCCTCCGAGGCGTCGTCGGCGGCTATCAGGAGGACCTTCACGCTGCCCTCCGGGATCTCAGCCAGGTTCCCAAGGCCGGCGTAGAAGATGCCGTTCGGGTCGTTGGAGACTGCCGTGAGGCCAGCCGGTGCGTTCGCCTGCTTGTTGATGTCGGGGCTGTATCCAGCCTCGTCGCCCAGCACCTTCTGGATGACGTCCTCTTCCATGTAGGCAAACGTGCCCGACTCCTCGTTGCGGGTGTAGAGCGTGATGGGACCCGAACCGCCAAACCCCGAGAAGTCTGTGATCTCCCCGGCAAAGACCTTCGCGACCTGTTCGAAGGTCATCTCCGTTACGGGATTGTCTGGGTGCACCACGATGGCCAGGGCATCGTCGAAGATCCTCGTCTCGAACGGGTCCAGGCCGTTCGCCTCGGCCTGCTGGACCTCATCATCCTTGATTTGGCGGCTCGCCTGGGCGATGTCCACCTCCTTGTTGATGAAGGCGGTAATCCCCGCGCCGGAGCCGAGCCCGCTGGGTGGGTTCACCTTGACATCCGGATAGTCCTCCTGAAACGCGGGGATCGCCTCGATCGTGAACGGCTGGACAGTGCTCGAACCCTCGATGCTGATCGTGCCCGAGACGGTGGGCGTCTCGCCAGCCGCGGGGGTGTCACCGGCCGAGGGGGTCTTGCCAGTCCCCTCACTGTCTCCGCAGGCCGCGAGAGCCAGAAGCGCCAGGATTGCGACCGCAGCGAAGACCGCCAGGACTAGAAAACGCTTACTGAGTCGTCCCGCCGAACGGCTTGGGCGCGTCATGTGCATGTGGCATACCTCCCTGAGTTCCCTTCTTGTCCCTTCATTCCGGCTATCACGATAGGATCCGTTGTTTAACGAGTTGTTAACGGGGATTAACGGCAGGTAAAATCTTCCGATTTCGTCTGCGTGGAGCAAAGAAGGAACGAGTGCTGGCGGGTGCTAGCGCTGGAGCGGAAGGGAAGCCGCCGGTATAGAGAAGCTGAAGGTCGAACCGCGGCCCGGCTCGCTCTCCGCAGCTACGGTGCCGCCGTGCGCCTCGACGGTGTGCTTCACGACTGCCAGCCCGAGGCCCGTGCCGCGCTCGCCCCGCGATCGGTCGGCCTTGTAGAAGCGCTCGAAAACCCGCGGCAGGTCATCTGGGGCGATGCCAACGCCGGTGTCATGAACCTTCACTGTCACGGCGGCTCCGTCGAAGGCCGCTGACACCTCAACGGAGCCCCCGGAGGGGGTGAACTTGATGGCGTTGTGGAGTAGGTTTAGCGCCACCTGCTCCAGCCGGGCGGCATCGCCCACGATTGGCGGCAAGTCGGAAGCCACCTCGCACGTCAGGTTTAGGCCTTGCCTACCGGCCTGGGGTCCAACTCGCTCCACGGCTTCCGCCAAGATTTCGCCGATGTCTACAGGGTGCTGTGCCAGGGGCACTTGCCCCGATTCGATGCGCGAGAGCTCGAGCAGTTCTTCCACCATCTGCGCCAGTCGGTCGACCTCAGCATTTGCCCGAGAGAGGAAGTCCTCAGCCGCTCGCCTGTCCTCAATCGCGCCTCCCTGCAGCGTCTCCAAGACCGACTTGACGGAGGCCAGGGGTGTGCGCAGCTCATGAGAGACATTAGCCACGAAGTCGCGGCGTACCTGCTCCACCCGCTTCACATCGGTGAGATCATGGAACACAGCTAGTGCGCCCCACTCGCCACCACCAACGATCGGGGTGGTGATGATCTGAAGATACTGCCGGTTCGGACGCTCGATAGCGAGAGCCCCCCGCCGGCCGTCCTCGCGGCTGGCCCTCAACGCGTCGAGCACCTGATCATTGGGCATGATCCAGGCGAAGGGGTTGCCGACTAACTCGCCCTGCGACCGAAAGAACAATCGCTCCGCGGCCAGATTCGCGAACGCGATGCGGCCCTCTGCATCCACCGCAAGCACCGCGTCGATGCTGCTGTTGAGAGCGGCCATGAGGCGATTGCGTTCCTGGGACGCGGCGGCGATCAGGTCCCCCAAGCTCTGGGCCATCTGATTGAAGGCGTCAGCCAGCTCGCCCACTTCCCCCGAGGGTCGTGGGCTCACTCGCTGTCCCAGATCACCGCTGGCTATGCCGCGGGCGGCCCGAGCCAGCCTGCCGAGGGGCCGCATTATCGTACTCCCGATGATCAGGCTGAGCAGGGCGGCGGAGGCCGCAGTGGCCGCCACGGCTATCAGAATGGAGCGTGTGATGTCCGACACCGAAGCGTCCACGGCCTCCGAGGGCCGAGCCACTCGCACAACCCCGACTGCAGCGTCGTCCTGGGTGATACGGGTGGCGACATAGGTGAAGTCGCTGCCTAGGGTAGCGCTGCGCCGGTTGCTCTCGCCCTGGCCGGAGCGGATCGCCTCCTGCACCTCCGGGCGATTCAGATGGTTGTCCATAGTGGCGGGATCCGCCTCGGAATCGCCCAGGACAGTGCCGTCTGCGGCGATGATGGTGATGCGGGCCCCGGCCTGAGTTCCCAACCGCTTGGCGAGGTCGTCAAAGACTTCCGGCGGTTCATTCTCCTCCATGAGGGGTTGCACGAGGTTTCGCGTCATCCGGGCCTGAGAGGCCAAGTCCCCCTCAATCGTTTCGCGGAAGTCCCCCTCCACCTTGTCAAGCACATACAGTCCTAGCCCCGCGAAGGCAGCCACGATCAGCAGAACATAGGCCGCCGCCGTGCGAAAGCGGAGGCTCCCCAGCATGCCTAGCCCTCGAACCTGTATCCCACGCCCCGGACAGTGATCAAACGGGTGGGCTTCGCTGGCTCATCCTCGATCTTCTCTCGCAGCCAGCGTATGTGGACGTCGACGGTCCGGGTATCACCGGCAAAATCGAATCCCCATATCTCACTCAGAAGCTGTTCGCGGGTGAAGGCCCGACCGTGATTGCTCAGGAAGAAAGCCAGCAGATCGAACTCCCTGGGTTTCAGAGGCAACGGTTGCCCGCCACGCGAGGCCTGCCTCCTTCGCAGGTCGACTCGAAGATCGCCCTGGATCAAGGTGTCCGGCCCTGCGGCGGCCGGCGCCTCAGCGCGGCGGAGGAGAGCCCGCACACGGGCCAGCAGCTCACGCATGCTGAACGGCTTGGTGACGTAGTCGTCGGCACCTAGTTCCAACCCCACGACCTTGTCCACTTCCTCGGTCTTCGCAGTGAGCATGAGGATGGGCACGGTCATCTCCCGACGGAGAATGCGGCAGACGTCCAGTCCATCAAGTCCGGGCAGCATGAGGTCGAGAACGATTACGTCTGGCCGGGTGTCGCGGGCCGCAGACAGCCCTGATTCTCCATCGGCCGCTGTGACAACCTCGTAGCCTTCCCGTTCCAGGTTGTACTGGAGGGTCGCCACGAGCGTGGGCTCGTCGTCAACGACGAGTATCTTCTTCACGATGTCCTCAACCCATTATAGAGTGCTGGCGCTCCGCATGGTCACCTCGCTGTATCCTTAGCGGGGTGAGCAGCAAGCATATTGATGACGCAACGAGCATGGCGTAGACCACCCGTGGCTGGGTGAGAAACCCGGCCGCGCTGCTTCCTGCAGCGCTGAAAGGCAGATGCTCAGAGGTATGGCTAAGGTGAGCATCAGCCTATGGTCGCAAGGGCGTTGACAACTGAATACGGAACGCGGCGATCGGGCCGCAAAGGCGAGCCTCAGCTTCCCAAGCAGATGGTCAGGTTCGATCCCCGTGAAGCCAGCGCTCCTACTTAACCCGCCAGAGCCTTGAGCCTTCCCGGACCGGCTTCTTCCCCGACCGTTCGCTCCTCATCGGCATGTTGTCCATAGGGCTGAACAGGCGGTGCTTCTCCTTCACCTGGCTGGCGACCATGTTGACGTACATCCGCGTCACCTCGAGGCTCGAATGGCCGAGGATCCGCTGAAGGGAGAACACGTCGCCGCCCGCCATCAGGTAATGGATGGCGAAGGTGTGACGGAGGAGGTGTGCGTGGAGCCTGGGTATCCTGGCTTTCTTCTTGGCTCGACGGATCATCAGTCGAACCGCGGGGACCGTCAACTGCTTGCCCTCAAGCGCGAGGAAGAAGTGCGGCGCCTCAATTGGCGGCCGGAAGTGGTCGCGGTACCGTCGCAGCGCTCTCACGGCCCGAACCCCCACCGGGACTATTCTTTCCTTGTTTCCCTTCCCCAGTACCTTCAGTTGCCCGGTGTCCAGGTCAGCATTAGGCAAGGTAAGGTTGCACAGCTCCCCGCACCGCAAACCGGAGTCGAGGAACGTCAAGACGATGGCATAGTCGCGCGCGCCCAAGGCTGTCTTGCGGTCGAAGACGCCTAGCAGCCGCTCGATCTCCTCGCGCTGTAGCCATTCGGGCTCGATCCTGCGCGCCTTGGGGAGGCGGCACCGTTGCAGGAGGTTGTCGTCGGTGTACCCCTCCCGGTAGAGCCAAGAGGCGAATGCCTTGAGCACCCTCACGTGGCCCTGAATCGTGTGCGAGGAGAGCTTCTCGTGACGGGTGGGAACGAAGGGGTTGCGCTCGTACTTGTCCTCCCTGCCTTGCAGGTGGAGGACGAACTCCCGCACCCTGTCGATGGTGTACTCGCTAAGGTCCGTTCCGCAGCCCTGGCTGCGAAGCCAGCGGGCGAACTCGCGAAGCTTGTCGTCGTACCAGCTGATCGTCGCGCTGGCCTTGCCCTCGCTCCGATTGTAGAGGGCGTAGCTCTCGAACAGTCTGTCCAGGGGCGTTCCTGACTTGTCCATCTCTTCCCACCGCGGGTTGTACCTGACCGCCATGCTAGGGCCTCCTTCCGGCGCCTGGCTATTGCCCAGCGGTCAAGTAAGGGACTCCCGGACTCGTTTCACGGCCCTCGCGCGAAAAACTCCGAGTCCGGGAGTCAAGTTCGGGGTGGAAATAGACATAATCCGCCCCAAAGGGCGGAATTCGTATCTGTGGAGGGCCCGGTGGGATTCGAACCCACGACTCCCGGATTAAAAGGTCACGGAGTCCTTCCTGACGCTCTCGTGGCCTTCTGCACGAACTCCTGAAACAGCGCCGTGGTCTCCGGCAGGGGCTCCGCGTTCTCATCCTCTAGCTCTCGCCGAAGCGACTCGGTGAGCACCTTGTACAGCTTGCGGGCGCCGTTGACGTCGCCTAGTCTGCTGTAGCAGCGCATCAAGCCGCGAGCGGCGTCCTCGTCGATGGGATCGCTCGCCAGGATGGCCCGGTACAGTTCCATCGCCTTTTCGACATCCCGTGATTGAGCCGCCAGCCGTGCCGCTTGATGCGTGGCAGTGAGAAATCGACGCTGATACTCGCGGCGGTACGCATCAGCCCACTCGTAGGGCTCGCTCCCCAGGAAGTCGCCTTGGTAGAACGCCAGCGCCCGCTCGTATTCCGCCAGCGCCTCGAGACCTTCCAGGGCCTCGGCTCGCCGGAGGTGCGCGTCGAACGCTTCGACGTCCACCCGCAACTCGCCGGTTCGCAGGTGGTAGCGCTGGCCAGACGTCACGAAGACCTGCACATCAGTTCCCGCCAGCGCGCTCTTCATCGCCCGCCGAAGGTAGTAAGCCGCGTTCGACAGGAGGCGCTGCACCTCACCCGGGTCGCCGTCCGGCCACAGCGCCTCCGCCACCTCATCCCGGAGCACGCCGGTTCCCCCGCGTGCGATCAAATAGGCCAGGAGTTCGCGTGCCTTCTGGACCTTCCAGCGCGATATCTCCCGCCCGTTAGCCCTCACCTCGAAGGAGCCGAAGCATCGCACACGGAACACGGCGGATCCAGTGTGCCCACCTTCTTCGCCCTGCGCGTCTTCTTCAGCCAACAGAAGCGTTTCCTGTCGACTGGCGTGCCCGTCAGGCTCCTGCGGTGCCTTCGCGTCTTCGATCGCGGGGTGTTGGCCGCTGTCGACGTCCTGCGAGGGCTCTTCCGGCTGGCCGGCCAGCACGTCCGCAACGCCGTCCGGCGCGAGGTCATCAGGCTGCGCTGGTGCCCCCTGCTGGTCGCTGGCGGGCGATGGCTCCTCCTCTCGGTGGACGGAGTGCTGCGACTCCCCCGCGGTTGTCTGCCGCTCTGGTACCGTTCGAGGTAGCGTTGTCTCGGCGCGAACCTCGATCGCCTTAAGTGTAAGAGTCGCGTCGCGGCCCACAGACAAAGTCACTTCGTCCGGGCCAACCGTCTCAGCGCCTGGGCCCTCGCCTCGTTGGCCAAACATCAGCCGGGCTCCGAACAGGTTCAAATCCTGCGTGGCGTCCCACTCCTCGGCGATGCATATGGTGGCTATCCCACTCTCCGAACCGCGGTGGAGCACCGTCTCCAGGCGCTCGACTTCCGCCTTCCACTCCCCCGATAGCGCCGCCAGCGCCACGATGGTCGCTGGCCGGCCTCCTTGAGGCGAACCGGCCTCGCGCGCCACGATGGTCTCCTCCAGTTCGGTTGCCAGGTCTTCGATGGAACGCTCTGCCATCGACGCGAAGTGCGGAAGGGACGCGGCGTCGCCCACCAGGGGAGCAGCGCCTTCTGCGGCCAGAAACGCGACCCGCTCCGGGGGGTACAGTGCCCCGACCGTAGCCAACCAGGCCGAGAGCAGCTTCCCAGCCTCATGGCGGCTACCTACTAAGATGGCACTGCCCACTACTGCCAGGTTCAGATA
>DAOUMF010000131.1:0-8212 GCA_034411955.1 Dehalococcoidia bacterium
CCCTGGAGGTGGCCGTTGCCGCGGCCTTCGCCGCCGCTGCCGAAATTCCCCTTGACCCCCGTGACGTGGCGGTCCTCGCCCGGCGGGCGGAGAACGATTTCGTGGGTGTTCAGTGCGGCGTCATGGATCAGCTCGCCGCCGTCTTCGGACGGCCGGATCATGCTCTCCTGATCGACTGCCGGAGCCTTGAGGTCGAGCCCGTACCGCTGAGCCTGGATGAGCAGGGGGTGGCCGTCGTCATCGTCGATACCGGGGTGCGGCGCGCCCTGGGCGACTCGCCCTACAACCAGCGGCGGCGGGAATGCGCGCAGGCGGCCGCTGCCCTGGATGTCCCCGCCCTGCGCGATGTCGCCTCTGACAAGCTGGAGGCCGGCAAGCGGGGACTCCCGCCGGAGCTGTACCGCCGCGCCCGCCACGTGGTGACGGAGGAGGCCCGCGTGAGCGCCGCCGTGGCCGCCCTAAGGCGCGGCGACCTGGACACGCTGGGCCGCCTCCTGCGCGAATCGCATGACAGCCTTCGGCACGACTTCGAGGTCTCCTGCCGCGAGCTGGACCTGCTGGTCGAGCTGGCCGCCCCGGTGGAAGGCGTACTTGGCGCCCGTCTCACTGGCGCTGGGTTCGGTGGCTGTACGCTGAACCTGGTGCGCCGGGGGGCGCTGGACGCCTTCCGGCGCGGCGTGCTCCAGGCCTACCGCAAGCGCACGGGCCTGCCTGCCGAGATGCACATCGTCCGCGCCAGCCAGGGCCTCCAGGTGACCGATGTCTGAGGTACGCCACCGCCGGGCTCCCGAGGGGCCCGTCCTGGAGAACGGCGCCCTGCGCCTGGCCGTCCGTCTGGACGAGGGCACGTTCTCCTTGGGCCCCGCTGGTAGCCGCGATGAGGCCCCGCCTGCCGGCGTACAGGTCATCCCCAGCGCCTGGACCAGCGTCGTCCTTGCCGACGGGGCATCGCTGACGTCCCGCGGCGCAGGTTTCGACCTCGAAGTGGTACGGCCTGTCGAGGACGCCCATGGCCGCGGCAAGGCTCTCACCCTGTGCCGCCGCGCCCCGCCTGGAGGGCGGGAGCCGCACCTCGCTCTGACCCTCACTCTCTACGAGGAGCAGCCTTTCGCTATCCTCCGCTCGCACCTCAGCAACACCACCGGCCGTCCTCTGCGCGTGCAGGCGTTCCACGTCATGGAGGCGGCCCTCCCGGCCCTGAAGGCTCGGCTCGCGGACTGGCGCTTCTACAAGCACGGCTGGCAGTCCTGGAGCCCCACCCTGACCCTCTCCGCCGATGACGATGACATCCCACCGTTCCCGCCCGTGGTCGACCCGATCACGCGGCCCTCCGGACAGGGCTGCCTTGTCAGCGATCTCGTCGCTTCCCTGCACGAGCCCGCCTCTGGCCAGACCATCACCGCTGGCTTCGTCTCGGCCGCCGACCAGTTCTCTCAGGTTTGGCTGGAGCGCGAGGGCGTCACCCTGACCGCCGCCTCCTACGCCGACCACATCGAGGTTGCGCCCGGCGCAGAGCTGTCGTCGGAGAGGGCAGCGATTGACATAACACCTCACCCACTGTCAGCCCTCGTTCGCTATGGCGACGCCCTGGGCCGCGAGATGGGCGCCTTGTCCTGGCCCGACGTCCCAAGCGGTTGGTGCTCGTGGTACCAGTACTTCGTGGGCGTAGGCGAGGATGACATCGTCGCCAACCTGGAGCGTGTGGCCGAAGGGCGGGATGAGGTCCCCCTGGAGTATGTGCAGGTTGACGACGGCTACCAGGCGGGCATCGGCGACTGGCTGACCGTGAACGAGAAGTTCCCCCACGGTATGGCCTGGCTCGCCCGGCGGATCCACGAGCGCGGCTTCAAGGCGGGCTTGTGGCTCGCCCCCTTCCTCGCGGGGGCCAGGTCGGGTCTGTTCGCCGAGCATCCGGACTGGCTCGTCCGAGACGAAGCCGGCGGGCCGGTGATCGGGATCCAGAACTGGGAGCAGGTTTGCTACGCTCTGGACTGCACCCGCCCTGAGGTCGTCGACTGGCTGGAGGGGGTCTTTCGCACCGTGGCGGACGACTGGGGCTACGACTACGTGAAGATCGACTTCATCTACGCGGCGGCGGTGGAGGGCCGCCGACATGACCCCAGCGCCACCCGCGCCCAGGCCTACCGCCGCGGCCTGGAGGCGATACGCCGTGCCGTCGGCGGCCGATTCATCCTAGGGTGCGGCGCGCCCATCGGGCCCAGCATCGGCCTGGTCAACGGCATGCGCATCGGGCCGGACGTGGCTCCCTCCTGGCACCCCCAAGGGCGCCGCGGTCGCCGCGGCTCCCTCTCCCTCCCCGCCACCGCCAACGCCCTGCGCAGCGCCATCACCCGCTTCTGGATGCACAATCGCCTCTGGCTCAACGACCCCGACTGTCTCCTTCTGCGCGACTCGGAGACGGATCTCACCCCGGACGAGGTGCGTACCATGGCCACCGTCGTCGCCACGTCCGGCGGCATGGTCCTGGACAGCGACGATCTCACGCGGCTGTCGCCGGAGCGGCGCCGACTGCTGGCTCAGGTGCTTCCGCTTCGGGGCGCGGCCGCCCTTCCCCGCGATATGTTCGAACGGAACCCGCCGCAGGTGCTCTGGCGGGAGGACGAAGGCCTGCCCGCCGGCAGGCGTGGCCTCCTGGCCGTCATCAACTGGTCGGACGAAGCGACGGACGTCAGCGCACGCCTTCCCCTGCCGGCGGCGCGCCTGACCGACTTCTGGACCGGCGAAGACTGCGGCGTCCATCGGAGAGAGGCAACCTTTCCCCTCGCGCCGCACGCCTCGAAGCTGCTGGTAGTGAGCCGCGGGGAGGACTGATGCCCGCCGTCATGGTCTCCGGCCCGGCCGGCTGCGGCAAGACCACCCTCATCCGCAGGGCCGTCGCTGAGCTGGGGGTCCCCGCCGCTGGCTTCTACACCGAGGAGATCCGGGCGGCCGGGCGCCGCGAGGGCTTCGCGCTGGTCACCCTGGACGGGCGCCGGGCGACCCTGGCCTCGGTGCGAATACGTGGTCCGCACCGCGTGTCCAAGTACGGCGTCGACGTGGAGGCGCTGGAGTCCGTCGGCCTGCCCGCTCTGGAGGAGGCGACGGCGGGGGCAAACCTGCTCGTCGTCGACGAGATCGGCAAGATGGAGCTGTTCTCGCAGCGCTTCCGGGAGGCGGTGCTTCGCGCTCTCGACGCCGGCGGGTCGGTTCTCGCCACCATCATGCTCTCGCGTCATCCCTTCGCCGACGCCGTCAAGGCACGGGACGACGTCCGCCTGATCCACCTGACCCCCGAGACCCGCGAGCGCGTCCTCGGCGAGGTCGTCGCCGCCCTGCGGCAGATGCTACGTTGACCGTGACCAGGCGGCAATGCTAAGTTGCACCTGCCCCCAGTCAAACGATTACATAGGCCATGAAGTCAAACGCTCCCTCCAGACGGCCCAGCGCGATCAGACGAACCCGCCGCGGCCCCCAGACCCGCAAGCAGATCCTGGACGCATCCCTGCGCCTCTTCTCCGAGCGGGGGTTCGCCCGCACCACCGTTCGCGGTATCGCGCGCGCGGCCGGCATCACCGATGCCGCCATCTACTACCATTTTCAGTCCAAGCGCGATCTGCTGGAGGCGCTGGTCGAGGAGCGTGGCATCGTCTCCAGTCTTCAGGAGTTGGAGCGGACAGCCGCTGACATACCCCTCCAGCAGAACCTCAGGTGGATGACCCGCCGCGCCGTCAACATCATGGATGAGAACCGCGACTTCCTGCGCCTCATCATCATGGAGGGCTTGGGCGGCGACGAGTCCGCTCTCGAGCAGTACCATCGCCTGGTCGATCTCTGGGAGAGCGCCCTCACCGCCATGCTTCAGCGTTACGCGGAAAAGGCGGAACTGCCGCGCCATGCGCCAGCAGCCACGGCCCGCCAGATCATCTACCTGATCCTGATGGCGTTCCAGGACACGCTCCTGGGACGCCTGGTGCCACCGGCGGCGTCGGCGGAAGAGCGCCGCCAGGCCTTGGCCGACTTCGTCGGCGGAACGCTGGAGCCCCTGTCGCCCAGTCTGCAGCGGGCCGGACTGTAACTCGAGCGCTAGAGGGAGGCCAGCAGGCGCATCTCGTCCCGCATCAGGCGAGAGATGAGGAATCCCTCCCGCACTCGCTCGCGCCCGGCCGCCCCCAACCGAGCGGCCTCCCCGGGCGTACGCAGCAGGTAAAGAACCCGCTCCACGAACTCGTCCTCGTCCTCGGCCAGAAAGCCGCCAGTCCCGTCCTCCATCTGAAGGGGTATGCCCCCGGCCGGCCCCGCTACCACTGGTGTGCCCTTCCACAGCGTCTCCGAGACCACCAGTCCGAACCCCTCCCGGATCGACTTCTGGATCACGACATCGGAGTGCCGCTGGAAGGCGTTCACCTCCACGCTGCTGACTCCGGTGATGTTCGTCGCCACGTGGATATCGGGGTCTCCCTGGGTCTCTTTCAGGATCCCCTGGTATATCCCCCAGCCCTCGGGGTCGTCCAGCGCCAGGGAGCCGAGCAGGGCCAGTTGCAGGCCGGGCATCTCCTCCCGCGCCCGGCGGTAGACCCGTATCACCCCCTCAGGATCCTTCCAGGGATCAAACCGGGACACCTGGGTGAGGAGGGGCTGATCCAGGTCAACCCCCATCCAGCGGGCGATCTGGCTGCACATCCTTGTGGACACGGGGATGTTTTTGGGGCTGAGGGGATCGATGCCCGGCGCCATCACCGTCACCCTCGGGTGTTCCAGCGCCTTGGGTACGAATTCCTCCATGGTGAACACCAGAGCATCGTACTCCTGCATGAACGGTGTCAGGTAACCCAACACCTCCGGCTCCGGCTCCGAGGTGTCGATGTGGCAGCGCCACACCCAAGTCGCTCCGTCCCGGCCGTGGAAACGGCGCACGGCCAAAGTCTGCGGATCATGGGCGATCACGAAATCGTAGTCGCCCTCCAGGAGCGAGGCGTTGCGTCCGCCGTACATCTCGAAGATCTCCCGGTCCTCGCCCGAGAGGCGATGGTCGGCCCCCTGCAACGCGTTGTGAAACGCCTTGCTCACGCCGAAGAACCGCTCATCCCCGGTGATCACCCGCCACTCCACGTCCAGCCCTAACCCCAGATAGAGAGGCGTCATCGATCGCAACAGCTCCGAGACGCCACCGCCGTAGGCAGTGCTGTTCACGTTGAGGATTCGGCGCCCCCGCAGCCCCTCAGCCAGCTCCTTTAGCTCATCCATCGCCGGGCGGCCCACGAACTCCTCGTAGGCATCCGGATTCTGGACGCCGACATCGACCTGCCGCAGCATGACTACCTATAATTGGCTGCGATGTCCACCCGGCTGGCCGCTTCCGTCGCCCTTTCCTGGCTAGTCCTGCTCAGTCTGTCCGTCGCGCTCTCCGTTCTCGCCGCCCTTCACGATACCCTCCCTGCCGATACCCGTATCGTCTCCTGGGCCCAGGGGCTCGCCTTCCCCGGCGAGACCCTGGCCGACGCCGTCCGCGCCATAACCTCGATCCAGGTCGTGCTGGCGGCCGGCATCGCCCTGGCGCTTCTCCTCTGGCTGCGCGGGTTCCGACGGGAGGCCCTTGCCCTCGTGGCAGGTCTTATCATCCTACCCCTGCTTCAGTCCGGCATCAAGGAGATGGTGGATCGGCCTCGTCCCGAGGAGGGGATGGTCGAGCTACGGGGCTCCTTCAGCAGTCCTAGCTTCCCCTCCGGCCACGTGATGAGCTCCATCTACTACTACGGTTTTCTGGCGTATCTGGCCGTTGCTCTCCCTCTGGCCACCCCGGCCCGCGCCGTCCTGGCGATTCTCTCCTGGGCCGTCCTTGTCCTCACCGGCCCCGCCAACGTCTGGCTGGGCGTCCACTGGCCCAGCGACGTCCTCGGCGGGTACGCCTGGGGGACGGTGCTGCTGCTGCCGGTGATCCTGGTTTGCCGGCGCTTCGGTCGACACTCATGACTTTTCCCCAACGTTCACCCCGCCGTCCGTAAGGGCGACGCTGCTGCTGCGTCCCTAGATTGAGTCGCTCGACATAAGGAGAACGCCGCCATGATCGAGAATGTGCGCAGTGTCCTAGATCATCTCAACGCTGAGCGAGGTCAAGCCCTGGCGGATTACAGCCTGATTCTGGCCTTCGTGGCGGCGGCGTGCGTCCTGGCCCTGGGTGTCCTCGGTCTCGCCCTAGCCGGGCACATCGACAGCTTCGCCACGGCCTTCCCCTAGGCGTGACAACTCCCATGCGGCTATCCAGTAGATTACCCTGCGGCGCCGGCGACTCGCCTTGGTCTCTTCGGGGATCGTCGCCGGGTCATGGTTGGTGATGGTGATTATCAGCCTCTGACAGCGCTCCAACGTCGCCCGCAGGTAAGTCAGATGCCCCAATGAAACGGCTGGAAGCGGCCGTGGATCATCCCGTAGCGAGACTTCATCTCCGGTCTTGTCGCGCACGCGGAATCGCCTTGCCATTCTAGCTCCCTGACCGCCCTCAGCGCCGCTTCCCCATCCGAAGGCCGATACCATTTCTTGACGTAATGGCAACGAATTCGCCTTCCGGGGCGTCTGTCTATAGGAGGAATTGGCAGCGTCAATGGTAACGCGAACCCATGCTCCCCCACCGACACGGCGCCGTCACAAGCGGCAGCCACGTCCGTTCATCTGGAGGGAGGCCCTATGGGGGCTGGACTGGCTCTCCCTCCGCTTCTCGCCGGTCTACCTGGGCCTGGGCGTGCCCCCCGGCGATGGCAGCCCCGTGGTCCTCGTTCCCGGCTTCCTCGCCGGCGACGCCTACCTCCTGGAGATGTACCTCTGGCTCCGCCGCATCGGCTATTCCCCCTTCTTCTCCGGCATCGGTTTCAACGTCGACTGCATCCAGGCGCTGACCGATTGGCTGGAGAACACCGTCAACGATGTCCATGCGGAAACAGGGCGACCCGTCCGCGTGATCGGGCACAGCCTGGGCGGCTTCCTCGCCCGCAGGGTCGCCCTCAGGCGGCCGGAGATCGTCAGGCAGCTCATCTCCCTGGGCACACCCATTCAGGCGATGGAGGCGCACCCGGCCGTCATGGCTGTGGCCACGTTCCTCGGCAAGAGGATCCGGCCACTCTGGTCTGCTGAGTCAGGCTCCGCCCGCGGGCCCGGCATCTGCTACACCGACCGTTGCGAATGCCTGGCCGGCCAGCAGGTCCGCTGTCCGCCGCCCTCCGTCCATCGTGCGGCCATCTACAGCCGCACCGATGGGGTGGTCCCCTGGCGAAACTGCCTGGAGCCGGAACCCGGCCTCAACCACGAAGTCGGTGGCTCCCACATCGGCCTCGCCTTCAACCCCCGCGTCTTCCGGATCGTCGCCGGCCTGCTGGCCGAGGCCAGCGTCGAAGCCAGCGCCGAGAGCCGCCGGGCCGCCTGAGCGCCTGGGGGCTGTGGCAGCACCGTAGGGCTTTGCCCCACATCCAAACACTGCCCCTGCCCGACTGACACGGGCGCCCCTTCCGTACAGAATTAGGTGGTCGCCTGGCGTTGAGCCGAGGAGGGAAGTGTTTGATGTTCACGGCCTCACTCTCCCTGGAAGCCCTCCAGAAGGGTAAAGGGCCCGCCCGTGGTCAGTACACGGGGACGGAGGACCTGTACCGTCAGCACTGGCGGTGGGACAAGTCATTTGTTGCCACGCACTGCGTGGACTGCTATCCCGGCAACTGTCCGTACCGGGTCTACGTGAAGGAAGGGGTGGTCTTCTACGAGGAGCAGGCCGGCACCTTCCCCTTCATCGAGAAGGGCGTGCCGGACTTGAACCCCATGGGCTGCCAGAAGGGGGCGGCCTGGAGCCGGATGCTCTACTCGCCGGAGCGAGTGTTGCACCCGCTGAAGCGGGCGGGCAAGCGGGGTGAGGGGAAGTGGAAGCAGATCTCCTGGGAGCAGGCGCTGACGGAGATCGCCGACCACATCCTGGACGCCCTCGAGGAGGTGGGCCCCGAGGCGATAATCGAGGAAGGGACCCCCGGGCAGGGAGGCATGCTGTCCGGGTTCCCCTTCCAACGCGTCACGCAGCTCATCGGTGGGCTGCGGCTGGATGTCAACGCCGTCATCAACGACTTCTCGCCGGGCATCTACCTGACCTTCGGCAAGTTCGACCCCGCCAGCCGCATCGATGACCACTTCCACGCCAAGTTCGGCATGAGCACCCACGCCAACCCGGTGTACACGATGA
>DAOUMF010000132.1:0-16239 GCA_034411955.1 Dehalococcoidia bacterium
GATATGGACGGCGGCAATATCCTGGGGCCATTCCTGGTGACGCCGGATGAGTTCGACCCGCGCAAGGACAACGTGATGATCGCACGGGTGAACGGTGAGGAGTGGAGCCGGGGCGTGACGAGCGCGATGTATCACGACTTCGCCACGATCATCAGCTACATCAGCCAGGGCGAGACGCTCCACATCGGGGATGTCATCGGCTCCGGGACCGTGGGAACGGGTTGCGGCCTGGAGCTGAAAAGGTTCCCGAAGCCGGGCGACCTGATCGAGCTGCAAGTGGAAGGGATCGGCGTCCTGGCGAACCGCTTCGTCAAGTCCTAGGCCCAAGGAGGGAAGGAGGGAGAGATGAGCACAGCCCGCGTACCGGAGGACGCCGAGCTGCCGCCGCCCAAGGTAGAGGAGGTGAGCGACGGCATCTTCGCCTACATACAGCTCGACGGGAGCTGGGGGCTGAACAACACCGGCTTCCTGGTGGCCAGCGACGGCGTCACGGTGATCGATACCTGCTTCACGGAGCGCAGGAGTCGGATGTTCCGGGATGCGATCCGACAGGTGACGGAACGGCCGCTGCGGACGCTGGTGAACACGCATCACCACGGCGATCACACGCACGGGAACTACGTGTTCCTGCCCGCGGCCACAATCGTCGGGCACGAGCTGTGCCGCAAGGAGGTCATCGAGAGCGGGCACTCGGCCACGGGGCTCTTCCCGGGCGTCAAGTGGGGCGAGATTCAGATAGCGCCGCCGTTCCTAACGTTCGAGGAGCGACTGAACCTGTACGTGGACGACCTGAAGGTGGAATTGATATACGTAGGGCCGGCCCACACGACCAACGACATCATCGCGTGGATACCGGAGAGGAAGACGCTATTCGCGGGCGACGTGATCTTCAACCGGGGGACGCCCTTCGCGATGATGGGGTCGATAGCGGGCTGGCTGGAGGCGCTGGAGGCGCTACGCGCGCTGGGGCCGGAGAGGATCGTACCTGGGCACGGGCCGGTGTGCGGGCCGGATGTGATCGACGAAGTGGCGGACTACCTGCGCTTCGTGCGGGAGACGGCGCGGAAAGGGTCCGACGCGGGCCTGACTCCCCTGCAAGCGGCGCAGGAGGCGGACCTCGGCCGGTTCGGCGAGTGGCTGGACCGGGAGCGGTTGGTGGGGAACCTGTATCGCGCATACTCGGAACTGCGGGGCGAGCTGCGGGGCACGCCTCTGCCCCTCGCCACGGTGGTGCCGGACATGGTGACGTACAACGGCGGGCAGATGCCGCGCTGCCTCGCGTGAGGGCCCCTATCCCGCGAGCGGTGTCGGTAGGGCGCGTTGACACCTCCAGACGCGTAAGCCTATCCTGACGGCACCATGTGCCATTCCTGTCCGTTCCGGCCAGAGGTGCGCAAGGAGGACGGGCCGCTACCGACCTGGGAAGGTAGCCGAGAGTGACCAAACGATCTGCATCGCGCGCCGTGGTGCAGGAGGGGCCGCGCCGCCTGCGCCGCGTGGAGTTTCCCCTGCCGCAGATCGGGCCCGAGGACGCCCTGCTGCGAGTAGAGGCCTGCGGCATCTGCGGCACCGATTATGAGCTGTACGCGGGGGCGCTGCCCGGCCCGTTTCCCATGATCCCCGGACACGAGCCGGTAGGCGTGATCGAGGAAATAGGCGAAGTCGCGGCGAAGCGGTGGGGAGTGGCTCGGGGCGACCGGGTCGCCGTAGAGGCGATTCTTCCCTGCGGCCGTTGCCCGGAGTGCACGGCGGGACGGTACAGCCTGTGTCGCGGCGCCGGGGCCCTGCCATCAGGCTACGGCTTCATCTCCACGAGCAGGCCGCCTTCGCTGTGGGGCGGCTACGCAGAGTACATGTACCTCGACCCTCATTCCCTCGTGCATCGGATGTCTCAGGAGGTCCCGGCCGAGTTGGCCGTGCTGTTCAACCCTCTGGGCGCCGGCTTCCGCTGGGCGGTGGAGATGCCGGGGACCAAGGCGGGCAACACGGTGGTCGTCCTGGGGCCGGGGCAGCGAGGTCTGGCCAGCGTCATCGCCTGCCGTGAGGCCGGAGCCGGCCGCATCATCGTCACCGGCCTCGCCGCCGACGAGAAGAAACTGGCCCTGGCGCGGCGGTTCGGCGCCCACTACACGATCGACGTGGATCAGGAGAACCCCGTGACGCGGGTGCGGGAGATCACCGACGGCAACATGGCCGATGTGGTTGTGGACGTGACGGCCTACGCCCTCGAGGCCGTCACCCAGGCGGTGGACATGGCCCGCAGGGGCGGCACGATTGTTCTCGGCGGCACCAAGGGGTTCAAGGCGGTTCCGGGCTTCGTGAGCGACAAGGTCGTAGTCAAGGAGATCACCATGAAGGGTGCCCTCGGCGTCGACTACCCGGCGTACGAGGCCGCCATCCGCCTCATCGAATCGGGCCGCTACCCGCTGGAGGAGATGCACACCCACACGCTGCCCCTGGCCAAGGCGGAGCACGCCCTGCGCCTGCTGGCCCGCGAGATCCCCGAGGAGGAGGCGGTCCACATAGCCCTGGTGCCGTGACACCTGCAAAGAGGGAGGATGCCCCCATGCCGGACAACAACCTGGACGCGAATCTCGAGCGCATCGCCAAGGTGGTGGCGATGATGCCCTTCACCAAGCGTCTGGGGATCGAGTTCGTGGAAGGCCGCGAGGGCTACGCCAAGCTCCGTCTCCGCTTCCAGAAGGAGAACAGCACCGCTGGCGACGCCCTCCACGGCGGGGCCATCGCCTCCCTGATCGATACCACCGGCGCTATGGCCGCCTGGACCACGGCGGAGATCCTCTCGCCCCGCTACTTCGGCTCCACAGTGGGGGTCAACGTCAACTACCTCTCCGCTGTCATCGGCGAGGACGCCTTCGCGGAGGGACAGGTGCTGAAGCGAGGAAAGGAGATCATCTACTGTGACGTGCGGGTCACCAACAGCGGTGGCAAGCCCCTCGCCCAGGGCACCGTCGTCTATCGGATCATCGAGCGGGAGGGTGACTGATAGCCAGCCGAAGGGGCTTGTTACGGGCCGTCGGGGGTAGGGACGGCCGGTAGGCGCTTGCCCGGTAGGGGAGGGCAAGCGCTGTACGCCTCTCGCACGTCAATGACGCCGAGCCTCCGTCCCAGGCTCCGGCGCCAGCCCGCGAACTCACCTTTGACCTGATAGGCGACCGGCTCAGGCGTGATCACGGCCACGGCCATTTGCGACCCCGGCGTCAGGTCGGCGAGGCCTTCGAGCGTGCGACCGCCCCAGACCAGTCTTGCCGGGCCGGCCGGCACCAGCGGGAGGGCGGGCAGGCAGTCCGGGTGGCCGCCGGCATCGAGAAAGGCCGCCGTCTTCGCCGCTCGCAAGCGGCTGAACTTCTCCCGCACCTGGAGCGGCATCGCGCCCCCCTCTGAGCTGTTGCGACGTAGGGCGCGGGCCAGCCAGCGGCCGCGGGCCGAATCGATAAGCAGGCCCGCCTGCGACAGCTTGAAGGTTCGGGCCACGCCAAGCACCTGGATGACGCCGGCGCTGCGGATGCCGCTGTAGGCGTTGTAGCGGATGTTCTCGCTCTCCATGATGTGGTCGAAGTAGCGGCCGGTACACTGGAACTCGACAAACCGGCCCCTCACAGTCCACCCTTGCAGGTCGGGCGACAGCACGAGAATGGAGACGCGAGCATCCGCCTCCAGGTTGCGGCGCGTCTTCCAGATCATGATCTCCCCGAAGATGACCGTCTGCTCATCGGCGGCTTCCAGCGAGAGGACGGGCACGATGTTGGGGATGCCCTGGGCGTCGCGGGTGGCCAGGAACCTAGGAGTCACCGGGCCGGAAAGGGCGTTCATAGCCCCCGGGCTGAGCTTGTCCCGCAGCGCGTCGGTGGTGGTCATGGCATCAGTCGCGTGTGGCGCCGGACCAGGCGACCACCGGGGCACCGCTGCCGGCGGCGATGGCGCTCAGGCGCTCCATCTGGAGGCGCGCCTCCAGCTCGGCCTCCTCCAGCGGGTAGGGGAGATCGAGGCGGCAGTACTTGGACCGTCCCAGGTTTGAATAGGCGAGGAGGTCCCAGCGCTGGACCGTGGGCAGCCGTTCGCCGATGAAGGCGGCGAGGGCCTTGATGTTCCCCTCGTCATCGGTATAGCCGGGGATGTTCGGGGTGCGCACCCACATGGGAAGGCCGCGCTCGGCGACGGCGACGGCGTTGGCGAAGATGCGGTCCGGGTAGGCACCGGTAGCCTCGCGGTGGCGTTCGCGGTCCCACACCTTCAGGTCGTAGAGGACGAGGTCCACATGCGGCAGAAGCCGGTCGTACACGCTCCAGTCAGCGTGGCCGCAGGTGTCCAGGGCTGTGGCAATGCCTGCCCGGTGGCAGAGCGGGAGGAACGCCTCTAGGAAATCGGGTTGCATGGCGGGTTCGCCACCCGAGACCGTGACGCCGCCACCTGAGGTCTCGTAGAAGGGCTTGTCCTTCGCCACCTGCGCGAGGAGATCCTCCGGCGTCCAGCGTCGGCCGATGACCTCCAGAGCGCCGGACGGGCAGGCCTCGGCGCAGAGGTCGCATGGCGAGCAGCGGTCGCGGTCAATGCGCATCCCGTCGGGCGTCAGGTCCAGGGCGTCGGCGGGGCAGGCCGCGAGGCAGCGGCGAGCGCCGATGCAGCGCACGTCGTACCAGACCAGTTGCGGATGGGGCGAGAGGCCCTCGGGGTTGTGGCACCAACGGCAACGGAGGGAGCAGCCCTTCATGAAGACGGTAGTGCGGATGCCGGGCCCGTCCTCGGTGCTGAACTTCTGGATGTTGAAGGTCACGCCGGTCACGGCCATGGTCTTTCGCTGCCCTCGATGAAGCGCAGGCTCCACAGGAGTGGGCGGGAGAATGGCGGCCGACCGCTCATGGCGCGCGCCAACTGGGCGAGCGCCTCGTCGACATGGGCGTCCAGCATACGGTGGCCGGCCTCGGCGCTGGCCATACGGGGCTCGCCCACATACGTCGTCTTGTCGCGAGTGGTGACCCAGCCAAGGTACATCGCCAGGGCGGGAAGGTCGGCGACCAACTGACGGGCTCCGAGCCCCCTCAGCAGTGGGCGAGCGGCCATTACCAGCCGGTAGACCAGCGACCGCCGGCTGATCGTCACCCGGCCGAGCGATTTCCATCCGGAGGCCACCGACCCGGGCGTCGTAGCCAGCATGAGGGACGTCTCGTTGCGGCCGGCGTGGTCGTCGGTGAGGTCACCGCAACTACCCGGCGCGGTTCCCGTGTCCGCGAGGAGGGCTGGGTCGTGCTCCACCATGCGGCGGTGGAAGTTCAGGAACGGGGCGACGATGAAGAAGCGATGCCTGCGGTACACCCTGCGGACCGCCTTTTCGATGGCGATATGATGGCGGGGGCCGCCGTGGTTGTCCGTGACGACGAGGTAGCGGAACCCCTGCTGAGAGAGAGCGCGGCCGGTGGCGACCAGCAGGTGGTACAGAGCGCGACTGTCTACGTTGACCGTGCCGAGAACAGGGAGGGTATCGGAGCCTGCGTAGAAGGTGGGAAGCACCAGGCGGTCGTGGTCCGGATAGTGATCCTCCAGCCGGGCCAGGAGTCGGGCCTGGAGCTCGTTGGCCACGATGGCGTCGGTGCCGAGGGGCAGGTGAGGGCCGTGAACCTCCAGTGGGCTGAGGGCCATAAGGGCGATGGTGCGGGCGTGGTCCAACCGGCCGACCTCTTGCGCGTTAAGATCAGCGTATTGAAGGGTCCTCCCAGCCATCCTGCCCTACCCCTACACTCGTGCCGCCTCGCGGGCGATGATCTCCTCCTGGATCTCGCGGCCAAGACCGACGAAGTAGGCGTTGTACCCGGTGACCCGTACCAGCAGGTTGCGATAGGTCTCCGGGTCGGCCTGGGCGGCTCGCAACGTGTCCCTGTCGATGACGTTCACCTGGAGGGCGGTGCCGCCGACGCGCCCGTAGGCGCGGAGGAGAGCCGCCAGCTTGGAGACGTGCTCCTCCTCCCCCAGGACCGAGGGGCTGAGGTTCAGGGTGTGGGAGGCGCCGTTGGGCGCCGTCTCCAGTCCAAGGCGGCCCACGGAGGTGATCACGGCGGTGGGGCCCTCGCGGTCGCAGCCAGTGACGGGGCAGACGCCGTTGGACAGGAACGTCCCCCTTCGCCGGCCATCAGGAGTGGCGGCGGTGGAGGGGGCGTAGGCCACCCAGTAGTTCCACGACAGATACCCACCGCGGTAGCGCCGGCCGGTGGCCGGGGAGCGGTGCCGGAACGCTTCCTCCGTCCAGAACTGGGAGATCTCGCGCGCGAGGACGTCGACCTCCGGATCGTCCGTCCCGAACTTGGGCGCCTTGTGGACAAGCACCTGCCGCATCTCCTCGTGGCCGTCGAAGTTGGCCCGCAGGGCGGCCAGCAGCTCGTCCATGCTGAGCCGGCGGTCGTCGTAGACCAGGCGCTTGACGGCGGCCTGGGAGTCGACCGCCGTGGCCAGGGCGATACCTTCGACGGTGATGTAGTTGTGGCGGGCACCGCCGGCTGTGACGTCGCGGCCGCTCTCAGCACAGCCGTCCACCAGGACACTGAGGTACGGCGTCGGCTCGAAGGCCGCGCGGGCAGCGTCCGCCTCGTTGCTGCAATCGATGATGCGCGCCAGAAGGGCCCCGAGTTGCCGCTTGAAGGCGTAGAGGAAGGCAGGGAAGTCAGCGAACGAGCGGGGATGGCCGGTGCGGGGGCCCAGGCGCCGCCCGCTCTGCATATCCCGTCCGTCGTTCATCGTCAGCTCAACGGCCTTGGCGATGTTCAGGTTGACGTCGACCGTGCCGGAGCGGTCGCAGCCCTGCAAGGTATTCTCTAGGCAGCCGACGGGCGCGTAGTCCCAGAGGAGATCGTCGGGGAGGCCCTGCCATGCCAGACCGTGGATGGACGCCTCATCGAAGTTCATGAGGAAGGGCGAGCCCTGGGCACGGGCGATGAGCGCGGCCACACGTCGGAGCAGGTCCTCCGGCGTCCTCTCGTGGAGCCGGACGTTCGGCTTGGGCTCCAGCAGGTTCATGTCCTCGATAACGTCCAGCATCAGCCAGGTGAGGTCGTTGCTGGCGTCGTCGCCGTCGGGCCCGATGCCACCGAGAGTGATGAGCTGGCCGAAGCCGGAGTTGATGCCCTGGTTGGTGCCGACGCGACCCTGGTAGTCGTAGGCGTAGTTGTGCCTGAGCCAGTAGCACTGGAGGAGCTCGCGGGCCCTCTCGCGGTCGAGCCGTCCCGCTGCCAGATCGCCCTGGTAGTAGGGATAGAGATACTGGTCGATGCGCCCCGGGGAGAGGCCTGGACCCGGGTATGACTCGGCGACCATGACCAGCATGTGCGAGAACCAGAGCGCCTGGAGCGCCTCGTGGAAGGTCTCGGCCGGCTCGCTGGGCACCTTACGGCAGATGCGGGCGATCTCGATGAGTTCGGCCCGGCGCCCGCCGTCGGGCTCACTGTCCGCCAGGCGCGCCGCCTCCTCGGCATAGCGATCTGCGAAGGCCGATGCGGCCTCGCAGCAGATGATCAGAGCTCGCAGGAAGTCCAGCTTATCGCGGTTCGTCTCCTTGCTCCGCATCTCTTCCAGCTCGGCGGCGATGCCCCGAAAGCCGAGGCGAAGCACCTTCGGATAGTTGGGAATGAGGTGGCCGGGGATGGCCCCACAGTTGCCAACGCCCATCTCGTTCAGCATCTGCGCGTTCCGGCGCCAGCGGCGCACGTCGCGCCGCCATCTTCGAGCCTCAGCGCGGGTATGGGCCTTGGAGAGGGCAGTGTTGAAGTAGGAGCCGACGATCAGTTCGCCGTCGAGTATCTTCACCGGCAGGCAGTGCAGGAGAACCTGCTGGAAGAAGAGAGCGCGGCGCACAGCCAGGGGCTCGTCCCAGAAGTTGGCGGGCACGGGAACGGTCTCGGCGGCGGCCAGCAGGCTGTCGCGGAAGCTTTCGAAGGAGAGGTACATCTCCGGCACGACGCCCCAGTGGTACGGGGACCAGACCTCGTCCCACCTGGTGCCGGAGCTGTATGGGCGAACCTCGTTGCGGAAGTAGTCGCGACTTCCAAACGAGAAGAACTCGTCCCGCAGGCGCCGCACGCGTGCCGGAAGCGAAGGTGAAGAGCGCCAGGTGCTCCCTGTAACGTCCGCGTCAGGAGGGTGAGCGCTCATGCGTCTCTTCGCCGCGTCGAGGGGGCGGGGCCGGGAAGCGGGGGGCTAAACTCCGAGTACGGGTCCAAGGTCTGTCAGGCACGAGCATTGTGCAGTTTCTCCAATTATAGCATTCCGGCCTCGACCGGCCCGGCCTGGCCGGCGCCAAGAACAACAGTAGGTCTCACGGGATCAATCGTCGCTTAGCGGCTGGTTGCCAGTGAACCTGAGCTCCCTTTGCTCCTGGAAGGCCACACGCGCCGTGTCGCGGAGCCGGGCTTGACGCCTTTTCAGTCGAGCTTGGCGACGGCAACCCGGATGCCCCGGTCGAAGGGGACGGGCTGCCACTGCAGGGGCCAGTATCGCAGATGACCGTAGCCCCCCGCAAAGTGCAGCCACTTCACCATCCCCGTCTCAACGTCGGAAGCCCCCTTCCACGTCCGGTACTGGTACGGCTCCCAACCGTTGTACGAGATCACCTGCCCGGGCCGCACGGATGGCGACAGCTTCACGGGGGAGATGAACACCCCCATGTCGTTGTAGACCTGTACCTCCTCCCCATCCTCGATCCCCAGTCGGCGGGCGTCATCGGTATTCATCTCCAGGTGAGGCTGACCACGATGCGTCTCCTGTATCACCTTGTTCACGATGTTCATCGAGTGGATGCTCCAGCGGTTGTGGCCGCTGGTCATCTCGAACGGATAATCGCCGCCCTGGGGTGGGTTCTCCTTGTGGCAGGGCAGCTCCTCCCCCGCCTCCAGGAACCACTCGTGGTCCAGGTAGAACTGGGCCCGCCGCGTGTGCGTGGGGTAAGGAATCTTCTTCTCCGTGTGCCAGCGGAAGGCCGAGTGGGTCTCGTCCGTCTTGATGTCCGACGCCTGGCTGTAGGCCATGGGCCCGATGCCCCAGTTGGTGATGCGCACGTAGCCTTTCTCGCGCAGGGTGTCCAGGGTGGTGCCTTCGGGCAGGTTCCCCGACTCGACGCTGTCCTGCACCCATTCCCGGGCGATCTTCTCGCCGTCCCGGAAGGCCCCACCGATGGTGTACTGCTCCACCAGGTTGTCCAGTTGATGCACCGTCCCCTGTTGGTCCCGGCACTCGGTGATCCCCCGAGCCCTGGCACGCTCCTCGATCTTCTCCGCCAGCATCAAGGCCATATCCACCTCCGGCTTGGTGTCGGCCGGCGGCTCCACCGCCTTATCGGAGAAGGTGATGTTCATCAGGTGGGGCGTAGGAAACATGAAGGCCAGCTTCTCGTAGTGGTGGGCCACCGGCAGGAAGTAGTCGGAGAACAGCCCCGTGGTGTTCATGCGCCAGTCTACCGTGACGATGCACTTCAGCTTGGGCCAGAAGTTGGGCAGGAGCTGGTTCTGACCGCCGCGGGTACGACGCAACGCGTTGCCCCCCACCTCGAAGTAGACGCGAGGAGGGGTGTCGGGCCCCGGCCGCTCCATCCCCTGCCACCAGCCCTTCTCCCGCGACTCCTCGAAGTACTCGTCGAAGGGCCGCTGCATCGTCGGGTCGTTCCACTCCCGCCGGTTCCAGTTGTCGCGGTAGCCGCAGTGGTAATACCAGAGGAACGCCGGCGGCACCATCCCCTGCTGGGGCGACATGCGGGCCAGCATCTCGATATGGGCCATCTCGTCGGTGCGGGTGGAGTCCTCGCTCTTAAGGACGGCATGAAGGGCGTCGCGCATGTTGAGGATGCGGCGGGTCTCCTCCACACCCTCCTTCTGCTTGCCGGCGAACAGGAACGGCCCGTCGAAACCAGACACCGACCACTCCGCCGGCCCCGTCCCCTTGCGGCCCCAGTTGCCTGTCAGCCCCAGCACCAGCAGGTAGGCACGCACCATCAGGTCACAATGGTAGTACTTGAAGGAGGTGCCGCCGTTGAGGATAGTGCCCCGCTTGGTGGCGATCTTCCGGGCCAGTGTCCGGATCACCTCCGGGTTCACCCCGCACATCTCCGACGCCTTCTCCGGCGTGTAGTCCGCCAGCCGCTCCTTCAGCAGCTCGAAGGCGGGCACCACCTCCACGCGGCGGCCGTCCTTCAGCTCGACGGAGTAGGCCCCACGACCCGCCTCAACCTCCAGCGCCGGGTCCAGCTTGCCCAGGGCCAGCGTCTCCAGCGGCGCCGGCTCAAGCTGGTCCGCCGCGGTGTCCCAGAAGTAGAACTGGTCGTCGCGGCCGCCTTCCTCGATGTCGGACTGCCTCAGGAAGCGCCGGGTGTCCAGCCGCACCAACAGCGGCAGGTCCGTCTGCTCCCTGACGAACTCCCGGTTGTAGATCCCCTCCTCGATGATCACCTGCGCCATCCCCAGACCCAGGGCGGCGTCGGTGCCGGGCCTGATGGGCACGTAGTAGTCCACGTGCACGTGGGAGGGGCTGCAATCGGGGGCCACAAGAACCACCTCAGCGCCGTTGTAGCGGGCCTCGATGCCGAAGTGGTGGGTCGCCATCATCGTGTACACCGGGTTGGCGTGGGTGATCATGACGAACTTGGCGTGGAAGTGGTCATCGATGCTGCTGGCGGGGTCGAACTTGCCGAAGGTCAGGTAGATGCCCGGCGAGAAGTCGTTGATGACGGCGTTGACATCCGTCCGCAGCCCACCGATGAGCTGGACCACCCGGCTGAAGGGGAACGAAGCCAGCAGGCCTCCCTGTCCGGGAGTGCCCTCGTTGATCACCGCTTCGGGGCCCACCTCCTCGAGGGCGTCCAGGATGTGGTCGGCGATCTCCGTCAGCGCCTGCTCCCAGCTCACCCGCTTCCACTTCCCCTCGCCCCGCTTGCCTGCCCGCTTCAGCGGGTGCAGCACCCGCTCCGGCGAGTACAGGAGGCGGCTCCAGGCCGCCCCCTTCTGGCAGCCCATGGGGTTCATGTCAGGCACGCCCTTCTCGACGATGGGGAAGGTGCCGGCCTGCTCCTCGCGGAAGACTACCCCTTCCTTCACGTAGACCCGGTACGGACAGTTGCCGGGGTAGCAGTCCACACAGTGCGTGGCCGCGAACACCTTGTCCCACCGCCAGTGCTGACGGTAGAGATCCTCCGTCCCCGTGTACTGACCACGGGCGGGCCCCTCGCCTTTCTGGAGGGCTTCCAGGGAGAGTGAGGCCGTGAACATCAAACACTTCCCTCCTTGGCTCAACACCAGGCGACCACCTAATTCTGTACGGAAGGGGCGCCCGTGTCAGTCGGGCAGGGGCAGTGTTTGGCTGTCGGGCACAGCCCCACGCGCCTTCCTCCTGGCTGCGGCCAAAGCTATCATACGGACGAGGTCATTCCCGTTTGCGCATCGGCACAGTTGTCGCCTCTCGCGCCGGCTTCTTCTTCGGCTGGTGGGTGGTCTTCGCGTCAGCGGCCATCGTCTTTCTGACCGGCGGCACCTTCTTCTACGGCTTCAGCGCCCTTTTCGACCCTCTGGTCAGCGAATTCGGCTGGAGCCGTGCCGCCGTCTCCTTCGCATTCTCCCTGCGCAGCCAGACCGGCGGCGTCGCCGCTCCTTTCGTCGGTTTCCTCGTCGATCGAGTGGGCTCGCGACGTGTCATGGTGATGGGAGTACTGGCCGTGGTCCTGGGCTTCGTCCTTCTTAGCCGCGTCCAAGATCTCTGGGCCTTCTACGGCTCTGTGATGGTCATCTCTGTGGGGATGAGCGCGTCCGGTGGCTCCGTGGGCATTGTCGCCATCGCCCACTGGTTCCGCCGCCGCCGTGGCCGCGCCCTGGCCTTCATGGCCATGGGCTCCGGCACCAGCGGCGTCATGGTGGTCGTCCTTGTCTGGCTTATCTCCACCTTCGGCTGGCGCGAAGCCCTGTTGATCATCGCCGTCGTCCAGTTGGCCATCTGTGTTCCCCTCGCCCTCAGCATACGCGACAGGCCTGAGGATATCGGCCTGCATCCCGACGGTGAGCCGCCGGACGCCGCCGGCGAAAAGGAGGTAACGGTGGCGCCCGGCCTAGCCACTCCGGAGGGGTTCACGGTGCGGCAGGCCCTGCGCTCGTCGGCGTTCTGGCGCCTGGCCCTGGCCGTGTCCCTGGGTAACCTTGGCACCATGGCTATCATCGTTCACCAGATCCCGTTCCTCACCGGCAGCGTCGGCCTGTCCGAGGGCGCGGCCGCCGCCTCAGTCACCGCCATGGTCATGGTGAGTTTGGGCGGCCGCTTTGGGTTCGGCTACCTGGCCGATGTGATCGATAAGCGCTTCGTCATGGCAGGGTCATACGCTTTTCTGGCCCTGGGGGTCCTCATGTTCGCGGTCGTGTTTCACCCCTGGCAGATCGTCCTGGCCCTGCCCCTGTTCGGCCTGGGCTGGGGGGGCATCATCCCGGTCAGGCCGGCCCTCCAGGCGGAGGTATTCGGCCTGCGCGCCTTCGGCGCCATTCAGGGCCTAGTCTTCACGGTCGCCACCTTCGGAGCACTCGTCGGCCCGGTGTTCGCCGGCTGGATGTACGACCAGACCGAGAGCTACCGCCTGGCCTTTGTGATCCTGGGGGCGGCCGCCTTCCTGGCGACGCCCATGCTCGCCACACTGCGACGCCCCGGCCAGCCGCAGACGGCCTAGTGCCTGCCGAACAAGCCCCCCCTGCTGGGGGCTTGTCAGGTTACGGTCAGCGGTACCTGGGCGTCGCAGAGGGGGCAAGCACCCTCTTCGTAGGTGGGCAGGTCCAGCTCCACGCAGGCGAAGAACGGCAAGCCGAAGTCCGTTCGCCCTCCGCTGCGGTCCACCAGCACCCCCACGCCGATGGCGGCACCCTCTGCCCGCCACACCGCATCGATCACATCACGAATGCTGCCGCCGGTGGTTAGCACGTCGTCCACGATGAGGGTGCGCTCCCCGGGCCGTATCTGGAACCCGCGCTGGAACGCCCGTCCGGCTGCCGCCTTCTCGGCGAAGATGCCACGCAGTCCCAGCAGGCGTGCCACCTCATAGCTGAGAATAACGCCGCCGGTGGTCGGACCCGCTACCAGCTCCGGCCTGTCGCTGCGGAACCGGTCGGCGATGAGACGACAAAGCTGCTCCGTGTGCTGAGGGTGCTGGAGGAGGCGGAACTTCTCCACGTAGACGGGCGAGTGACGACCGGAGGTGAGGCGGAAGTGGCCGTCCATCACGGCTCCAACCTCCCGGAGTAGGGCGGCCGCCGCTTGGCCCGACCCGCCGGTCACGGTCATCTACTCCTCTGCCGCCGCCTCGCCGATGAACGAGACCTCGTGGTTGGGGGCCAAGTCAAGTTCGGGGCTGCCGTCATGCCAGTAGGTGATCAGGGCCTTGCCGATGATGTTCTCCTCCGGCACGAACCACCCCTGGCGCGAGTCGCTGCTGTTCCCCCGGTTGTCTCCCATGACGAAGTATGAGCGCTCCGGCACGACCCAGGGTCCGCAGGAGCTGCGACAACTGGTCTCCGCGCGGACGTACGGCTCATCTGTCACCTGCTCGTTGACCTTCACCGCACCGGTCTCCCGATCGATCTCCACGACATCGCCGGGCACCCCGATGATGCGTTTGATGAAGTCCCGGTTGACGTTGGTAGGTGAGCGGAACACTATGATGTCTCCCCGGGCGGGGGAGCCCCACAGGTGGTGCACCGAGTTGTCGCCCGCGTCGAAGAAGGGCAGCCAGTCGAAGATGCTGAGGTCGATCTCGGCGTAGGCCAGCCTATTGACGACGAGGTATTCGCCGTTATCGAGGCTCGGCTCCATGCTGGCCCCTTCTACCTTGAAGTTCTGCATGGACACGTGCACGGCCAGGAAGATGAGCACCGCCAGGAGCAGCGTCTCCGTCAGCTCGCGAACGGTGACCGTCCAGATGCGGCGCCGCTTGGGGACGACGACCGTGCCCTCCCGCAGGCGGCGGCGGAGCTCGCTCAGCTCGTCGGCATAGGGAGAGGTCCGCTCCCAGTGGCGGGGCGCGGCACCGGGGCGAGGGGCGAATTCCTGAGGTCCCCTGGACAGCCGGTACTCGACTACCGAGGTTGAGGCGGGGTCGTTCCAGGGCTCGGTAAGCGGGTCATAGACCGGCGCGGGCTGGGGTTCCTGCTCCTCCGCCTCTTCCTCCCCGGACGGCGGACTCTCTTCTATCTCTCCGTCTTCCTTCATCTGCGGTTCCAATTGTAGCAAACGCCTTGCACTCACAGTAGACGCGGTTGGGCTGCGGAGAGTTTCGTCGGGTGGGCGCAGATCAGCGTGCTTCCTGCGAGTTCATGTCGGTGTCGGTGCTGACGGGGACGTCTGGGTCCGCTGCGTCGCCCCTCTCCGATGGCTGGCAGGAAACGTCGTCAACGTAGCTCTTGCCCCCCACCGCCGTCTCCACCGTCTGGCAGAAGTCGGACGCCTCGGCCGCCATCAGGGCGCGACCGACGGGCGGGAACATCTCCATGATGAGGAAGTCCATATCGCCGTCAAAGGTGTGCAGGAGAGCGCCGGCCTCGTCGATGTCGTCCTGGGTCACCGCTCTGTTGAACTGCACGGTCACCTCATACTGGGCCGCGCCGCTGCCGCTGGACGTGCCGGTGAGTAAGGTGCCAAGGATCGTGCCCAGCACCACTCCCGCGATGATTAGCAGGCCCGCTGCCACTCTCCAGCCGATGCGCATTTCGCGTACTTCCTCTTGCGCCGCCCAAGGTAGTCGACGGACGACACGGCGGAAAAGTTCCGGTGAGAGTTCCGACTTGGCTAGCGCTTGCGTTCTAACTGCTGGGATATCCGGAGCCTACTCGTATGCAGAGCGATGAAGCCGTACTCATAGAGCGCAGTCAGGGCGGCGACCTAGACGCCTTCAACGCCCTCGTCCTCGCCTACCAGGGGCAGGTCTACAACCTCTGCCTGCGCATGCTGGCGTCGCCCCAGGCCGCCGAGGACGCCGCGCAGGAAGCGTTCATCGCCGCCTACCGTGCCGTACCCCGCTTCCGCGGCGGCACACCTGGCCGGACAGGCTTCCGCGCCTGGCTCCTGCGCATCGCCGCCAACGCCTGCTACGACGAGCTGCGAAGGCGGCGCTCGCGTCCCCAGGTTCCCCTTGAGGCCCCCGCTGATGACGAGCGCCCCAGCGCCGAGCCGTCGACTTCCGACGAGCCGATGGAGCAGCGTGTGGAGCGCCTGGAACTGGCCCGCTGCCTGCAAGAGGGCCTGGCATCCCTGCCACCCGACCAGCGCCTGGCCGTCATCCTCCGCGATGTGCAGGGTCTGGCCTACGAGGAGGTGGCCGAAGCCACCGGCGCTTCTCTGGGCACCGTCAAGTCCCGCATCAGCCGCGGCCGGGGCGCTATGCGAGACTTCCTCCTGAACCGGGGGGAACTTTTGCCGTCCCGCTTCCGTCCTTCTAGTGAGGGTGCCTGATGATGTTCTGGCCCGACCGACACCGCCGCCTTCGTAACCAGCTCTCCGCCTACATAGATGGTGCGCTGGATCTTGCTGCCGCCAGACGACTGGAGGCCCATCTAGGGGAGTGCAGGGGCTGCCGGAGAGAGATGGAGCAGCTCCGCTCCACTGTCGCCGCCCTGCAGGAGCTTCCGGAAGCGCGAGTCCCCCGGTCGTTCACGCTCAGTCCCGAGCGGGCTGCTGCCCCTCGTCCGTCGACGCCTGCCGCGCCGCTGGCCTTCGGCGCGCGCATAGCCGTCGCCGGCGTCGCCGTCGCCCTGGCCGCCGTCCTCGTCGTAGACCTCGGCGACCTCGGCCGAGACGGTGCACCGGCGGAAGTGTCCGCTCCCCAATCGACGGACGAGCTTCAGGCCTATGACCGCGGGCTGGAGGCCGAAGGCCACGCCGCAACAGGGGGCGAGGCGCCCGAAGCGGCAGGTGGGGTCGCCCCAGAGCCGAACGAGACACCTGCCGCGCCCGAGGCCGACGGCCAGGATGCAGCGGATCAGTCAATGCGTGAGCCTGCCGCCGCTGAGACCGCGGCCGCCGGGCCGAAGGAGGTCGAGGCGCCTGCCGCTGCCCCCTCCGGCGACGGCCTCGATGCCCTCACCGTCGCCGAAATCGGCCTTGCCGCCGCCCTCGGCGTCCTAATCGTCGGTAGCCTAGCTCTGGCCTTAGCCGGGAGAAAGAGGTGACGTCGTGAAACTCAAACCCATCGCGCTTCTCATCGCGCTCGTGGCCCTCGCCGCCATC
>DAOUMF010000133.1:0-9153 GCA_034411955.1 Dehalococcoidia bacterium
GCTCCCCTTCGTAGTCGCCGACGGCGGTGGAGTTGATGTTGCCGTACATGTCTACCTGGAGGGTGTTGAGGATGCCGTAGTCCATGAGGCCGATCTGAGCGTGGAAGCCGACGGTGTTCATTGTGCCCCACTGGAGGGCGCGGTAGGCGGAGCGGGAGGTGACCATGGTCATGATGGGGTCCAGGGGGAGGGCCGGCTCGGGGGCGATGACGCCGTCCTCGGTGACGTAGACGGCGTTGGGGGCGTACAGCTTCTTGCCCAGGAGGATGGCGGCCATGGGGGAGCCGCCGCCGGCCACCCAGTAGGTCCTGGCGTCCTCGATCATGCGGGCCACCAGGCAGATCTGGTGCTCGCGCTCGTTGAAGTAGGCGGCTTTTTCGCTCATGTCATCACCTCATGTCCTGTCATTCCGAGCGCAGCGAGGAATCTGGGGTGGTGCCAGGGTCCCGCAAGCGACAAGGCAGCCCCGGCCCCGCCAGACCCCTCTCCGCCTTCGGCGGATCGGGGTGACAGCGGCTCGCGCTCGTTGAAGTAGGAAGCTTTTTCGCTCATGCCGTTTGCCTCCTTCGGTGCGCCCGCTCGCCCTTCGACAGGCTCCCGCCACGGCGGGCGGGCAGGGCGAGCGGTGCGGGCGTCATGCCGTGTATCCCTCCTTGATGGTGGCGCGGCCCACGATCTCCTTGAGCCTGTTGGCGCCGACGAGCTTGTCCAGCATCTCGGCGTGGGAGGAGACGCCGTACACCCACTTGTCGAGGTACTGGGGGATGAGGCCGCGCAGGGTGGAGGCGATGATCTCGATGACGTGGGGCACGTCGGAGGCGTAGCGTCCCTGCATCTCGCCGGGGTAGGCGCCGAAGGGGGCGTGGACGACGGCGTCGACGACGTAGTAGGGGATGGTGGTGCGGGCAGGGTCGCGGCGGATCTCATCGGTCTCGATGATCTCCTCGGTGGAGATGATGACCTTCTTGGAGGCCATCGCCGCTTCCTGGTGGGAGATACCGGTGCCGAAGACGCGGGCGTTGCCGAAGACGTCCGCCTGGTGGGCGTGGATGAGGGCGACGTCGGGGTTGAGGGCGGGGACGACAACGGTGGGCTCGCCGGTGTAGGGGGCTTCGATCAGCTTGGCGCCGGAGTGGGCGAAGTTGTCGGTGCCTCCGAGCGAGCGGACGGGGAGGAAGGGGAGGCCCATGGCGCCGGCCATGATGCGGTTGGTCATCACCACGTTGGAGTACTCGTAGGCCTTGACGCGGCCCTCGCGGATCGCCTGCTCCACGGTGGGGCCGAACAGGAAGAAGCCGACATCCAGCTTGGACACGCAGTCGCCGCCGACGAGGAGGGCGGCGGCGACCCAGGTGAACTTGGCGCCCACCCACAGGTTCTTCTTCTTCTGCCGGATCACCTCTCGGATGAGGGAGGAGGGGCCGCGCTGAAGGTAGTTGCACTCGTAAAGAAGGTAGTCGCCGTCCTGGACGAACTTCTCGACGGCGTCCTTCTCGGACATCAGCTTGGGGACGAGGGCCCTGTCCTTGTGGTCGCGGACCCAGTCGCGATAACCGTCGGGGTCTACCTTGAGGTATTCGCCCCGCCCTTCGGCGAGGATGTCGAGTGTGGTCATGGGGCTACTCCTCCATGTGAGGTCCGTGGACAGGCGCTCCGCCGTGTGGGGCGGACACGCCGGTATCATTGCGTCTCCCACCCGCTGCTGTCAAGGATACCTAGCGGTTGAAGTACCAGTCCCAGATGGGGCCGCCCCAGAGTAGGGCGACGACGGCGCCGATGGCGATGAAGGGGCCATAGGCGATGTAGTCGCGCCGGTGGAGGACGCGGAGGATGACCAGGGGCAACACGTAGGCGCCGGCCGCGAAGGCGCCGATGAAGACGCCCACCAAGACGGCGGGGAAGCCGACCACCAGGCCCATGAGGGTGGACATCTTGACGTCGCCGAAGCCGAAGGCGCCGCGGCCTAGGGCATACATGACGCCGGTGATGACCAGGGCGGCGGCCCCACCGCCGAAGACCTCCACCACGGAGCGGTCATGCCAGGCCCAGGAGAGGGCGGCGGCGAGGAGGATGGAAGGGTAGACGACACGGTTGGGTATAAGGCGGCGCTCCAGGTCGGTGAGGCTGAGTGCGAGGAAGATGGTGGCGAAGAAGCCGGCCAGGAGGGCCGGGCCGAAGCCGTCGACGATGAGCTCTGCGGCGGCGAAGAGGGCGGCGCCGCCGGGGGCGAGGAGGAAGGCGTGCAGGGGCAGCCAGCGGCCGCAGTCAGGACAGCGGCCGCGGCTCCAGAGCAGGGCGGCGATGGGGATGAAGTGGAGCGGGCGCGGGCGCTTACGGCAGTGCGGGCAGCGGAAGAGGGCGCCCCGCACGGGCTCGTCCGTGTACAGGCGGTCGAAGAAGACGTCGAGGGCGTGGCCCAGGAGAAGGCCGATGAGGGCGGCGAGGGCGACGGTCAAGGGGCCGGCGCTCCTGATTCACGGCGGCGCTGGATCGTGAGGGAGAGAGTACGGTTCAACTTGACGTAACGCATAGCTGTCGACTGCGTCTTATTTGTTGGAACGCAAAACGTGCGGAAAACGTTTAGGCCGCGTGAAGGCAGGGGGCAGGCGGTGAAAATTCGTTCACTCGGTGGACATAAGTGTAACGGGGCCTAGGAGGATACCATCTAAGCTCATAGAAGCCCTCTGGAGGGACTGTCCTGAGGACGGTCGGATCCGGAGGGGTGGAAAGCGGCAAACCTAAGGAAAGGAGGAGCCGGATGCTTTCCAAGATCAGCGAGGCCCTACTGCGGTTCGTTGCCCGCTTCGAGCGGGAAGAGGGTCAGGCTCTGGCCGAGTACGGCCTGATCCTGGCACTGATCGCCGTGGCGGCCATTCTGGCGCTGACTGCTCTCGGCTTGGCCGTTGCCGACCAGCTGAACGACATCGCAGGCGTCATGCCCGGCCTCTAGCGAGGGGCTAAAGCCTGACAACGGAGCAGCATGCTGCCGTTAGCCGTGGGCGGTGGGGCCGGTCCAGCCGACCACACCGCCCGCGACGGCAAACAGAACTTGATTGAAGGGACGAGAGAGACGAGAAGGTGGCTAGGGGATGAGTGATTGGGCATTGGGGCTGGCGCCTCGATTCCGGAAGGATGAGGGCCAAGCCCTGGCGGAGTACAGCCTCATCCTGGCGTTCATAGCGGTGGCCTGCGTACTCGCCCTGACGGCCCTCGGTCTCGCTCTGGCCGGTCACCTCAATGCGTTTGCAGTCGCCTTCCCCTAGCGGACACCGCGGTCTAGGCACTGCCACCAATAGATGGGCGAAGCGATGCTAAAGCTGATTCGAAGACGGAGACGGAAGGGGGAGAAGGGCCAGGCTCTGGTTGAATTTACCCTTCTCATTCCCATTTTTCTCATCCTGTTGTTCGCGATCGTGGACTTCGGGATGGGCTTCTACTCCTGGATCACGGTGACGAATGCCGCCCGCGAGGGGGCCCGCCTGGGGGCTGTCCTCGCCACACAGCAGGAGATCGAGGATCGCGTGTACGAATCGGTCAACCTGCCCGACGAAGATACGAAGATGAGTGTCACGGTCACTAACGCCGAGGGCCAGCCAGGGGAGTCGGTGGCGGTGCAGGTGGACTACGATTACGATCTGATAACTCCCCTGGCTAGCCTGGTTCAGTTCTTCAGCGGGGATGTTCTTGGCCCTACATTGACGTTCTCCTCGACCGCCGAGATGAGATTGGAATAGTCGCAGGGGGAGTGGGAATATGAGAGGTGGAAGCACGAAGCGGCGCAATGAGGGCGGGCAGGCCCTGGTTCTGGGCGTGCTGGCCCTAGTAGTACTGATGGGGTTCACTGCTTTGGCTGTGGACGTCGGCTTCTTCCTGCGGCACAGGGCTGTGGTGCAGCAGGCCGTGGACGCCGCCGCCCTGGCCGGCGCCCAGGAGCTGCCCGACGACGCGGCCGCCGCCGAGCAGTTGGCCAGGGATTACGCGGAGGCCAACGGCATAGACCCGGACAGCCTGGACATCTCTTTCCGCTGCACCAGCAGCTTCCTGCTCGCCTGCGACCCGGCTGCTGGCAGGTGGGACACCATCGAGGTCAGAGGCAGCCTAGACGTGCCCTTCTTCTTCGCCCCCGTGCTCCAACTGACAGGGGTTGACGAAGAATGCTGGTTCGATACCTGTCCGGTGGTCGAAACGGCGGCCGGCTGCCGCCGCCTGTGCGGCGCCTCCCCCTTCCAAGCCGTCGACGTCATGACCATCATCGACCATACGGGCAGCATGACCTCCACGGACCTGGCTAACGCCAAGGATGGCGCCCTCGCCCTCTACGAATACTTCGACGAAAGCCTGCAGCGGGTCGGCCTGGGCGTCACTCCGCCCGTCGACCCGACGAACCACTGCGATAGCATCGACTCCTGGGGCGATCCCGAGGTGTGGACACCCGTGCCCCTGACCGATGACTATCAGACCGCGCCTCACGTGCTGGACACCGGCAGCCCTCTCGTCAGCACTACTCAGTGCCTAGACAGACCCAGTTGGGGAGAGTTGCCCGGCGTGCACACCAAGCTGGGCGACCCGGTGAAGGCCGCCACCGAGGAGCTGGTGGCCAACGGACGCCCTGGCGAGAAGTGGGGCCTCATCCTGCTCTCCGATGGCGCCGCCAACGTCTACGACGAGCTTGGCTCCATCGACAGCACGGGCCTCCTCAGCCCCACGGCCCAGGCTGCAGTCACCAGCGGCAGCGGTGACAACAACGGCTACGAGATAAGCCCCACCGCGGCGTTTGCCGATGGAGGCGATTACGCTACCGACAACAACAGCGGCACCAACACCAGCACTAGCTGCGGCAGCACAGGCAAGGACAGGCACACCTTCTACAACTACGGTATCTCCCTGCCCGCCGACGTCACAGTCCAGGGGATTGAGGTGCGTCTGGACGCCTGGGCCAACGGCTGGGGCTGGTTCTCCACCAAGTACCTGTGCGTGGAGCTGTCCTGGGACGGGGGCGCCAGCTGGACATCCGCCCAGCAGACCTCCAACCTGAGCAGCAGCCAGAGCACGTACTACGTGGGCGGACCCGCGGACAGCTGGGGGCGGACATGGAGCCTCTCCGACCTCTCCGACGCCAACTTCCGCGTGAGGATCACCAACGTCACCAACAGCACCAGCCGGGAGTTCTATCTGGACTGGGCGGCGGTCAGTGTCTACTACAGCACGCCGGAACCCGGAGGTCCGGTGCTGGGTCCGTGCGACTACGCCTACCAGCAGGCCGAAGTGGCCAAGGCCGCGGGCATCGAGGTGTTCGTCATCGCCTGGGGCGCCGACGACCGCTGCGACTACGATGATCCCAGCAGCCCGTGGTACCGGGCCGATGCGGTGGACCTGCTGCAGGCGATGGCCTCTGATGAGTACCACTTCTTCAACGAGCCCAAGACCACAGACCTTGAGCCCATCTTCCAGGTCATCGGGACTCAGTTGGCCACGGGCTCGCGCCTCGTGCCGATTCTTCAGCAATAGCTGCTCCTGCGGGGTTATCCCCGTAACAGAACGGCCCCAAACATCATCATTAGATTTGCAATGACCTTTTATTGCGACCCGCTCCGGCGGGTCGCAACCAGAAAGACGACCTAAGGGGTAAGCGATGATAAAGAGTCAGGCGATCGGTGGAAAGTCCAACAAGACCCTCATCCTCCTCGGCCTGTTCCTGGGAGTGGTGAGTGCGGTCCTGGTCGTCGTGTACCTTGGCCAGGCGGGGGACGGCGGCGGTGACGTGTCTGGGGGTGTGGTGACGCCTGTGGTCGTCGCCAAGGAGAGCGTCCCCGTGGGCACCCGCATCACCGAGGAGATGGTGACCCTGAAGACGCTGTCGTCCGATGCGGTGTTGGCGGAGGCCTACCGGGACACGGGCGACGTCGTCGGCAAGGTGACCCGCGTTCCCCTCGTGGCGGGCGAGCAGGTGGTGCCAACGAAGGTGACGGCCACCGGCGCCGCCATCGCCGATGAGGAGAATCCGGCCCTGGCCTACGTGATCCCGGATGGCATGCGCGCCATCTCCATTCAAGTGGATAACACAATCGGCGTCAGCGGCCTCATCAGGCCGGGCGACTACGTGGACGTGATCCTCACTGTCAAGATAGAGGCTGGTGGTGACAGTACCGAAGGCGCGGATGGCAGTACGGCCACCTCCCGCGGAAAGGACCAGGTCGCGCGGACGATCCTCCAGAACGTTCAGGTGCTGAGCGTCGATCAGGAGGTGGCGCGTACTGTGGTGGATGACAGCCAGGACGGGGCGCCGGTGGTCGGCGAGGGTGCCGAGGCCAACCCGGACGCCACGACCGTCACGCTGGCAGTGTCGCCCGCGCACGGGGAGGTTCTCGCCGTGGCCGCGGCGTGCGCCGAGCCACACCTGGCGCTGGCGCTGCGCGCCTTCGGAGATGAGAGTCAAGTGCAGACCCGCAGCGTATGGGCTGACAATGGACCACCGCCCACATGCGCGGCTCTGCTGGACCTGACCAGCCTGCAGTAACGATGGGGAGCTATCAGGGAGAGGTTTGAGGGAGCTGAACAGCCATGACACGTAACCCCCGGGTCATCGTGATTGATCAGGACCAGTTGGCGAGGTCCGAGGTGCAGAAGATGCTGGCCCTCTCAGGCTTCGCTGTGCTGGGCGAGGCTGGCTACGGAATCGAAGCGGTCTCCCTGGCCAAGGACACCGAGCCCGACGTCATCATTATCTCCATTGAGGAGCCCGTGGTGAGGGCTCTCCAGACGGTGGAGGCGGTGGCGGACCTCCTGCCCCAATCGCCCATCGTCACTTATTCGTCCATCACGGATCCGGCCAGCATGCGAAAGGCGATGCTGGCGGGGGTCAGTGACTACCTGGTAACGCCTGTGAGGGAAGAGGATCTGGTCAATTCCGTTCACAACGTGCTGGCTCAAGAGGAGCGGAAGCGGGCGCGAATCTCCGGCGAGATGGAGGAGCCGCTGGCCTGCGGCACGGTGCTAACGGTCTTCGGTGCCAAGGGGGGCATCGGTAAGACGACGATCTCCACTAACCTGGCGACGGCGCTGGTGCAGAAGACCAACCAGTCGGTAGTGGTGGTGGATCTCGATACCCGCTTTGGCGATGTGGCGATCCTCATGGATATCCCGGTGGAGCGCAGCATCGCTGATCTGGCGCTACCGGAGGAGGAGATCAATAGAGAGCTCCTCCAGGACTGCATCTACACTCACAACACGGGCGTGACGATCCTGCCGGCCCCGGTACGGCCCACCGATTGGCGGAGCGTCCACGCGGGCCACATCGAGCGGGTGGTCACGCTGCTGGCCCAGATTTACGACTACGTGATCCTCGACACGCCGGGGACGTTCAACGACATCGTGGCCCGGTCGCTGGAATTGGCCACGCTGGTGCTCCTTGTGGCCACGGTGGATATGGCTAGCCTCAAGGACACCCTCCTGGCCATCGATATGCTCCGCTCCTGGAACTACCCCCAGGACAAGGTGAAGCTGCTGATCAACTCTACCAACGAGGCGAGCAACGTTCAGCCTCAGGAGGTCAGGCGGATGTTGGGCCGGGACGTGTTCTGGTCTATCCCCTATGACCGCAACATCAGCATGTCCACCCAACTGGGGATGCCGGTGGTGGTGACCAAGCCCAACACCAGAGCATCGGAGAGTTTGATAGAGCTGGCCTACGCGCTGAGCGGCGTCCGCCAGCAGCAACAGGAGAAGCAGGACAAGCAAGGAAACAAGGGTTTGTTCGGCCGCATCTTTGGCCCGCCGGCGGAAGAAGAAGCCGAGGTAGAGGTAAAGGTGGAGTAGACAGATGTCCGAATCGCGATCAGGCAGCGGCCGCATCCTGAGCCCCATAGCCAGGTCGGAAGCTCCCCCCTCCAGGGGCACTCCCGGACGCTACAACGAGGATGTGGAAGGGCTCGTGTTCAGGATGCACCAGACGTTGATCGAGGAGCTCGATGCCGACCAGATCAGCACCATGCCCGCTGACGAAAGACGGCGGCTGGTGGAGCAGGCGGCAGAGACCATCCTGCGCCGCGAGGTGCCTAACGTGGGCGGCATCACCCGCGATCAGATCGTGTCGCGGGTGGTGGATGAGGTGGTCGGCCTGGGCCCGATCGATGGGATGATCAGGGACCCCTCGGTGACTGAGGTCATGGTGAACGCCCCCGACGAAGTGTACTTTGAGCGGGAGGGCATCATCTACCTGAGCGACATCCGCTTCCGCGACGCGGATCACATCGAGCGCATCATCGAAAGGATCGTCGCTCCCCTGGGTCGCCGTGTGGATGAGTCGTCGCCCATGGTGGACGCGCGGCTGACCGACGGCTCCCGTGTCAACGTCATCATCCCACCGGTGTCCCCGAAGAGCCCCACCATCACCATCCGAAAGTTCCGTGCCGACAAGATGACGATGGACGAGCTGGTGACCGGCGGCACGATCGTCGCGGAGGTGGCCCAGTTCCTGAAGGCGTGCGTCAAGCTGCGCCTGAACATCCTCATCTCCGGCGGTACTGGCACCGGCAAGACGACGTTTCTGAACGCGCTTTCGGCCTACATCCCGGAGAGCGAGCGGATCCTGACCATTGAGGATCCGACCGAGCTCAGGCTGCAGCAGCCGCATGTGGTGAGCCTGGAGGCGCGGCCTCCTAACATAGACGGCAAGGGCGAGATCACCCAGCGCGAGCTGCTGCGCAACACCCTGCGCATGCGGCCGGACCGCATCATCATAGGCGAGGTGCGAGGATCGGAGGCGTTCGACATGCTGAACGCCATGAACACCGGTCACGAAGGCTCCCTCTCCACCGTCCACGCCAACTCGCCGCGGGACGCCCTGGCCCGTGTGGAGAACATGGTGATGATGGCTAACCTGGACCTGCCGGATCGGGCGATTCGTGAGCAGGTCTCCTCAGCGCTCCATCTCATGGTGCATCTAGCCCGCTTCAGCGACGGCGTAAGGCGGGTGACCCAGGTGGCGGAGGTCACCGGCATGGAGGGCCAGATCATAACGATGCAGGACCTCTTCCAATTCAAGCAAACGGGCGTGGACGCTGAAGGACGGATACTGGGCTACATGACCGCCACCGGGCTGCGTCCCTCCTTCGCTGACAAGTTCACGCTGGCCGGCGTCCAGCTCCCCGAGAC
>DAOUMF010000134.1:0-9324 GCA_034411955.1 Dehalococcoidia bacterium
GACAATGTCCACCTGCCCCTCGATGTCGTCGCGGAAGAAGTCGCGGCTGCCCACGTAGGCCAGGATCTCCCCGGTGCCCGTGCGGAGGGCCACTAGGGCCCCGTTGTGCCCGCCGAACGTCTCCTCCTTCTGGCTGATGATGTCTTCCACTATCCCCTCGCCTATGCGCTGGAGGCCCATGTCCACGGAGGTGGTTATGCGCAAGCCGCCCTGGGACACCACCTTTTCGCAGGACAAGCCGCCCGGAGGATCGAACAACCCCTTCTCGCACATCTTCCGCACCTGGTCCTCGACGTAGAACACGAAGTGGGGGGCCTTGATGTAGAAGCCGAGCGTGCTGTACGTCAGCTTTTCGGCTGCCGCGGCCTTAGCCTCGGCCTCGGTGATGTAGCCGTGCTTGACCATTAAGTCCAGCACTTCCTGCTGGCGCGCCTTCGCCCGCTTCAGGTTGTCGGGTACCACCGGAGTGTAACGCCCGGGCGCTTGCGGTATCCCCGCCAGCATTGCGGCCTGAGCAAGCGACAGGTCGCTGGCGGGAATGCCGAAGTAGCGCTGGGCGGCTGCTTCCACACCATAGGCGAAGTTCCCATAGTATATCGTGTTCAGGTACCACTCCAGGATCTGGTCGTCGGAGTACTCGCGCTTCAGCTCCAGGGCGATCACCGTCTCCTTGACCTTGCGCTCGATGCGGCGGTCGAACCGTTCCTCCCGCTCGATGTAGACGTTTTTCACCAACTGCTGGGTGATGGAGCTGCCGCCGCTACCCTCGAACCAGCCCGGGCCGAAGGGTGTGAGGTTCTCCATGACCGCGCGGGCCAGCCCCTTGAAGTTCACTCCCGGGTTGCTGTAGAAGCTCGCGTCCTCCGTGGAAACGGTGGCGTCGATCATGTATTGCGATATCTCCTCCAGGGGCACCGGATCCTGCAGGCCGCCCAACGGATCGATGTATTCGTACAGGAACTCACCGTTGCGGTCGTAGGCGATGCTGGTGCCGATGACGGAGCTAGCGATGGCTTCCTCCGGAGGCAGGAGGTCATGGGCGTAGCTGCGGTAGATGAGGAACCCGAATACGCCGACGGTCACCAGGCCGCCCAGGAAGGCGACCAGCGCCATGCTCAAAAGCCAGTGCCAGCGGGAGCGCACCAGGCGTCTGCGCTGGGAGGCCGCCCGCTTCACGCGGTTTCGCCTGTACCTGTAAACCCGTGCCACAGAGAGATCAGACCTTCTCTAGTACAACGAAGTGCGATAGCCCGAAGATTCGCAGCGGAGTGCGCTCCACCGGCTGTAGTACCGCCCGCAGCACCCGACCCAACAAGGGACGCCGCCCCGCCACGTGGTCAAACCCGGGGAACACGTAGGTGTGCAGCCGCTCCCGGAGGCCGGCCCGGCGGTACAGCCGCCGCAGATCCCCGTGCGTGTACGCCCTGGCATGAGGCACCAGCCAGTTGCGGGCGGCGTCCGGCAGCCAGTTCACCAGCGGCACGTTTCCGAACACGTACCGCCTCCCGAGGAACACGCCGTGCGTCTCGAACGGGTACAGCCGGTTAGGGCAGAAGATCACCACTCTGCCGTCCGGCCTCAGCACGCGCCCCACCTCCCGCAGCGTCGCCAGGTCATCCGTCACATGCTCGATGACCTCGTGCAGCAGCACCACATCGAAGCTGCCGTCCCCGAAAGGGAGGTACTCGCCCACGGAGAGCGCCAGGTTCGGCACCTCCTCGGACCCCCGCCGCACGCGCTCTGCGTCGATGTCCACCCCGCACACATCCCGAGAGAACTCCCGCAGTCGCCTGACGAACTCCCCCACCCCACAGCCGACGTCCAGTATGCGCTTCCCCTCCAGCGGCACCTCCCTTCGCAACATCTCCAGCCGCCGCTCCAGCCCCCGCGTCCATATCTGGCTGGGATGACCCAGAGAGGCCCGCTTATCCACCGTCTCCACGGCCCGCTGCCAGCTCACTGCAAACCATCCTATCAGGGTATCTAGGCCGACCTGCCGCTAGGCAGGCGCGCAGGCACCGGCCTTTCTGTAAAACGTCACGCTGCTATAATGGTTTCCAACCTACCGCATATCGACCGCAGGAGGGCTCCTCTTGTCCCTCACCCCGGAAGAAGTCAGACACATCGCCCGACTGGCCCGCGTCGGCCTGAGCGAGGACGACGTGGCCCGCTTCCAGGACCAGCTCTCCCAGATCCTGGACTACTTCCAGCGCCTTCAGGAAGTGGACACGGAGAACGTCCCACCCACCGCCCACACCCTGGCCATGCACAACGTCATGCGCGACGATGAGCCCCATCCCTCCTTCGACAAAGACGATATCCTGGCCAACGCCCCTCAGCGCGAGGGTGACCTCTTCCGCGTTCGCGCAGTGCTTGAATGACAGCCGAACCCCTGCACTGGCTCACCGTCGCCGAGGCCGCCGACCTCCTCGCCCATCGCGAGGTGTCATCGGTGGAACTCACCCGCGCCGCCCTGGAGCGCATCGGCGCCCTCGATGACCGCATCCACGCCTTCCTCACCCTCACCGAGGAGGAGGCGCTGGCCCAAGCCCGCGCCGCCGACCAGCGCATCGCCGCCGGCGACGCCGGCCCTCTCACCGGCATCCCGGCCGCCATCAAGGACGTGATCTGCACTAAGAGCGTCCGCACCACCTGCGGCTCCCGCATCCTGGAGAGCTTCATCCCGCCCTACGACGCCTTCGTGATGGAGCGACTCAGGGAAGCCGGCCTGGTGATGGTGGGCAAGGTGAACATGGACGAGTTCGCTATGGGCTCATCAGGCGAGAACTCCGCCTTCGGGCCAACCCGAAACCCCTGGGCCCTGGACCGCGTCCCCGGCGGCTCCTCCTCCGGCTCCGCCGCCGCCATCGCAGCCGGCTTCGCCTTCTACGCCCTCGGCTCCGATACCGGCGGCTCCATCCGCCAGCCTGCCTCCCTCACCGGCGTCGTCGGCCTCAAGCCCACCTACGGCCGCGTCTCCCGCTTCGGCCTCGTCGCCTTCGGCTCCTCCCTGGACCAGATCGGCCCCTTCACCCGCTCCGTCCGCGACGCCGCCCTCATCCTCCACGCCATCGCCGGCCACGACCCCCGCGACGCCACCTCCGCCCCCATGGACGTCCCCGCCGTCACCGACGCCCTCACGTCCGACCTGCGCGGCCTGCGCATCGGCGTCCCCCGCGAGTACTTCGTCGAGGGAATGGACGAAGACGTCCGCCAGGCTGTCGACGCCGCCATCGACGAGATGCAGCGCCTCGGCGCCGAGGTGGACCGCGAGGTCTCCCTCCCCTCCACCGACCACGCCCTCGCCGTCTACTACATCATCGCCCCCTCCGAAGCGTCCGCTAACCTGGCCCGCTACGACGGCGTCAAGTACGGCTACTCCTACACCGAAGGCCAGAGCATGTGGGACAACATGGAGAAGACCCGCCAGTTCGGCTTCGGCGACGAGGTGAAGCGGCGCATCATGCTGGGCACCTACGCCCTCTCCGCCGGCTACTACGACGCCTACTACCTCAAGGCCCAGAAAGTGCGCACCCTCATCCGCCGCGAGTTCGACGCCGCCTTCCAGGACCACGACGTCCTGGTGACGCCGGTCTCCCCCACGCCTGCCTTCAAGCTGGGCGAGAAGGTGGACGACCCCCTTCAGATGTACCTCAGCGACGTCTGCACCATCCCCGTCAACATCGCCGGCCTGCCGGGCATCTCCGTCCCCTGCGGCTTCAGCCAGGCGGACGACGGCTCCAAGCTCCCCGTCGGCGTCCAGATCCTCGCCAAGCCCTTCGACGAGCCCACGATGTTCCGCGTCGCCCACGCCTACGAGCAGGCCACCGACTGGCACACGCAGCACCCAGAGCTGTAGCGGAACCGTGGGCTGGCGCTCCGCCCTCAACGGCGACCCCCTGCCCTGGCTCCTGGAGCCGGATGACCCCTCCGTCCGCGACTTGGCCTTGCGCGCCCTCCGCGTCCTGAAGGCGGTGAGAGAATGACTCGCCCCCACACCATCGCCGACATCCCCACTCCCGCCCTGCTCGTAGACGTGCCCACCATGGAGGGTAACATCCGCCGCATGGCCAAAGCGTTCGTGCTGAGCTTGTCGAAGCACGCTCAAAGGCACCGCGGACAATCCGCTCACGCTGAGCCTGTCCTGAGCGCAGTCGAAGGGCCTGTCGAAGCGTGATCCACCAGAGGGAAGCTGGTCGCACGGATCAGAACGCTCGGTCTTCGGCGAGTTCAGCCCGAGCGAACAAAGTTCGTCCTTCGACAGGCTCAGGACGAACGGTTGCGCAACCCACCACCACGGGGCAAACTCTAGACCATGACCCGCCCCCGCACGGTCGCTGACATCCCCACTCCCGCCCTGCTCGTGGACGTGCCCGCCATGGAGCGCAACATCCGCCGCATGGCGGAGTTCTTCGCCGATGGGCCGTGCAAGCTGCGGCCCCACTTCAAGGCGCACAAGACCCCGGAGATCGCCCGCCGCCAGCTCGCCGCCGGCTCCTGCACCGGCCTCACCTGCGCCACCGTCTCCGAGGCCGAAGTCGCCGCCGCCTTCTGCGACGACATCCTCATCGCCAACCAGGTCCTTGGCCCCGGCAAGGCGTCCCGCGTCGCCGCCCTCGCCCCGCGCATCGATATCAAGGTGGCCGTCGACTCCCAAGCCGCCCTCCAGGACATCGCCGCCGCCAGCGACGCTGCCGTCGAAATCGGCGTCCTCGTTGAAGTTGCCGCTGGATTCCGCTGCGGCGTCCGCCCGGGCGAGGAGGCGCTGGCCCTGGCCCGGCGGGTTGCCGAGCCCAAGGGGCTCGCCCTCCGCGGCGTGATGGGCTATGAGGGCCACGTCGTCGGCATCGAGGACCGCGCCCAGCGTGAGGCTGCCACCCGCCAGGCCATGGAGCGAGTCCTCTCCACCGTCCGCATGATCCGAGACGCAGGGCTGCCCTGCGACATCGTCAGCGCCGGCTCCACGGCCACCTTCGACATCACCGGTCGCCTCGACGGCGTCACCGAGATTCAGGCCGGCTCCTACGTCCTCATGGACACCGCCTACGCCAAGCTGGACATCCCCTTCGAGCAGGCCCTCTCGGTGCTCGGCAGCGTCCTCAGCCGCCCCAACCCGGCCCTCTGCATCGCCGATTGCGGCCACAAGTCATGCACGATGGACCACGGCTATCCCCTCGTCAGGAGCCTCAAGGACGCCAGGGTGATCTTCCTCAGCGACGAGCACGCGTTAATCACCGTACACCCGGACTCCGATGCCGGGCCAGGCGACCGCATCCAGCTCTGGCCCTCCCACATCGATCCCACCATCAACCTCCACGACGTCCTCTACGCCGTCGAAGGCGAAACCGTCGTCGATGTCTGGCCCGTCGCCGCCCGCGGCTACCCCGAGCAGCGAGAGCGGCAAGCGTAGCCGGAGGTTCCCTCCCGCGCCCACGAACGATTACAATTCCACCTGAGGCGGATCAGCCTTTGGCTGAACGTACGACCCGCACCATGAGCCAGACGAGCCCTAGCTACACGGCGGAGACGCTGGAGCGATACGCCCATTTCCTTCAGCGGACCAAGGAGATGGGCGTCGTCGGCCATCGCGGCGGCCTCAAGGCCACCCGCGACCTGCTCCAGATGTGCGACCTCCAGGCCGGTCAGCGCATCCTCGACATCGGCTGCGGCAGCGGCTACACCGCCTGCACCGCCGCCAAGCAGCATCACGCCTTCGTCGTGGCCGTCGACCTGGAGTCCCACCTGCTGGCCCGGGCCCGTGAGCGCACACGCCCCATGCGCCTGGCCGACAGCGTCGCCCTGGCCCGGGCGGACGCCCGCCGCCTGCCGTTCGCCGATGCCTCCTTCAGCGGCGTCATCTGCGAGTCCGTGCTGGGCTTCCTGGAGGACAAGACCAGCGCCGTGAAGGAGTTCCACCGTGTCCTCAAGACCGGAGGCTTCCTGGCCAACAACGAGGTCACCTTTCTGAAGCCCCCGCCTGAGGACTTCCTGGCCGCCATTCGCGGCGCCGCTCCCAGGGTGCCGGGCGCCCTCGCCGTCCCCGTGGACCCCCAGGATCACCAGCGGCTGCTGGAGGAGACCGGCTTCGCATCCGTAAATGTCGAGACCGGCGATGCCTCTGCCAGGCAGCAGACGCTGGACCAGCTCCAGATCGACGGCTTCCGCGCCCTCAAGCCGTTCTTCTCCTCGATTTTCGACCGCGAGATGCGAGACTCGGTATTCAGGCGGGAGATGGGCGAGGCCCAGCGGACCTTCGACGAGCACACCGGCTACGGCCTCTACTTCGCCCGCAAGCCGGCGGAGGCCTGAGCGGAACCCTAGCCAAAGCCAAACGCCCCTATGTCACCAAGGCCCTCCCCCATCGTCGAAGCCTACGCCGGCACCAGCTACCCCCAGCGCCCCCTGCGCGTGTTCTGGCGCAACCGCTGGCGCACCGTCGCCGAGGTGACACACCAGGAGCAGCACCCAGACCGCCGCTGCTTTACCGTGCGGCTGACCCCCGGGCGGGAACGGGATGACATCAGGCTGCGCCTCTGCTACGATTACCGAAACGACGCCTGGAGCGTCGAACCATCCTGAGCCTGTCCTGAGCGCAGTCGAAGGGCCACCGCACCCACCGGAGGATCGCAAAGTGAGCGAAAGTTCCTATACCATCAAACCAGAGTTCATCTCCGACAGGGTCCGTGCCCTCCCCTCCTCCGGAATCCGCCGCTTCTTCGAGCTCATCTCCAACATGGACAAGGTCATCTCCCTCGGCGTGGGAGAGCCCGACTTCGTCACCCCCGAGCGCTTCTCCAAAGCCGCCTTCGACGCCGTCGCCAGCGGCGAGACACATTACACCTCCAACTACGGCCTGGCCTCACTCCGCGAGGCCGTTGCCGAACACCTGGAGCGGCTCTACGGCATCCGCTACGACCCCCGCAACGAGATCCTCATCACTATCGGCGTGTCCGAGGGCCTCCTCCTGGCCCTCATGTCCGTCCTCAACCCCGGCGACGAGCTCCTCTGTCCTGACCCCTACTACGTGGCCTACCTGCCCGCCTGCCAGCTCGCCGGTGGCACCTTCGTCCCCGTCGCCACCGGCATGGAGAACAGCTTCCGCGTCAGCGCCCACGACCTGGAAGCCCACTGCTCAGACCGCACCAAGGCCATCCTCCTGGGTTACCCCTCCAACCCCACCGGCACCCAGATGCTCCGCGAAGACATGGCCCAAATCGCCGACCTGGCCGCCAGACGCGACCTCATCGTCATCTCCGACGAGATATACGACCGCCTCTCTTACGGCATCCCCCACACCTGCTTCCCCTCCCTCCCCGGCATGCGCGAGCGCAGCATCCTCCTAGGCGGGTTCTCCAAGGCCTACGCCATGACCGGCTGGCGGGTCGGCTGGGTCTGCGCCCCCGCAGATTTGCTGGAAGCGATGATGAAGGTCCACCAGTACATCATCATGTCCGCCCCCACTCCCTCCCAATACGCCGCCATAGAAGCGATACGAAACGGCGAGGAAGAGACCCAGCGCATGGTGACCGACTTCGACGCCCGCCGCCGCCTCATCGTCGCCGGCCTCAACGACATCGGCCTCACCTGCTTCGACCCCAACGGCGCCTTCTACGCCTTCCCCTCCGTGCGCTCCACCGGCCTGGACGACATCGAGTTCGCCGAGCGGCTACTCCTCAAGGAGAACGTCGCGGTTATCCCCGGCTCTTCCTTCGGCGACTGCGGCCGCGGCCACGTCCGCTGCTGCTACGCCGCCCCACGTTCCCTCATCGAAGAGGCGCTGGAGCGCATGCGCCGCTTCATAGACAGCCTGTAGCGCTGCGTCAGGGTCAGCGCCCCTGTCTCCACCGGCGGACAGTGCCTCGCGTGGGCCGCAATCGCATCGGGACGCAACGAGAGGTCGCCGGTCACGATCAGGACTGTGACGTGCATCACACTACGCTGACGCAGCCTGCGATAAACTAGGCCCGTCATGAGCGCTCGACATGAACTGCCACCCGGCTACACCCTGCGAGTCACCACCTCCAGCGGCGACATCACCGTGATCGCGGAGGAACGCGACGACGTCGAAGCCCCTGAGGACGCCCGCGTAGAGGTTCGCGGCGGCGAGGAGCAGAGGGAGGAACGCCCCAAGAAGCGCCATCACCACAGGAAGCGGCCCCTGAGGTTTCTCGGCCGGCTGGTCAAGCATGCCGTTCGCGGCGAGTTCCTCTACGGCGGGCGCAGCCCCGGCCCCGTCCTCGGGATCAGGTCGCCCCGCGGCGGCTCCCGCGACCTGGAGGTGCGCTGTCCTGCCGGCACCCCCGTCTCCGTCGGCACCATCTCCGGCGACGTCCGCCTGCGCGGAGACCTCGGCCCCGCCACCGTCACCACCACCTCCGGCGACGTTTTCGTAGACCGGGCCGCCGCCCTGGACGTCCGCTCCATCTCCGGCGACCTGGAGGTGGACTGCTGCTCCGGCCTCTGCCGCCTGATCACCAAGTCCGGCCACATCATGGCCAGCGACACCGGTCCCGCCGAGGCCACCACCGTCTCCGGCTACGTCCAGCTCCACCGCACCGCCGGCGGCGTCGACGTGCGCACCGTCTCCGGTAACGTGGAGCTGAGCACCGACGGCACGGAACCGGTCAGCGTCCGCACCGTCTCCGGCGGCATAACCGTTAAGGTACCCAAGGAGCGTCTCCCCGCCGCCAAGCTGCGCTCCCTTAGCGGCAGGATTAGCTGCGATTGCCCCCAAGGCTCCGACTTCCCCCTGGCAGTCACCTCAGTCTCCGGCAAGATCGAGGTCGAGCCGGAATGAGCCGCGGGCCCTCCACCTCTGTCCCCGCGGCGGAGCGCACCATCATGTTCACCGACCTCGTCGGCTTCACCGAGTTCATCGCCGACCACGGCGACGCCGTCGTCCTAGACCTGCTCGCCGTCCAGGAGCGGCTCGTCCGCGGGTCCCTGCCGCCGCGGGCGCGCGTCGTCAAGGAGCTGGGCGACGGCCTCATGCTGTCCTTTGACGATCCCTGCGATGCCGTGGCCACCGGGCTGGCCCTCCAGGAGCGGTTCGAGGAAGAGGCGGCGAACTCCGATTTCCCCCTCTGGGTGCGCATCGGCCTGCACAGCGGCAGGCCCCTTCCCCGCGGCGACGATTTCGTGGGCAACGACGTCAACATCGCCGCCCGTATCGTCGACCTCGCCGCCCCCGGCGAGGTCATCGCCTCCGAGGCCACCGCCCGTCAGGCCGCCGACAGGCTGGAGGGGATAGTCTTCGAGCCGCTGGGCCCGGCCGTCATGAAGGGCATCCCCTCCCCCGTCCCCATCTATCGCGCCCTGCGAGAG
>DAOUMF010000135.1:0-14070 GCA_034411955.1 Dehalococcoidia bacterium
CGAGGCCATCTACTCCATCGTCGACGACGGTGACTTCTTGGAAGTACACCCGTCCTGGGCCAGCAACATAACCGTCGGGTTCGCCCGCATGGCAGGGAGGCCGGTGGGCATTGTGGCCAACAACCCCATGGTTCTGGCCGGTGTCCTCGACATCGACTCCTCTCGCAAGGGGGCTCGCTTCGTCCGCTTCTGAGACGCCTTCAATATCCCCATCGTGACCCTGGCCGACGTCCCCGGCTATCTGCCCGGCACCGCCCAGGAGCACGGCGGCATCATCAGCCATGGGGCGAAGCTCATCTACGCCTACTCAGAGGCCACGATCCCCAAGGTCACGGTCATCGTGCGAAAGGCCTACGGCGGCGCCTACCTCGTTATGGGCTCCAAGCACATGCGTGCCGACATCAACTTCGCCTGGCCCTCCGCGGAGATCGCCGTCATGGGGCCCGACGGCGCCGTCAACATTATCTTCCGCCGCGAGATCGAGGCCGCTGATGATCCCGAGGCCAAGCGCAAGGAGCTCGTGGAGCAGTACCGCGCGCAGTTCGCCAACCCCTACGTCACCGCCTCCCGCGGCTTTATCGACGACGTGATCGAGCCGCGCGACACCCGCCTCAAGATCATCGGCGCTCTGGAGATGCTCCAGAACAAGACGGACAGCAACCCGCCCAAGAAGCACGGGAATATACCGCTATAATCCCCGGACGCCTTCAGCAGCGCTGCGGGGTCTGTGGACAGGGGCGCGGCTGCCAGGGGAGGACTAGCCATGTGGCGCGGGGAGAGGTTCCAGAATTGCTCATAGTCGAACATACGGGACGCGAAACGGGATGCCGCACGAAGCCAAGGGAGCGGCTGATCCTTGTCTGCTAGCAGCGCCGTGGTGACGGCCTTAGACGACAAGAGAGGGGTAATGGCAGCCGTCATGGCCGCCGTCAACGCCTATCTGGAAGAGGAAGAGAGGGCGCGTTTGGCGGTGGCGCCAGAGGCTAGACCCCGCGCTCCGATCAGCCTGTGGCGGGTCTTTGGCCGTCACGAAGCGATGAGACCGCGGGCCGCGTGGCGTCGGAGAATGGTCTGAAGAAGGGCAAGGAGGAAGGTGTAAACATGATTCCGGCAAGCGAATTGACCACTGAAAAGGTGAAGACAAGACCGAAGGCAAAAGACGCGGTCAAGGTCTGTGATATCACCCTTCGGGATGGCCACCAGTCTCTCTTCGCTACGCGGATGCGCACCGAGGACATGGAATTCCTCGCGGATGAGATGAACAAGTGCGGCTTCTACGCCATGGAGGTCTGGGGCGGAGCCACCTTCGACGTCCCCCACCGCTTCCTGGGTGAAGACCCCTGGGAGAGGCCGCGAATCCTCAAGAAGCTCATGCCCAAGACCAAGCTCATGATGCTGCTCCGGGGGCAGAACCTAGTCGGCTATCGCAACTACGCCGACGATGTGGTCAAAGCCTTCGTCCACGAGGCGGCTGAGGCGGGCATCGACATCTTCAGGGTGTTCGATGCGCTGAACGACGAGCGCAATCACGAGATGGCCTACAAGGCCATCAAAGAGACCGGCATGCACATACAGGGAGCGATATGCTATTCACTTACCCAGCCCCGCCTGGGCGGCCCCGTCTACAACATCGACTACTTTGTCAACAAGGCGCTCATCCTTCAGGACATGGGCGCCGACTCCTTCTGCATTAAGGACCAGGCCGGGCTCATATCGCCGTACGATGCCTATGACCTGGTCAAGGCGCTCAAGAAGCGTCTGCGGATACCCGTGCAGCTCCACACTCACTACACCAGCGGGCAGGCCAGCATGGCTCACCTCAAGGCCGTGGAGGCAGGGGTCGATGTCGTCGACACCTCGCTGGCTCCGTTTGCTCACCGTACCTCCCACCCGGCGATCGAGCCGCTAGTGGTGACGCTCTACGGCACAGAGAGGGATACCGGGCTCGACGTTGACCAACTGATCAAGTGCGATCGAATGCTCGAGGAGATCGCTCCCAAGTACAGGGATTTCCTCGACACGTCGAAGATGGCGGTTATCGATCCGGAGGTGCTGGCGCACCAGATCCCCGGCGGCATGACCTCCAACTTCGTCTCGCAGTTGAAGGCCGCCAATGCCCTTCACCGATTGCACGAGTGCCAGCAGGAGACAATGAGGGTGCGGGAGGAGCTCGGCAGCCCGCCGCTGGTCACGCCCTCAAGTCAGATAGTGGGCGTCCAGGCGGCGCAGAACGTGCTCGCTGGGCGCTACAAGATGATCACTAAGGAGGTAAAGGACTACTGCTGGGGCCTCTACGGCAAGCCGCCACTCCCAATTGACCGGAAGACGCAGAAGGCGGTTCTCAAGGGATATGAGCGAGGCGAGAAGCCGATCACGGTTCGCGCCGCCGACATGCTCGAGCCGGAGCTCGACAAGGCCAAGGAGGACACCAAGGAGATTGCCAAGAGCCTTGCCGATACCCTCATATATGCCATTTACCCCACCACAGGGATGAGGTTCCTGAGGCACAAGTACGGTCTCGACAAGGATATCCCCGATGACTGGAAGCCGCCCAAGGCGCCAAAGATTCTTGAGCAAGTGCAGGAGGAAGACAGGCTCATCGAGCTGGCCAAAGCGGGCAAGCTGGTGGAGAAGCGAGAGGTGGCAGCCCCGCCGAAGGGCCCTGGGACGCGGACTTTCAACGTGTTCGTCGGCGACGAATATTACCAGGTAGACGTGGAAGCGCTTGGAGGCCCGTCTCCAAGCGCGATGGCTTCGCCCTCCGCTGGAGCCGCTGCGCATGCCACGCCCGCACCAGCAGCACCGGCGGCAAAAGCGGAGAGCAAGCCAGCCGCAGCGGCGGCCGCACCGGTGGAGGTCGCTGCTGGGGAGGAACCCATTACCGCCCCCATGCCGGGGATGATCATCCGCTATGAGGTCAACGTGGGGGATCGGGTGAAAGCTGGCGATGTGGTGGTTGTCTTCGAAGCGATGAAGATGGAGAACAACCTTCCCAGTCCGATCGATGGAACGGTGAAGGCGATCAACTTTGCCGCCGGGGCTTCGGTGCCCCAAGACGCGGTCATGGCGATAATCAGCCCCTGAGGCAGCTCAATGATGCCTCAGGCTGGCGCCCGTATCAGCGAGGGCGACCCGCTGGTCACCCACGACCTGCACTAAGGCCGGCTAGTCGGGTAGCGTCACCAGCGAGGTCGTGCTCTCGATCCCCTCGATGGTTCGGATCTTCCCCCCTAGTATGGGCGGGATATCCTGGAGGTTCTCCACCTCTATCGCTGCGACGATGTCATAGGGGCCCATCACTTCATGCAGCTCCACGATACCGGGGATCTCGTGCATAGCCTGCAGGACCCGCCTTGTCTTGCCGGGATCCGTAACAACCAGAACGTAGGCCTTAACTGCCATGCCATACCCCTAACGGTGCTCTAGGAGAATCGTAATGCAGCAATTATACAACAGGCCCCGCCATGCTATGGGCCGTAGGCAGACACTATCAACTCATCGTGTTAGAATAACTTTGGGCTTTCCAAATAGATGGTCTCCTCCTTCTTGACGAAAAGAGGCCGAAGACAGGCCTCTAACGAAATGACCGCCTCTCAGCGTGCGAAGGTGCGTGGCCTCGCGTCCTCCGGATGGGGAACGCGGCGCGAGAGGGGGAGCGTGGCGTGACCAGGGACGACTTCATCATCCGAATAGGCGGCGACACCGCCGTTGGCGGCGTCATCAGCACGGGTGAAAACTTCACCACGGCCGCCGCTCGCACAGGCTTCCACACCTTTACCTTCCGCACCTATCCCTCTGAGATCAAGGGCGGGCAAGCCTGGTTTCAGGTTCGCATCTCCAACCGGCCGGTGTACTCCCTGGGAGACGGCTGCGACGTCCTCATCGCCTTTGATCACGAGGCCTACGAGCTTCACCGCGGGAACCTGAACCAGGGCGGCGTCCTCATATACGACTCCGACCTTGTGCAGGTGGCTCCCGAGGGCGATGCAGTCCGCTACGGCGTCCCGTTCCAGAAGATCGCCCGTGAGGAGCTGGAGTTCGTTCGCGGCACCAACGTCCTGGTGCTCGGCGTCATGGCGGGGCTGTTCGGGCTTCCGCCCTCGTCGCTGGAGGAGATGGTGAGGAGTCGCTACAAGCGCCGCGCTGAGCTCGTGGAGAAGAACATCGAGGCCCTCCACCACGGCTACGAGTACACCAAGAAGATCGAGAAGGAAGACAAGTTCTGGCTGGGGGCCGCCGACGACGTGGCGCGGCTGGTCATGAGCGGCAACGCCGCCATCACCGCGGGCGCCCTTCACGCCGGCTGCCGCTTCTTTGCTGGCTACCCCATCACCCCCGCTTCCGACATCCTGGAGACGATGGCCGCCCAACTCCCCCGCTTCGGCGGCGTCTGCCTCCAGGCTGAGGACGAGATGGCGGCCCTGTCCTCCGTTATCGGCGCCTCCTACGGCGGCGCCAAGGCAATGACCGCCACCTCCGGCCCGGGCTTCTCCCTGATGACGGAGCTGATGGGACTCGCCTCCATGGCGGAGATACCGATCGTGATCGTAGACGCCCAGCGCTCCGGCCCCAGCACCGGCATGCCCACCAAGCTGGAGCAGGGTGACCTCTTCCAGGCCATCTACGGCGGCCACGGCGATTTCCCCCGCATCGTCGTGGCGCCTGCCTCCGTGCAGAACTGCTTCCAGATCGCCGTCCTCGCCTTTACGCTGGCCGAGAGGTACCAATGCCCCGTAATCCTCCTGTCTGACCAGTCGCTGTCCCATCGCACCGAGACCATTGAGAGGGTGGACATCGATCCCCTCCCTGTCGTGGATCGCGTCCGGCCCGACGGCGTCGACCCTGAGAGCTACCTCCGCTACCAGCTCACCGATAACGGCGTGTCCCCTATGGCCGTCCCCGGCCTGGACCTCCACACCTATGTCGCCACCGGCCTCGAGCACGACGAGCGGGGCCATCCCCGCCTGTCGCCTGAGCTCCACGAAGCGATGACGGAGAAGCGCTTCCGCAAGCTGGCTGCCGCTCGGCTGGAGATCGACAGCCCCGAGCTCTGCCCCCGATACGGCGCCGACGACGCAGAGCTGGGCATCATCGGCTGGGGTGCAACCGAGGGCTCCATCCGGGAGGCGGTGGACCGAGCCCTGGCCGCCGGCATCAAGGTGGCGATGATGCACCCTCGCGTGCTCAACCCGCTGCCGGAGGAGCGGCTCAGGGAGTTCGTCGCCTCTGTCAAGCATGTGCTGGTGCCGGAGGTCAACTACCAGGGGCAGTTCGCCCATCATCTGGCGGCCAGCCTGGGCATAAGGCCAATACGCTTCAACAAGATCGGCGGCCTGCCCATCACGCCGGGCGAGGTGTACAGCAAGATAGAGGAGGTACTGGTCCGTGCCTGACGGGGCCGAACTCGGGCATGCACCGGGGGCGGATGTCCTGACCGCCAAGGAGTACAGGAGCGGCGACAAGCCCACCTGGTGTCCCGGCTGCGGCGACTTTGGCGTACTGAGCGCCACCGCCAAGGCCCTGGCCAATCTTCAGCTCCAGCGGCACGAGGTGGTAGTCGTCTCCGGCATCGGCTGCTCCAGCCGGACTCCGTACTTCATGAGCACCTTCGGCCTGCACGGCGTCCACGGCCGTGCCTTACCCATCGCCACCGGCATGAAGCTGGCCAACCCCGACCTCACCATCCTGGTTATGGGCGGCGACGGCGACCTGATGTCAATAGGAGCTGGCCATTTCCCCCCCGCTGCCGCCCGCAACGTGGACATCACCTGTGTCCTCATGGACAACCAGACCTACGGCCTTACCAAGGCGCAGTCTTCGCCCACTTCCTTTGTGGGCCACAAGTCCAAGTCCACACCCTTCGGCGTTATCGCCAAGCCAATGGCCCCCGTCCTGTTCGCCCTTGCCAACGGCGCCAGCTTCGTGGCCCGCGGCTACTCCGCCCGCCCTAGCGATCTCACCGAGCTCATCGTGCGGGGGATCAGGCACCCCGGCTTCTCGTTCATCCACGTCCAGAGCCCCTGCGCCGAGTTCTTCAACACCTACGACTACTACGACGAGCACGTCGAGGACCTGCCATCCGATTGGGATCGGCACAACCTGAAGGCCGCCCTGGAGATGGCCCTCACTGAGGAGAAGGTCCACCTCGGCGTTTTCCATGAGGAAGAGCGCCCCGTCTACTCGACGGCGGTCCGAGAGTTTGAGCCCGAACCCAAGCAGTTTGACCTCGCCGAGTACCTGCAGCGCTTCAGCTAACGATCCAGATCATCGCCGACAGGAGGAGTGTGAATTGGGCCAGAACGTGACCCGAAAGATCCTTGCCGACCACCTGGTCTCCGGTGAGCTCGCGCCCGGCAGCGAGATCGCTGTCCGCGTCGACCAGACTCTCACCCAGGACGCCACCGGCACCATGGCCTATCTCCAGTTCGAGGCGATGGGCATCCCCAGGGTGCGCACCAAGCTCTCCGTCTCCTACATCGACCACAACATGCTCCAGACCGGCTTCGAGAACGCCGATGATCACCGCTTCCTCCAGAGCATCGCCGCCAAGTACGGCATCTACTTCTCGCGGCCCGGCAACGGCATCTGCCACCAGGTCCACCTGGAGCGCTTCAGCACCCCGGGCGATATCCTCCTGGGCTCGGACAGCCACACGCCGACTTCCGGCGGCGCCTGCATGCTGGCCATCGGCGCCGGCGGCCTAGATGTCGCCGTCGCCATGGCCGGTGGGCCCTTCAACGTGATGATGCCGAGGGTCGTTGGCGTCCACCTCAAGGGGCAGCTCCAGCCCTGGGTCGCCGCCAAGGACATCATCCTGGAGCTCCTGCGTCGCCTCACCGTCAAGGGCGGCGTGGGCAAGATCATCGAGTACTTCGGCGAGGGCGTTGCCTCCCTCAGCGTGCCGGCGCGCGGCACTATCACCAACATGGGCGCCGAGCTCGGTGCCACCACCTCCGTCTTCCCCTCCGACGAGCGCACCCGCGAGTACTTCCGGGCCCAGAAGCGGGAGGAGATGTGGCGTCCCCTTAGCGCGGACCCCGACGCCGACTACGACGAGGTGGTCGAGATCGACCTCGACAAACTGGGGCCGATGATCGCCCGTCCCCAGAGCCCGGACAACGTCGTGCCCATCGAAGAGGTGGAGGGCACTAAACTGGCCCAGGTGTGCGTCGGCTCCTGCACCAACTCCTCCTACCACGACCTGACGGTCACGGCAGCCGTCCTTAAGGGGCGCAAGGTCAACACTGGCCTCAGCATGACCGTCACCCCCGGCTCCCGACAGGTGTTCAACATGATCGCCAGCAGCGGCGCCCTGCCCGACCTGATCCAGTCCGGCGCTCGCATCCTGGAGTCCGCCTGCGGCCCATGCATCGGCATGGGGCAGTCGCCACCCTCCGACTCCGCCTCCCTGCGCACCTTCAACCGCAACTTCCCGGACCGCTCCGGCACCCCTAACGACCGTGTCTACCTGGCCAGCCCGGAAGTGGCGGCCGTCTCCGCCCTCGCCGGCGAGATCGCCGATCCCCGCAAGTGGGGCCCGCCGCCTTCCGTTGAGACTCCGAGCGAGTTCATCATCGATGACGGCTTCATCATCCGGCCGCCGGACAGCGGCGATGGCGTGGAGGTGGTGCGAGGGCCCAACATCAAGCCCCTTCCTCTGGCCCAGCCGCTGGCTCAGACGATCAAGGCGCCCGTGCTCATCAAGCTGGGCGATAACATCAGCACCGACGACATTCTGCCCGCCGGCTCCAAGGTCCTGCCCCTGCGCTCCAACATCCCCGCCATCTCTGAGTACGTCTTCCATTACAAGGACCCGGAGTTCGCGGCCAAGGCCAAGGAGGCTGGCGAGAGCATCATCGTCGGGGCGTCCAACTACGGGCAGGGCTCCAGCCGCGAGCACGCGGCCCTGGCGCCCATGTACCTCGGGGTCAAGGCCGTGCTGGCCAAGACCTACGCCCGCCTGCACCACACGAACCTGGTGAACTTCGGCATTTTGCCCCTCGTGTTGGACGACGCAGACCACGACCGCATCAATGCGGGCGATGTCCTGGAGCTCCCGAACGTGCGTGACACCATCCACAACGGCCAGGTCACGGTCCGCAACACGACGCAGGGCTACGAGTTCACGGCCCGCCACAACCTGTCCGAGCGGCAGATCGAGGTGCTGCTGGAGGGCGGCCAACTGAACTACGTCAAGGCCCACACCTCCTGAGCGCCCTGGTGGCGGACGCCACAATCTCCTGAAACCGCGGCCGTACTCCGGCGCCACTGTCGCGCTTACCCGCCTGGTGTGCTATTGTAGGCGGGGCCACCTCCAGCCAAAGAACAGCGCATGCCCCACAGGATCGCCCTAATATCGGAAGACGGCGCCCGCCCCGAGCTGACACAAGCTACCGTCCACGTCCCAGAAACCACCGACGGCCAGTTCGAAGGGGGCGACCCGGTCCCCGGCCAACTCTCGCAGCTCGATAAGCAGGGCCGCATTTCCGAGGATTTTGACTTCCCCCTGAGCACAATTAGCGGGCCGCCGGACAGACCTTGTGCCGAGACGCACAGCAGAGAAAGGCAGTAAGGAAAATATGTCCAAGGTCGTGTTCTTCACCGGTCAAGGCCAAGAGGTGATAGACATCTTCGAGGGGATGTGCCCCGAGGGGTTCGAGGTTGCCTCGCGATCCCACCGCATGAGCGACGAGGAGAAGCTCCCGTTGGTGAAGGACATGGACTTCCTGGCCCTCCACCCGGCCGAGATCTCTAGCGATCTCCTGCGGGAGGCCAAGGCGCTGCGCCTCATCCAATTGCTGACCGCCGGGTATGACAAGATCGACCTCAGCATCACGCAGGAGTTGGGCATCCCGGTGGCCACCAACGGCGGAGCCAACGCCTGGGCGGTGGCGGAACACGCCATCGCCCTTCTCCTGAGCGTGTACAAGCGTCTCATCCCTACGGACCGGACGATGCGGGAGGGAGGCTGGCGCAAGGGCGTTTCGGGGATGAGCATCATTGAGGTGGCGGGGAAGACGTTGGGCCTCATCGGGGCAGGGAACATCGGCCGCAAGGTGGCCCGGCGCCTGGCGGCCTTCGAGGCCAGCGTCATCTACTACGATGTCATTCCCGCGCCCGACATCGAGAAGGACCTGGGGGCCCGTCGCGTCTCTCTGGAGGAGGTCATCCGAGAGGCGGACATCATCACCCTCCACCTCCCCCTCCTGCCGGAGACGAGAGGGCTCATCGGCCGCAAGGAATTCGAGATGATGAAGCCCACGACCGTCTTGCTCAACACCAGTCGCGGCCCGGTAGTGGACGAGGAGGCGCTGATCGAAGCGCTACGGGAGAAGCGAATCGCTGGGGCAGGCCTGGATGTGTTCGAAAAGGAGCCGCTCTCCGGCGACAGCCCGCTCGTCCAGTTGGACAACGTGGTCCTCACGCCCCATGTCGGCGGGCATTCGTACGAGGCCTGGTTCCGCCGGTCCGGTTTTGCCTGGGATAACATCAAGCGGGTGGCGGCGGGCGAGCCGCCTCTTTCCGTCGCCGTTCCGTCACAGTAGCAATCGCATCATTAGAGGGACAGGAGGTTAGTCAAATGAAGGTGAAGGTCAAGCAGAAAGAGGACTTCCACTTCATCGGCAGCGGGGCGGAGTACCCGGGTGAGCTGCTCATCGACGCCGCGGCGCACGTCGGTGGGAAGGGCCGGGGCTTCAGGCCGCCGGAGCTGATGATGTATTCGATCGCCGGCTGCATGGGCATTCACGGCTACGAGGCGCTTCTCAAGGCTGGCAAGAGTGTGGACAGTGTAGAGGTAGAGACCGACGGGGAACGTCGGGATGATTACCCAAAGATGTTCACCAAGATAGTGCTGAAGTTCCGCATCAAGGGGAGCGGCCTGACCGAGAAGGACGTCAAGGACGCCTTCGACGAGGCGCTGAACAAGACGTGCAGCATCGCCGCCATGGTGAACAAGGTGGCCCCCATATCCTGTGAATTCCAGATAAACTGAGCGAGGGGCACAGGATGTTCAAGAAGATACTCATAGCGAACAGGGGAGAGATCGCCTGCCGGATTATCCAGGCCGCCAATGAACTCGGCATACCCACCGTGGCGATCTACTCCGCTGTGGATTCCAAGTCCAGGCATATCAGGCTGGCGGACGAGGCCGTCCAGACGGGGGCCGACCCCCTGGACACCTATCTCAACATAGAGAACCTGGTGAACCTGGCCCTTGAAGTCGGGGCTGACGCCATACACCCAGGGTACGGGTTTCTCGCCGAGAACTCGGAGTTCGTGAAGGCGTGCGAGGACAACGGCGTGACCTTCATCGGGCCACCGAGCAGCGCCATGGCTTTGGCCGGGGACAAGGCGAGGGCGAAGGAGACCATGAGGAAGGCGGGCCTCCCCGTCGTTCCCGGCAGCCAGGGCATACTGAAGGACGTCGCAGCGGCGAAGACGCTGGTGAAGAAGATAGGCTTTCCGGTGCTTCTCAAGGCGACCGCCGGCGGCGGCGGCAGGGGCATCAGAGTTTGTCACGACGAGGAGCAACTCGTAGGAAGCTACGACATGGCCTACAGCGAGGCTGAGAAGGCCTTTGGCAACGGGCAGCTCATCCTGGAGAAGCTGATCCTGAATGCACACCACATCGAGTTTCAGATCATCGGAGACAAGCACGGGAACGTCATCCACCTCGGAGAAAGGGACTGCTCCATCCAGAGGCGGAACCAGAAGCTGATCGAGATAGCCCCCTCCCTCCTCCTCACGGCCGAGAAGAGGATGGAGATGGGCAGCATGATCACCAAGGCCATGAAGTCCATCGGGTACTACAACGCCGGCACGGTGGAGTGTCTCGCCGACGAGGAGATGAACATCTACTTCATGGAGGTGAACACAAGGATCCAGGTGGAACACCCGGTGACCGAGGAGATAACCGGCGTTGATATCGTAAAGGAAGGGATTAGGGTAGCCGCGGGCCTGCCCCTTCAGTACAAGCAAGGGGACATCAAGTTGAACGGCAACGCCATCGAGTGCCGAATAACCGCAGAGGACCCGGCGAACAACTTCGCCCCCTCTATGGGCATGGTAGAGAAGTATCATGCACCGGGCGGGATCGGCATAAGGGTGGACAGCGCGGCCTTCAGGGGCTATGAGATAACGCCCTACTACGATTCCATGATCGCCAAGCTGATCGTCTGGGGAAGGACGTGGGAGGAGGCGGTAGCGCGCACGAAGCTGGCCTTGCAGACCTATGCCGTAGGCGGCGTGAAAACGATCATTCCGTACTACCTGAAGGTCATGGATGACGAGGATTTCCTGGCCGGGAGGTTCCACAACAGGTATGTGGATGAGCACCCGGATCTCCTCGAATATGAGGAAGCGCATGAGCGGGAGGATTACATGGCGGTTCTGGCGGGCGCGATAGCGTTCTATCACAGGCCTTAGGGGGTCTCTAATGCCCAAGCGTGAGAATTTTGACGATATTCTGGACAAGCTGTCCAAGGACTTAGAGGCGCTCATGAAGGCGCCTGTCGGCAGTAGAAGTGTCAAGATCACCGATCTGACCCCGAGGGAAGGCCAGCAGACCAAGCTCGCCACCAGGGTCGCTACGGAGGATCTCATCCCGCTGTGCGAAGCGCTCGACAAGTGCGGGTTCTATGCCGTCGAGATGTGGGGTGGCGCGACCTTCGACACGTGCATCCGGTACCTCAAGGAAGACCCCTGGGAGAGGCTGAGGACCATCAAGGCGATCATGCCCAATACGCGGCTCCAAATGCTTCTCCGTGGACAGCACATACTGGCCTACAGCCCCAATTCAGACAAGGCGGTCCACAGGTTCGTGGAGAGGGCCGTCGACAACGGCATGAACGTCTTCAGGATATTTGAGGCCACCAACGACTTCAGAAACCTGCAGGTCGCTGTTGACGCCGTAAAAGAGTGCGGGCCCGAAGCTGAAGCCCACATCGAGGTGAACTACACCATCAGTCCGGTCCACACCTACGAGAGGTGGATGGACTACGCCGAGCAACTGATAGAGATGGGCGCCGACTGGCTGTCCTTCAAGGACGCCACCGGCATCCTCATGCCCATGGACTCCTACAGGCTGATCAAGGGCATCAAGGAGCGGGCCGGGGACAAGCTCCCCGTTCTCCTCCACTGTCATGATATGGGCGGCACGTCGATCGCCAACCATTTCATGGCTGTCCTGGCCGGGGTCGATATGATCGATTCGGCGCTGTCTCCCCTGGCATTCGGCTCATCTCACCCCGCCACGGAAAGCATGGTGGCGATGCTGAGGAACACACCCTTTGACTCGGGCATAGACCTGAGGAGCTTGGAAGAGCCCGCCAGGATCGCCAGGGAGATCAGGGAAAAGTATCAGAAGTACGCCACAAAGTACTCCGATGTCAGCGGCGACGTTCTCATCCACAAGATACCCGGCGGCATGATCGCCAACATGGTCGCTAACCTGGAGGAAGCCGGCAAGCCGGAGCTGATGGATCAGGCTCTCAAAGAGGTTCCCAGCGTAGAGGCCGACCTCGGCTATCCGCCTCTCCTCACGCCCTTGAGCCAGATCGTGGGCGTCCAGGCGACGCTGAACGTGATAACCGGGGAAAGATACAAGATCGTGACGAGCGAGACCAGGGACTACGTCGAAGGGAAGTACGGTATTCCGCCAGGCCCCATCAACAAGGAACTGATGCAGAAGATCATGGGGGACGAGGAGCCTGACTATTCGATAAGGGCCGGAGACCTTGCCGACCAGGAGGACTGGGACAAGGCGGTAGAAACGCTTGGTCCTCTGGCGAAGAGCGACGAGGACATCATCATGGGGATCATGTTCCCTATGCAGACCAAGGAACTCCTTGAGCTCAAGGAGAGCGGCAAGCTTGCTGAGGCGCACGCTGCCGCCATCCCCTCGGGGCCCGAAGAGTCGCCTGCGGCTGCGGCCGAGGCGCCCGCGAAGCCGGCTGAAGCGCCGGCCGGGGCACCCGCGCAGGCGCCCGCGGCACCGGCTCCTGCTCCACCTCGAGCGACAGGTGCTGTGCTGCCTACCGTGCTGCCTGCCCCCGTCGAGTTTGATGCGGTCCTTGACGGTACGACGTTCCATGTGCAGGTCGCAGGTGTCGGCGAGCCGCCGATCCCAGGGGCTCCGGTGAGGTACTTTGTCAAGATCGACGATAGGCTCGAGGAAGTAGAGGTGCGTCCGCAGGCGGGCATCGCGCCTGTAGAGTTTGACGAAGTGTTCCAGGGGGACAAGTTCCACGTGCAGGTGGCCGGTGTCGGCGAGCCGCCGAAGCAGGGAGCCCCCAGGAGCTACTTCATCAGGGTAGACGGCAAGCTGGAGGAGATAGAGGTGCACCCCCAGGTGGAAATCCCGCCGTCTGCACTCCTTGCGGCCTCGGCGAGAGCCGCGCCCGCAGCAGCGCCTGCCCCCTCCGCCGAAGCATCCAACCCCGCATCTCAAGCTGTGGCGGAGGCCCCCGCAGCGGCGGCCCCTCCAGCGGGGATACCAAAGGCAACCCAGCCTGGAGACGCGGTAAGCCCCATGGCGGGCAGAGTGGTCAGGATACTGGTTAAAGCTGGCGATACGGTAAAGGCAGGCCAAACGGTGGTGGTGGTGGAGGCGATGAAGCTGGAGAGCGAGGTTCAGAGCCCGATAGACGGCACTGTGCAAGAGATCTTTGTCGAGCCAGGTGACAGCGTGACCTCCGAGGACGCCCTTGTGAGGGTGGTCTAGGACTGGCATTTTGGTGTCGGCGGCCTTCGGCTGCGGGTTCTTTCCAGATGGCCGAGGCCGTCAGCGAGAAGCTGGGAAGAACGGACTGAGGAACGCAAGCCGCTCACTTGAGTGTGCGGCTTGGCATTGAGCGAACAGCCGCGGACTGGAGTGCGCGGCGGAGAGAATAGGAGGTGCCCATGCGCAAGAAAGTGTCCATTGTCGGTGCTGGGCAAACGGGCGGTACTATGGCCCGCGACCTGGCGGCGAAGGGCTACGCCGACATCGTCCTCGTGGACGTTATCGAGGGCTTCCCGCAGGGAAAGGCCCTCGACATCACCCAGGCCGGCCCCTTGCTGGGCTTCGAC
>DAOUMF010000136.1:0-5441 GCA_034411955.1 Dehalococcoidia bacterium
CCCAGGAGCACCACCAGCGCCAGGATGGGCGCGCACAGGCAGGTGGCCCACTTCTCGATGGTGGCCTGAGAGCCGTAGTAGATCGCCTCCCGCCGCATCCCCGTCCGCACCTCGTCATAGTCGATGATGTCGGCCATGATGGCGTTGGGGAAGGTGAACACCGCCGCCATGGGCAGCCCGGCCAGCGCCACGAACACCAACGTCTGCGTCCACACCTGCACCCCCGGGATGAACCCCATAAAGAAAAGGAGCGGGTATCCCAGGGCGCCCAGGAGCATCGCCGTCGAATACACCCACGCCTTGCCCATCACCACCGAGAGACGATAGACCAGGGGCAAAGATAGGAGCACGACCACGATGGCAATGCCCGTAAGGAGGGCCACCACGAAGCCCAACCCGAGGCCGATCTCCAGGCCGAACAGGTTAAGCTGGGCGACGCTCCCCGACTCCAGTTCGGCGATCTCCTCAGGAAAGCCGCCCAGTAGAACGGCTGCCGCATAGAAGGGGAACGCCGCCGTCAGCAGGGTGACCGCCATGTTGAACAGCACGAACGTCGGCAGGAAGTACAGGAATTGGTCGTTACGGAACGTGTCGCGGAAGGCCCGCACCGGATTGGCCCGCACCGGCGGCACGTCCCTGCGGGCGTACCGCCAGGCCCCGAACAGGGCGATGTAGCGGGACGTGAACGCTATCACCGCCATGGTGATCCCCATCACTCGGAAGTCGAAGGCGTCCTTGATGACCCCGCTCACCACCAGGCCGATGACCGCCCCCAGGGAACCGAAGAACACCTGCCACGCCACCACGCTCACCCTCGACTGCGGCGTACGGGCGATCTCCGGCAGCAGCGACTCGAACGGCCCGCCAGAGAGCGTCGAGAACAGCCGGTGCAGCCACACGAAGAAGAAGAAGTACAGCGCGTTGGCGAAGTGCCCTGCGTCCCCACCCGGCGGGAACCACATCAGGGCGAACGTCACGGCGTAGATCGGCGTGGAGAAGAGGACGAAGGGGATACGCCGGCCCCACCGGGTCTGTGTCCTATCGCTCCAGAAGCCGATGACGGGATCGTCTAAGGAATCGATGAGGGTGATGCCGACGATCATGAAGCCCAGAGCCACCCTCGGCACCAGCGTCGGCAGGTCCCTCTCGTCCTCCGGCGGGGCGAACAAGAAGACCAGCCAGAGAGCGGTGGAGCGGGACAGCACGTTGCCGGCGATGCTCCCGGAGGCGTAGACCATCCGGTTCAGGCGCGGGATCTCCGACGGAGGGCTTGCCATCGCCAAGGTCAGCCTCGCGTCCGATTGTAGCAGAAGGCCCCAACCACGGCCCGCGCCGCCATCCGGGCGAGCCTCTCACCCCGCCTGGTGCGCCCTCTCCTCCTCGGCTACAATGGAACCTGAACGCCAGAGCTAGAGGGAACAGCCATGATCAGCGAAGAGCTTGTCACCGAGGCCCTGAAGGAGATCTACGACCCCGAACTCCACTACAACATCGTCGATCTGGGGCTCGTATACGACGTCGATGTCAAGGATGGCGATGTCCACATCATGATGACCCTCACTACCCCCGCCTGCCCCATCGGCCCCATGATCATCGAGCAGTTCCAGGAGACGGTGCGCGCCCTGCCCGGCGTCAAGGACGTCGACGTGGAGCTCACCTTCGACCCCATGTGGAGCCCGGAACTGATGAGCGAGGAGGCCAGGGCCGATCTCGGCCTAATCTAGGAGGCAGTCGCAGATGGAAGACCGCTACCCCGGCAGGCTGACCATCGAGATCAAGTACTGCGTAGTGTGAGGCTACCTTCCTCTGGCCGCCTGGATGGCGACCGAGATCTGGCACGACTTCGCTCATGACGCTCCCGTGACCCTCATCCCCGTGGCGGATGGCCGCCTGGAGGTGTGGGCCGAGGGCGAGGTGCTATTCGACCGCAAGGCCGAGGGTGGCGCCTACCCGGAGATGGAACGCGTCCGCCGGCTCAAGCAGCAGATCAAGCAGAAGCTGGAGGCGCGCGTCTCCGCCTAGCAGGCCACCCCATGTAGGGGGCCTTCAGGTCGCCGGGGGGATTCTCTAGAGGGCTGGACACCCTCTGCTACATCCAGTGGTGGCTCTCCAGAGCGCCCCGGTACCGCCCCAACGCCATCAGCGGCCAGTAGTTCCGGTACAGGTAGTAGTTGATGTAGAAGTCCCCCGGGAAGCCGGTGCCGGTGAAGTGGGGCTCGTCCCACTGGCCGTCCTCCTCCTGCTGCTCCACGAGGAACGAGACGCCCCGCGCCACGGCATGTGCCTGTAGGTCGTCGCCGCCGGGCTCGGCCGCCAGCAGCGCCAGCAGCGCCCACGCCGTCTGCGAAGCGGTGCTCGACCCCCGGCCAGCCAGCCTTGAGTCCTCATAGCTCTCACAGCCCTCACCCCAGCCCCCATCCTCGTTCTGCCTATCGATGAGCCAACGCACGGCCCGCAGCACGTACGGCCGCGTCATCCCCTCGCCCGCCGCCCTGAGCGCCGGCAGCGCCGCTCCCGTGCCGTAGACGTGGTTGACCCCCCAGCGCCCCCACCAGCTACCGTCCCGCTGCTGCTCACCGCGAAGATAGTCCAGGCCCCGACGCACCGCCTCCGAGTCCCCGTCGCCCAGCAGCGCCAGCGCCTCCACGATGTGAGCCGTCACGTCCTCCGTGGGGTAGTCGATCACCTCGCCGAAGTCACAGAACGGTATCTGGGTGACCAGCCTCTGCGTGTTGTCCTTGTCGAACGAGCCCCAGCCGCCATTCTTCGACTGCATGCCCACAATCCAGCGCTTGCCCCGCTCCAGCGCGCGCTCCTTGCGCCTATCGTCCGGCAGCCGGGTTCGCGCCAGCGCCATCAAAACCTCGGCCGAGTCATCGGTGTCCGGGTAGAGATCGTTCTCGAACTCGAACGCCCAACCGCCAGGCTGAACGCCCTTCGCCTTGACCTGCCAGTCGCCCCCGCCCAGGATCTGCTCCCGCAGCAGCCAGCGGCCCGCCCGCACCAGCGCCGGGTCGTCCGGCGCCAGCCCCGAGTCCAGCAGACCGATCATGGCCAGCGCCGTATCCCAGACCGGCGATAGGCAGGCCTGGGGGTTGAAGATGTGCTCGTCCTCCACCGCGAAGGCGCCCTCGAAGCCCTCGAGCCCCCTGCGCATCACCGGGTGGTCCAGGGGGTAGCCCCTCAATTTGAGAGCGATCAGGGAGTACACCCACGGCGGCTGTATCCCCCCCCAGGAGCCGTCGGCCTCCTGGTGCGATACGATCCAGCGCTCAGCCGCTCGGTAGGCGGCGCGGCGCAGCGGCTTGAAGGCCGCACGCTCGTAGCGCCTCAAAAGGCCGTCCAGGGTGTGGAAGACGCGTCGCCAGTTGAGCCACCCCCTGGGCCGCGGCAGCGAGTAGTCGATGCGGTCGCGCGGCGCCGGGTACAGCTCGTCGATGCGGGCCGATTCCGGGATGGGGCAGACCGGGCGCTCGTTGAGGATGATGAGCATGGGCACTACCGTCGCCCGCGCCCAGGACGCGAAGTCGTAGATGTTCAGCGGGAACCAGGGCGGCAGGAATAGCATCTCCGGCGGCAACACCGGCACCCCCCGCCAGTCCCACTGCCCGAACAGCGACAGCCAGATCTTGGTGAAGATGCGCACCTTGGGCACCCCGCCGGCGGAAAGCACGAACTCCCGCGCCTTGCGCATCGCCGGCTCCCGCGCGGACACGCCCGCCATCTTCAGAGCGAAGTAGGACTCCACCGTGGCGTTGATATCCGGGGGCCCTTCGTGGTAGATCGCCCAGGTCCCGTCCGGCCGTTGCTGGCCCCGCAGGTAGTTGGCGATCTTGCGCCAGCGGCCCTCCTCGGCGCTCCCCAGGAAATGCGTCAGCAGCAGGTACTCGGCCGCCATGCACACGTTGGATTCTAGCTCGCCCCACCAGTAGCCATCCGGATGCTGCGTGCGCAGGAAGTACTCCTGCGAACGCCGGATCGCCTCGTCCACCGATTCGGCGAGGCGGCCGGCCCCAACCGTTGAGGTCCCAACTTCTCTCACAGCTAGCTCCCTACGCTTCCAGACATCTCCTACATCCTCACCCCCGCTTCGCCAGCGACGGTGCCGGGCACGCCCGCACGAACGCCTCCAAGAAGCGCGTGAGGTTGGCCACCGCCTTCACCTCCCCACCGGCCAGCCGCAGCAGGCGCGGGATGCTTGCCGGGTGCCGCACCACGTATGGGAACGCCTTGCGCACCCGCTGCTCGCCCTCCGGCGTGACGACCCCAGGGATGTCCGGCACCGGATCCTCCACTCCATCCGATATGACCCGAACGGCCAGGAAGGGCAGATGCTGCTCCTGGGCCGCCTGTCCCACCCAGTAGCTCTCCATCTCAACCACGTCCATTCCCGTGGCCTGGCGCAGCAGGGTCTTGTGGCGCGGCTCCGCTACCAGGTAGGGAGTAGTCAACGAGTTCCCGATTCGGGTGGACAGGTCCTCGCCGGAGGTGGCCCGCCGCGCCGTCTCCAGAAGCAGCAGGTCGGAGAGCATCGGTTCGCCGGCCCTGCCGTCCTCGCTGTCCGGCTCCGCCCGGTACACCCTCTCGCAGAGGACTATGTCCCCCACGGCGCAATCGGGCGAAAGTGCTCCTGCCAGCCCTACCGAGAGGACGAACTCCGGTCGGTAGCGGCCCAGCACTGTGGTGGCAGCCTCGGCTGCCCGGGAGCCTATGCCCGTGTGACAAGCCAGGAGGGGGTGGCCGTCGTACTCGCCCAGCGTCACCGGGAAGCCGCCCAAGCGGGCGCGGTCTCGCACATCCACACGACGCAGGAAGCGCTGGACCTCCAGCCTCAGGGCGGCGAACACGGCGATCATCGAGCCACCGGCTGCCCGTCTCTGGCCGCCTCCTCAGCCCCCTCCGGTACCACGCCGTTCTTTGTCCGACGGAAGCCGCGAACGTGCCGTCCGGGCAACGTTGTCCTCGCGGCCAGCTCCAGGAAGGTGGTAGGCTTGTGCATCGCCTCCAGGATGGCGGACCCCTCGTAGCCGCAGTGCATCATGCAGGTGTCACAGCGGGGATCGCGGCCCCAGCCGTAGTCCTCCCAGTTGGCTGTCTCCATCAGCTCCTCGAACGTCTGGGCGTGGCCATCGGCCAGCAGGTAGCACGGCTTCCGCCAGCCAGCGGGAGTATAGGTGGGGGTCGTCCACTGGCTGCACTGGTAGTGCCGCTTGCCCTGGAGGAAGTCCAGGTACAGCGGGTTGTTGTAGAAGCGGATGCCGTCCCTGCCTCCCTCGAAGATGCGACGGAAGAAGGAGTTCGCCTCCTCCCGCTGCATGAAGATATCGTGCTGGCCCACCTCCTTGTACTGGAACCCCGGCGACACCATCATCCCCTCCACCCCCATATCGTTCAGCATGCCGAACAGCTCGTGGTACTCCTCCGGCCGGTTGCCGCTGTAC
>DAOUMF010000137.1:0-3460 GCA_034411955.1 Dehalococcoidia bacterium
GACTACACGATAGCCGACTACGTGGCGGACGTCCGGGCGCCGACGCCGTCGGCGGCGGCGGAGACGGCGGTGCCGGACCGCGCCGACGTCGGGCGCCGTCTGGAAGGCTTGGCACTGTCGCTGCAGGCGTGGACGGCAGGGCAGGTGAACCAGGGGCGCGCCGCCATTGCGCAGGTCGTCCATCGCCTGCGCCTGGCGCGGCCCGACGCGGGGCAGTGGCGACAGCGCCTCGGCGGCCTGGTGCTGGCGACGGAGGTGGCGATGGAGCGCGCCACGGCGAGGCGAGGCGAGAAGCTGAGCAGCTTCGCCGCCCAGCTCAGGTCGCTGGACCCCCGGCGCACCCTGGCCCGTGGCTACGCCGTCGTCCAGATGCGTGAGGACGGACGGGTGGTGACCAGCGTCCGACAGGTGCAGGGACGCGACCGGCTTACGGTGCACGTGCAGGACGGGAGGTTCCCGGCCGAGGTCTCGAGGCAGTATGGGTTCTAGGAAAAAACCCGAGCCGGAGGGGTTCGAAGCCCTGTACAGGCGGCTGGAAGAGACGGTGACGCGTCTGGAAGAGGGCGGCCTCACTCTGGAGGAGTCGCTGGCCCTGTACGAGGAGGGAATGAAGCTGGCCCAGCGCTGCCAGGAGCAGTTGCAGCAGGCGGAGCTCAAGATCACGAAGCTCCAGGAGGATTTCCCGCCTCAGGCGGGCGAGGAGCCGGAGCCGTACCCGCTCGACGAAGAGGAGGATATCCCGCCCGAATGAGCGACGACCGGCTCCTGCACATCGACCTGCACACCCACACCCACTACTCGCCGGACGCGATAACCTCCCCCCAGAAGTTCGTCGAGACCTGCCAGAGGAAGGGGATCACCTGCGTCGCCGTCACGGATCACGACACCATGCGCGGGGCGCTGGCGGTGCAGGAGATAGCGCCCTTCCGGGTGATCCTAGGCGAGGAGATATGCTCCCGAGAAGGCGAGATCATCGGCCTCTTCCTACAGGAGGAGATACCGCCCGGATTGAGCGCACGGGAGACGGTCGAACGCATCCGCGCCCAGTCGGCGCTCGTGTCGCTGCCGCACCCGCTGGACCGGTTTCGCGGCGGCATCGGCGGCGAACGTCTTGCCGACCTGGCGCCGCTGGCGGACATCATCGAGGTGATGAACGCCCGCACGACCGTCGCGCAGGACAACGATAGGGCAGCCCGAGCGGCCGAGGAGAACGGGCTGGTAGGCGTGGCGGTAACCGACGCCCATTCGCCCTGGGAGATGGGCCGGGCCTACGTGGAGGCGCCCACATTCGAGGGGCCGGAGGAGTTCCTGGAAGCGCTGCGCTGGGGGACGCTGGTAGGACATCCGTCGACGCCTCTGGTTCACCTCATCAGCCGCTACGCGTCGCTGCGGCGGAAGCTGGGCTGGAGGCCCGCCTGATGTGTAGCTGCAGGGCTTCAGCCCTGATTGGGAGGCAGGCCTAAAGGCCCGCAGCTACGGGCAGATGGCAGCTGAGGATTTTCGAAATGACCCTTAGGCTTGGCTGGTTCACCACCGGCCGCGGCCCCGGCTCGCGGGGCCTCCTGGCCACCGTCCAGGACGAGATCGCCGCCGGGCGACTGGACGCCCGGATCGTAGTCGTCTTCTGCAACCGGGAGCCGGGCCAGGACCCCCAGACGGATCTGCTCTTCGAGCAGGTGCGCGGCTACGACCTTCCGCTGGTTACCCTCTCGACAGTGCGCTTCCGGCGCGAACGCGGCGAGAGCCCGGCCAAGGCGGGCGAGCCCCTCCCGCAGTGGCGACACGACTACGACCGGGAGGTGATCCGCCTCCTGGAGCCCTACCAGTTCGACCTGGGCGTGCTGGCCGGCTTCATGCTCATCGGCACCGAGGTGCTGTGCAACCGATTCGACCTCCTGAACCTGCATCCGGCCGCTCCCGACGGCCCGCCGGGCACCTGGCAGGGGGTGATCTGGTGGCTAATCGAGGAGGGTCTCGACCACTCCGGCGTACGCATGCACCTGGCGACGACGGACCTGGACATGGGCCCGCCGGTCGCCTACTGCACCTACCCCATCCGCGGCCCCGCCCTCGATGACCTCTGGCGAGACGTGGAGCGGCGGGGCGTGGCGACGGTCAAGACGGAGGAAGGGGAGGAAAACGCTCTCTTCCAGGAGATCCGCCGCCAGGGGGTGGCACGGGAGCTGCCGCTGGTGGTGGAGACGCTGCGGGCCTTCGCCGAGGGGCGAGTGCGAATCAGCGAGAAGCGGGTGGTGGATGCGCGGGGACGCGAGATCGCGGGCCAGGACCTGACGCCTGAGATCGAGCGCATCGCGGCGGGGACGCAGAGCTAGCGCCCGAAGGTGCGTTTGAGGAGCCGAACGGCAGCATGCTATTATGGCGGCGAACGGGCTGTTGCCGTTGGAGGTCGCCATGCGATGTGAGAGGTGCGGGGCCTACGTTTCCTGGGCTGATACCCACTGCCGAAAGTGCGGCGCGGCGTTGAGAAACCTCCGCCTGCCGGTCAAGCGGGCACCCACTCCCCCCATGCTGTGGAGACAGACCGCGCCCGTCTTGGCGCGGGGCGTCGCGCTGGTGGCGCTGGGCGTGGCCGCGGAGATGGCACTCACGGCCCTGGCCAAGGGGGCGCTGCGGCTGCCGACGCGGCGGCCAGCGAAGAGCAAGACTCCCGCTCGGCGCAACGGGGAGGTACCCGAGGGCACCTACGCCGTCAGCGAGACGGTGGTGATGCGACGGCTGATCCTCCGCCGCTAGGAGACACGCGGCGGATGTCCAACGTCGTCCTGGTGGTGGACATGGTGCGCGGCTTCTGCGAGGAGGGCCACAGCCTCTTCGTGGGCCCCACCATACGCGAGATCATCCCTCGCATTCGGGAACTCCTGCGGGAGGAGAAGGCCAAGGGCTCCCACATCATCTTCCTCTGCGACACGCACGACCCGGACGACCTGGAGTTCAAGATGTTCTCGCCTCACTGCGTTCGCGGCACCGAGGAGGCCGAGGTGATCCCCGAGCTGCAGGTGTTCGCCGAGGAGGTGATCCCCAAGCGGCGCTACTCCGGCTTCTTCGAGACGAACCTGGATCAGCGGCTCAAAGAGCTGGAGCCGGACAAGATCATCGTCGCGGGCGATTGCACCAACATCTGCGTCCTGTACACCGTCGCCGATGCCCGCAACCGCGACTACGCCGTGGAGGTGCCGGCGGACTGTGTAGCCACCTTCGACGCCGAGGCCCATAAGTTCGCCCTTCACCAGCTCAAGACAGTCCTGGGAGCGGAAGTGACCGGCACCCCTGTGGGATAGGCGTTGGTGGACGAGCAGCTATTCCAACCAGCCCCCCACGTCCTCGCCGGCGACAGCGCCGACGTCTACTTCCTGCGCACCCGGCGGGTAATGGAGGCCGAGGGCGTCAACCCGACGGCGGCGATGGAGATCTTCCCCCACCGCGATGGGCTGCTCTGCGG
>DAOUMF010000138.1:0-2986 GCA_034411955.1 Dehalococcoidia bacterium
GTGTAATCGTCGCTGGGGTGGTGGGGGGCGCGACGGTCTCTTGCGGCGACGACGGGGACACGGCCGCAAGGCCGGCCGTGACCGTGCAGGTAACCGGCACGGTCACGGCTTCACCGACAGCAGCGGAGGAGACCGCTTCCGCTGAGGGGACGGTCGAGCCCTCGCCGGAAGGGGAGGACGAATACGCGGGATGGCTGACCTACACCAACGACGTCTACGATTACGAGTTCAGGTATCCAGCGGGAGCGGAGATAACTGAGGCGCCAATGGAGGCGTTCTCGGTCCCCACAGAGGAATTCGAGGCCGGGGTTACCTTCGAGGACGTGTACGAGCAGTACACGGGCAAGGTATGCATAAGCGTGCAATACGAGCTTGGATACATCAACTTCGCGGCCTCGTCGGTTGAGAGCTCAGAGTACGTCATCTGCGGCAGGACGGGCCGCGCCTACGAGGGGCCCGACCGGGAGGAGACGCTGCTCATAGACGGCGGGACGTACACCGCTCACGGCTTCGAGGAACGGGGCCCGGGCGAAACGCTGGACTATCACAACGAGACGCTGGGCGTGCTCCTGGACGACGGGACGGGGATACAGTACGGGGCAGCGCCGTCGGAGACGGCTACGTTCGAGGACTATCTACTGATCAGGGACGACCTTCTGAGAATCGTCCAGTCCTACCGCAGTCTGCCGTAGGAAGCGAGTCGACCCAGGGCCGACGTTCCCGTATCCTTCTCTCAGTGCGTCTCTTCCTGGTCCGTCACGGCGAAACCGAGTCCAATCGGCTGAACCTTGCCCTGGGACGCGACGACGTCCCCCTCAACGAGCGCGGCCTCTGGCAGGCCGAACGGGCGGCCCGCGCGCTGGCCCGCGAACCCCTGGCCGCCGTCTACTCCAGCCCTTTGCGGCGGACTCTGGACACCGCCCGCGCTGTCGCCGCTCACCACGACTTGACGGTACAGATCGAGCAGGGGCTCATCGAGATGGACATCGGGGAGGCGGACGGCCTGACTATTGCCGAGGTCCAGTCGCGTTACCCGAACCTCTTGAAGGTGTGGGCCAGCGAGGAGGGCCCTAACCAGCCGATGCCGGGAGGGGAGAGCCTGGTGGACGTGCAGGAGCGCGCCTGGGCCACGGTGCAGGCACTGGCGGCCCGCCACGCCGACGACACGGTGGCGGCCGTCACGCACAATTTCGTCATCCTGTCCGTGCTGGTTCGCGTCCTCGGCATCCGGCTGGCTCAGTTCCGTCACCTCCGTCACTCGGTGGGTGCGGTCTCCGTCGTGGACTTTCTGCCCGCTCGAGTCGTGCTAGTGAGACTGAATGACACCTGCCACCTCGAAGCTGACTAACCCGCCAGCGCGGGCCGCGTTCTAACTATTGCCTGAGGGTAGGAACGGTCGCAGGCTTGGACGAGGTATGGAGCGGGTGTTTAGGCGTTTTCCTAGAATAACAGGCACCCGGATCGTTCTAGGGGTGACGGCCATTATCGTCGGCTACTTCCTGGTGATCGGTGCCACCACCGGCCTCCGTGCCGGCCATCTGAACGACCGCGAGAACCGGCTCGAGGCCGACATCGCGGCACTCCAGCAGCGCTATGAGCGCCTTGAGGCTCTCCGCGAGTACCTGGGATCCGATGAGTACATTGAGGCGGTGGCCCGCGAGCAGTTGGGCCTCGTGAGCAAAGGCGAGACCAGCATCGTCGTCATCTCCACCGCGGCATCGCCCACGCCCGAGCCCGACCAATCCGAGGAAGACGAGCTCTGGTGGGAGTCCCTCATCCGCTGAGGTGGGGGAAAAGCGATACAATTACGGGGCGGCGACTAGGCATCGCCGCCCCGATTTCGTCATGCCGTCAGCAGATGCCCCGCGAAGCGCCGGCCATCCCAGAGCCGCCACCCGTATCACAAGGGGGCTGGAGGAGCGCGTCCTCCGCTTCGCCCGCCGCCGAGGTGTCCTCCTCCCCGGCGAGCGCGTCCTAGTCGCCGTCTCCGGCGGGCAGGACTCCATGGCGCTCCTCCTCATCCTCGCTCGACTGGCGGAGGAGCTCGATATCCACCTGACGGTCGCCCACTTCGACCACATGCTGCGCTCGCGAGAGGAGGCCCACGAGGACGAGGCGGTCGTGCACGACCTCGCCGCCGAGCTTGGCCTGCCCCTTGTGTCCGGGGCCGCCGACGTGCCGGCCCGCGTCCGCCAGCGGCGGGAATCAGTGGAGGAGGCGGCGCGCCACCTCCGCTTCCACTTTCTGGGGCGGGAGGCCAAACGGCTCAAGGCCAGCGTGGTAGCCCTCGGCCACACCAGAGATGACCGGGCCGAGACGGTGCTGCTGCACCTGCTGCGCGGCAGCGGCCTGGACGGCCTCATCGGCCTGCGACCGCGCTCCCCCTGGCCCCTGGGCCGCGGCCCCGCCTTGGCCAGGCCCCTGTTGGAGACCACCCGCGCGGAGACCCTCCGCTACTGCCGTGAGGCAGGCGTCACCCCACGCGAAGACCCCACCAACCTGCTCCTGCAGGCGACCCGCAACCGCCTGCGCCATGAGGTGCTACCCATGCTGCGCCGCGTCAATCCCAGGCTCGACGAGGCGCTGTGCCGCCTGGGCCAGGCCGCGGCCGCCGCCGTCGACTATCTTGACGACGCCGCTGAGGCCGAGTGGCGGTCCCAGACGTCGCTTGAGGACGGCGGCGTCGTCTTCCCCCGACGAGCCTTCGCCTCCCTGCCAGCGGCCCTCAGGGCACGCCTGCTGCGCCGCGCCGTCCGCCGTCTGGCGGGCGCCGAAGTCGACCTGGAGGCCGTCCACATCGCCGCGGTCGAGGAAGCGCTGACCAAGCGTCGCGGCAGCGTCTCCCTGCCTCACGGCCTGACGGCTTCGGTCTCCGCCAGCGACGTTCGGATCGGGCGTTCCCGTCGCACGCCCCCGCCGGTCATCGCCGAGACGTGCCTGGCCGTGCCCGGCCGCACCGACCTGCCTGGCTGGACCGCTCTGGCGG
>DAOUMF010000139.1:0-18014 GCA_034411955.1 Dehalococcoidia bacterium
CCCAAGCCCTGGACACCGCCCAGGAGCTGGGCATGAAGGCTCTGGTCGAGAAGGGCCTGGCCCTCAAGCTCCAGGCCCAGGGCATCGACCCCACCGTGTCGCAGTCGTCAATCGACGCCGTGGCGGCGGCAGTCAGCATCGAGCGGCCCGACCTGCGCCCGCACGCCGCCCCCGACGGCACCGTCACCATCCTCTTCACCGACATCGAGGGCTCCACCGAGATGACGGAGCGCCTGGGCGACAAACGCTGGCTGGAGCTGCTGCGCTCCCACAACGCCATCGTCCGGGAGCAGGTGGCCGCCCACGAGGGCTACGAGGTGAAGGCGGAGGGAGACGGCTTCATGCTCGCCTTCGGGAGCGCCCGCCGCGCCCTCCGGTGCGCCGTCGACACCCAGCGGGCGATCACGGAGTGGAACACCGCTCGTCCTTCGGCAGGCTCAGGACGAGCGGACGATATCCACGTGCGCATCGGCCTGCACACCGGGGAGGCGATCAAGGAGGCGGACGACTTCTACGGCAAGAACGTGATCCTGGCCGCCCGCATCGCGGCCCAGGCGCACGGGGGCGAGATACTGGTGTCGTCGCTGCTGAAGGAGCTGACGGAGAGCGCGGGGGACATCGAGTTCGGCGAGGGGCGAGAGGTGGAGCTGAAGGGGCTAGCAGGTAGGCATCGGGTGTTCGAGGTAGCTTGGAGGTAACGGCAGAATGGAGGGTAATGATGGAAGCTAGGGAAGCATTGGCCAAGGCGGCAATCTTTTCCGTGTTGCAGCGGGGCTCTCTCGACGCTCTCGCTCGGTCCGCGACAGTCCGCCGCTTCACCCCCGGCGAGTTGTTGGTGAAAGAGGGTGATGAGGCAGTGGCGTTCTACGTCGTATGCCAGGGACAACTCGAGGCGGTCAAGGGACTGGGACAGGAGGGGGAGCGCGTAGTGGGCACGCTCAATGCGGGAGACTTCTTCGGCGAGATGGCCCTCCTCGACGGCTTTCCTCGCGCCGCGAGCGTACGCGCTGCCACCGACTGCGAGTGCCTTGTGCTAACGCGCTGGGACTTCCTGGGTGAGGTGAGGAGCAACATCCAGGTGGCCCTCGCCATTCTTCCCGTACTGAGCCGCCGACTACGGGAGTGCGAGAATCAGCTCTTGCCGTGAGATCGATCTGGTAGACATGGAGCGACGAATCCAGTACGCCAAGACGAATGACGGGGTGAGTATCGCATTCTGGAATCTAGGAGAGGGCGAGGCGTGCAGCACATGATTGACTGGGCATCTAAGAGCTTCTGGCTGGGCGCGACGCCCTACCAGGACAATCCACCGCTGGAGGAGGACATCCGCGCCGACGTTGCTATCGTCGGTGCGGGATTCACCGGCCTGTCCACCGCCTGGTACCTTCGTCAGGCCGATCCGTCTCTGCGAGTCGTCGTGCTGGACTCGGACGTTGTCGCCTACGGCGCCAGCGGTCGCAACGCCGGATTCGTCACGACGGTGATGGGAATGGGCCTGACGACAACGGCCCTACGCTTTGGGAAGGAGAAGGCGCGGCAGGCCCACGACTTCGCGGTGCGCGCCGTGAGGCACCTCGGGGAGATGGTGCAGGAGCACGGTATAGACTGCGACTACGAGAAGAACGGCGAACTCGTGGTCGCCACCAACCCAGCCCAGGTCGATCGCCTGCAGCGGGCGATCCGTTTGGCCGAGGAGCTAGGCATCGACGGGATGCGCTGGCTGGACGCGCGAGAGCTGCGGGAGGAGGTAAACTCTCCCCTCTACATGGGGGCGAAAGGGGAGGATGAGTGCGCCCTGGTCAATCCGGCCAAGCTGGCACGGGGTCTGAAGGACTTAGCCGAAGGCGCCGGTGCGGAAATCTACGAGCACACGCCCGTGGAGGCAGCTCATCTGAGGCCGCGCATCAGGCTGGAGACACCGCAGGGCAGTGTGGCAGCCCGCAAGGTGGTCTTCGCCACCAATGCCTTCACTCAGCACTTCCCCCGCCTTCACTCCAAGGCATTCCCCATGTTCACCTACATCGTTCTCACCGAGCCGCTCACTGAGGAGCACCTGTCGCCTATCGGCTGGCGGCACCGCCAGGGGATCGGCGACGCGCGCAACCTCATCCATTACTACCGCCTGACTTCGGACAATCGCTTGCTCATGGGTGGAGAGGATGTTGTGTACTACTACGGCGGGCGGGTGGGCTTCGACCAGCACCGGCCGACCTTCGCCCGTTTGGAGCGCACAATCGTTGAGCTCTTCCCCAGCTTGGCAAACGCTGAGATCACGCATCGATGGGGTGGACCGATCTCGGCGCCAATCGACTTCTTCCCGGCGATGGGGTACCTGGGTGGCGACCGGCGCGTGATCTTCAGTCTGGGCTGCGTTGGCCAGGGGGTAGCGCTCACCAACATGGCCGGGCAGATCCTGCGCGATCTGGTGAGGGAGGAGAAGACAGAGCTCACCGATCTCTTCTTCGTCAACCGGCGGGTGATTCCCCTTCCCCCAGAGCCGTTGCGCTCCGTCATGTTCCACGGCGGTCGGCGGATGCTGGCCCTCCAGGACAACTGGGAGCGCCGAAGGCAGCCATCTCAAGGTCTAGGATAGGACCGCCATGGAGCCGCGTATCCAGTACGCGAAGACCGCCGACGGGGTGAACATCGCCTTCTGGACGCTAGGGGAAGGTGCGCCGCTGGTGTACATGCCACACCCAGTATTCAGCAATATCCAGTTCGATTGGCAGCCTCCTGCGGCTGGCTCTTGGTATGAGCGCCTGGCGGAAGGGAGGATGGTAGTCCGCTATGACGGAAGAGGGACTGGGCTGAGCGACCGAGATGTAACTGGCTTCTCCCTGGAGACTTTTTTCTTGGACTTGGAGGCGGTGGTTGCGCATTTAGGCCTGAAGAGGTTCGCCCTCCTCGGTTTCATGGACGGGGGGCCAGTCGCCATCGCCTACGCCGCCCGCCACCCGGAGCGGGTGTCGCACCTGCTCCTCTGGTGCTCCTATGCCCGAACCTCGGACTTGCTGGGGACGCCAGAAGCCGAGGCAGACTTGGCTCTGCAAGAAAAGGACTGGGTGATATACACGGAAACGATGGCTCATATATTGTTCGGATGGTCGGCGGGTGAGGAGGCACGGCAACTCGCTGAGTTCCTACGGGGGTCCGTCACGCAAGAGACAGCCCTGTCAATTATGAACCCGCTGTGGGAGTGGGACGTGACGGGTCTGCTGCCGCAGCTGAGGGCGCCGACGCTGGTGCTGCACCGTCGACTGTATTCCTACCCTGGTGTCCAGGCCGCCAAACAGCTCGCATCCCGCATCCCGGACGCTCGCTTGGTTCTACTTGAGGGTGCGTCGCCCATGCCCTATCTGGACAATATGGAGGCGGCCCTGGCCGCCATCGACGAGTTCCTAGGCGAGGGGCCAGAGATGGCGGCGGAGGCCGCCCCGCCCGAGGCCAGCGCCTTCCGCACCGTCCTCTTCACCGACGTGGAAGGCTCCACGGCGATGACCCAACGCCTGGGTGACGCCAAAGCCCGTGACCTGCTGCGGCAGCACGAGCGCATGGTGCGGGAGGCGCTGAAGTCGCACGGCGGCTCTGAACTGAAGACGATGGGTGACGGGTTCATGGCGTCGTTCTCCTCGGCGACCAAGGCCCTGGAGTCCGCCATCGCCATGCAGAGGGCCGTCGCCGCCCACAACGAGGCGGCGGAGGAGCCGATACTGGTGCGAGGGGGGCTGAACGCCGGGGAGCCGATAGCGGAGGACGAGGACCTGTTCGGGACGGCGGTGATAGAGGCAGCCCGAATCGCGGCAGCGGCCAAGGGTGGCGAGATACTAGTGTCCGACGTCGTCAGGCAACTCGCCAAGGGCAAACACTTCCTCTTCGCTGACAGGGGCGAGGTGGCGCTGAAGGGGTTCGATGAGCCGGTACGGCTGCACGAGGTCAGGTGGCAGGAGTAGCCGACTGACGGAGCCCCAGATCCGCCTCGGCATCAGCGCCGCCGTCAGACGCTACACCAATCCGCCCTGCCAAGCCCCGACGTAAGACCAGTGGATGCTAGACCGTGTGAGGTGTCAAAGTCATGAAACGCTCAGCCACGTTGGGTGCCCGGCCCAACGTATGCCCCAAGTGTAGGGGCAGTCTATTCCCCTACCTGGACGGTGACCGCCAGTGCCTGCAATGCGGGTACATCGCCTACGCCCGGCTCCCGAAGCCGGCCCCTTCCAAACGGGAGCGCCCCCCGAGCTACCAGGGAATCAATCTCTCGTAGGCAGATAACGCCAGGCTCCGCAACGCAAAGAGCCCCCCGGCGTGGCGAGAGTAGGGCAATCGGCCCTGTCGCAGGGGCTGGCGGTGGAGGGCGAGCGGGGCTGCCGTACTCATATCGATGAGCGCGACTGGGGCGCTCGCGGTCAGCGCCTTGGAGCCGCTCAGAGCCAGGAGTAGTGACCACCAAACCGGGTATAATAGACGCACCCGAGAAAAGGGGTCGGGCCGTGGGATGCTTTAGGCTCACAGTTGACGTTGTCCTGGAATAGCGGAAACGCAGGAAGCGGAGACTGCTGAGCCGCCAAGTCAACGTTCTTCGGCGGAAAGAGAGGGCATGGCATGGCGGACGAGAGCAACCGCTCCGCCCGGACGGGCAGTCGGGGGAAGACCAAGGGCCCTGAGGCGCGGGGCTCACCTGGCGGGAGGCCGCCACATATCGTTTGGGCACTGGTGTCCGCGGTGGTGCTGGTGGTCTTCGCTCCGGGTCTTTTTGCGGCGGGCTTCTTCACCAACGAGCTGGTGAGCAACGACGATAGTGGGACAGCCGCTGTCGCGCAGCCAAGCCCGTCCGCGGTAACGCCTTCGGCCCAGGCCACGCCCACAGTGCCACCGGTGGTGGCAGCGAGCGCTGACGACGACCCCTTCAAAGGCCCGGCGGACGCGCCGGTGACGATCATCGAGTTCAGCGACTACCAGTGACCGTACTGCAAGAGTTTCCGTGATGAAACTCTGGACCAGATCCTGGATGCGTACGAGGGCAAGATCAAGTTTGTGTACAGGGACTTGCCCCTCACCAGCCTCCACCAGTACGCTCAAAAGGCCGCCGAGGCCTCCGAATGCGCCGACGACCAGGGCAAGTTCTGGGAGTACCACGACCTGTTATTCGCCAACCAGGGTGCCCTCGATGTGGATAGCCTGAAGGGTTACGCAGCCCAGTTGAACCTTGATACCGCTACCTTCAACGACTGCCTGGACGGGGGCAAGCAGGCCGAGGAGGTGAACAAGGACGCCGAGGATGCTCGGTCCTACGGAGCGACGGGAACACCCGCCTTCTTCATCAACGGTCAACTCGTCTCAGGTGCCAAGCCGTTCGAGGACTATCCGGATCAATCCGGCACGATGCAGCCGGGGTTCAAGAGCACTATCGACGCCGCCCTGAAAGAGGCTGAGTAGGCGCCAATGGCCCACAGGTCGAGGGCGGGATTCCCTGCCGGTGGCTGGGGTACAGCGTTCGGCGGTTCATGTCGGGGGCCCTCAGTGATAGCGCCCTTGACTGTAGTCTGATACGGCGCAAAGCTATGCTCGTATCCAGAAAGACGGTTCGGGACGGAGGAGCAAGTCCAGCCAAATGAGCAGACAGCAAGGGACGACCGGACGGGAGCCGACAGAGCAGGAACATCGAGAGCGTGAGCGGCTGGCATGGATCCGTGAGAATCCCCTGCTCGTAGGGGCAGGAACGGCGACAGCGGCTCTAGTCGCGTTGGCCGTGATACTGGCGGTGTTTGGGGGTGACGAGGACGGAGGAAAGTCCGCGTCGGTGCCGGTCACTCCCCCGGCGCAGGACGACGCCACGGCTACAGGGCAGGACTCGGGGCCGCCCCCTCTGCCTGATGAGCCCACCTTCACCGAGACCGGCCTCGGCATCATCGACATCGAAGCTGGAGAGGGGGACACCCCTCAGCCGGGGCAAATCCTTGCGGTGCATTACACCGGGTGGTTAAGTGAGGACGGCACGAAGTTCGATAGCTCCCTGGACAGGGGAACGCCGTTCCAGTTCATGCTCGGCGCGGGGCAGGTGATTGCCGGCTGGGACGAGGGGCTGGCGACAATGAAGGTGGGAGGCAAACGGCGGCTTATCATACCGCCAGACTTAGCCTACGGCGAGGAGGGGAGCCCACCGACCATACCGCCGAACGCGGAGCTGACGTTCGACGTGGAGCTCGTGGAGGTCACAGAGAGTCCGTAACGTCGGGCCTGAAGGCGGCAAGCTGAAGGCCGCCGACCCGAACAGCTAGCACCGAATGAGTTCGTGCCAGCAGGTGTCCCGCTGCTTCGTAACCTCGACCACGGCTGCCACGGGACGCTCTCTTCCGTCGGACGGGGTGTTCATAACCGACTGTTGCAGCACCATAGTGCTGCTGCCCCCTCCGTCCAGGTTTATCGCATTGACAAGGCCAAGCTGACTCAGATACTGCTGCAGCTCCCCAAGGGTCATGCCCACCGAAGCACTGCTTCGTCCATCGACCACGACGAAGTACACAAACCCCTCGTCGTCGATGCCGATCGCAGTTCTGGGATGTCTGCCGCTTAGGTGGGAGTCGAGCTCGCTAGGTTCACCGTCCTGAATGAGGACGTGAGAGCCACCCACCATGAAGTCGACGTTTGGGATGGGAAATGACGTCGAAAGCGTGAGGGGCTGCTCGATGTTTTCCTTCATCCACTCGGTTGCCTGACCCGTGCCAACCAGCGCAAACTCTCCCACCCTGAGAGGAACGTCCTTAATTACGCCGCAGGAGAATTCATAGGCGGTGCTCGTCATTGTGTCGCCGGGAGCAAACAGGCCGTAGCATCCATTTACGTCCAGCGAAAGGTGAGTCCCCCAATAGGCGTTGAAGAGCGCGAGGCCGTTCTCTGCGGGAGCGCTGTTTATCATCCGAAGCCGCTTGGGTTCGGCAACCGGCGTCTTCACGTCCACTTCGAGCGCGTCTGCTCGGCCAACCCAAGAGTTGAGGTCGTGGTCAAGAGCGAAGACAGTCTCGGTTGACACTGGAGCGTAAATGACGTTTCCCCCGGAGATGATGGGGCCCAGGGTGAAGTACTCTCCGCTGCTCAGGTGAAAGAAATCTCCGTTTATCGCGACAAGAGCATCGCGAGCTTGGGCTGATTTGCTCACGGTGTTGGCGTGGCCGACATAGTCTGCCGCTGGCGCCGCCTGCAATTGAAGGTTAGAGTCTTGGAGGTCCACGCGTGTCAGGAATACCCGCACCGGCCCCGGCAGTGTCTCTTCGTTGTAGCAGAGCTCCTCGGTGATGACTTGCCAGCCCTTCGGACACGGTGATGGCGGACCAACAACCAGGAGACGGGCAGTGGCGGTCTGGTCTCCACTGTATACCGTCGCTTCAAAGGTCCGAGCCTCGTCATACCAGAGGTCTACCGAGACCTCCGCGCTGGTCTCTCCGCTGTTCCACGTGTAGAAGTACTCTCCCGTACCTCCACTCGCGACGGCACGAAGCAGTGTTGGGCTGTGCTCGCTGCCTTCGATCTCCACAAAAACGGGCGGGTCGTGGGTAGAGAAGGCCCATTCACGCCGGACAATCGGATCTCCGTCGGCCGACTTGCCGCCCGCCGACACTGTGTAGGTTGTTGAGTACTCAAGCTTTTCGGGCTTCCATGTCACCACACGATTGCTCTCCCAGTCGAAGCTTCCAGCCACGTCTGGCTGGATCTGGAAAGCCTTTTCGACCGCTTTGCGGTCGACTTCTCGGTCGAACTGGATTCTGACCAGAGAACCCGCTGACAAGCCACTGCCGACAGGCTGCGCCTCAATCACCGTTGGCTGAGACCTGGTGGTGAAGAGCCACCTGTATCGAAGCAGCGGGTCTCCTCCAATCGCCTTGCCTTCCACCGATACCGTGTATGTTGTCGAGTACTGGAGCTTGGACGGTTCCCATTTCAACACCTTATCGGTTTCCCATTCGAAGTTCCCTGAGACGGCGGGCTCGACGGTGAAAGCGTCCTCAACCGTCTGCCGGTCGACACCCCGCTCGAACTCCACTCTCACCGTCGAGTCGACAGGCAAGTCATTGCCGGTGGGTCCCGCTCTTGCCACGGTTGGTCGGGGCCAGGTAGCAAAGTTCAAAGAGTACTCTTCGACCCCTTCATGACCAAAGACGTCCTCTACGCCTTCCTTGACAGTGAGGGTATAGGCGGTGCGATTCTCCCAGCGGTCTTCCGGAATCACCCAGATCTCCGTGCCGCCGGAAGCTCTTTCTGCGGTCGTTGTCACCGGCACGGAAGGCTCCACGTCGAGGTATTCGTCCTGCCAGAGCACCTCCTCGTTGAACGTCAGGACGATCGGGCTGGACGTAGGGACATCGTTGAAGTCATCCCGAAGAGCCGAGTCAATGTGAGCATCTACGACACGCGGTAGAGTGATCGTCTCAAAGGTCAGGTATTCGTCTTTCAGAGCTACGGTGTAGCTGGTCTCTGGATCAAAGAGGCGGGACTCATGAGGATTGATGGTCACCCTCGTCTTGGCCCATGGAAAGCCTTCGTGCCAGGGGAATCTCGCGATGTGCTCCACCGCCAGATCCTCTTCCCCGACCGGAACACGTGGATGTATCTCCAGCGACTCCCGAACCTCTTCTTCAGAGAAGCTGCCCCGGACTTCGATGACTATCTGCGAGTCGAGCCTCGCCTTTTGTTCGGCGGCGTCTATCTGAAAGAACGGTTCGGCCAGGGAATCGCGATAGATGAAGGGGTAAGCAAGCGTGATGAACCCGGCGATGACCAGCAACGTGACCGCCAGGACGGCCCCGGCCACTGCTTTCCGCATCTCGCCTCATCCTCCTCCCTCTCGATGCGCAGATATAGTGTGCAACCGATCCGGAAAGCTGTCCAGTGCGCTCCAGAGAGACGCCGGTGGTCATCAACTCCAGACTTTTCTCCTATGTCGTGCGATCCGGCGCGGTCACTTCGGTCGACGGGGCGTCATCGCGGCTTTCGTCGTCCGGACAGGGCGAGCCGCAGGCGGCAAGCGGAGAGAAGCGATGGCGCGCTCGGTGGGACTCTCCGCCTTAGGCGGACACGACCTCAGCCTCTCCGCCTTAGGCGGACTCTATCCGGCCCAAGGTACCAGCGCCATCGCTATGGACGCACGCTACAAGGCGATCCCTAAGGCGCCGACCAGCGCCGGTTTTGAAGAACCGCTCCCGGGCGACAGCGACGCGTTTGTCTTCATACGCCTCCCAATACAGCAACCGCCAAGGTCGGTGCGCGCGAGTCCAACGATTCAGCCCAGCGTTGTGCTCAGCCAGCCGTAGTTGAGCAGTACGCCCAGTGCTGCCGACGTAGCGACGACCCGCTTCGTTCTCTAGCACGTATACGTACCACGACATCGCAGTAGAAGCGATGGCGCGCTCGGTGGGACTCGAACCCACGACCTCAGCCTCCGCAGGGCTGCGCTCTATCCGGACTGAGCTACGAGCGCGCAAGATTGGGGCCGGGCGTACGGCCCCTGTTTGCCTGAACATGGTGCCGAAGGTGGGATTTGAACCCACACGCCCTTACGGGCACTGCGCCCTGAACGCAGCGCGTCTGCCATTCCGCCACTTCGGCCCCCGTCTGTCAACTGGTGGGCGGTGCAGGATTTGAACCTGCGATCTCTTGCGTGTGAAGCATATCCCTCTGAGCGGTGTGCTGTCAGAAGGAACGCGCCCAGCGAAACACGTTCAGTTATCGCCTGAGATCACCCACCTCCGGACGCCATGATACCACAGGGGGCATGCGACGCAAGATTCGGGGGCGAGCAATACCGACGCGCGGTGCGACCTCCTCCGGAGCCAACAGCAACGCGGGTCAGGGCCTGTTACAGCGCAGACGCCCCGTCTTGGGGCAGCAACTCCATGAGTCTCCCCAGGACATCGCGCAGGGTGAAGCCCTCCACCGTGGGATGGCGGAGGGGCGCGTCCAGGTTCACGGCGTAGTGCTGAGTGCGTCCATTCCAACGAACGTGGAGCATACCATCCCGACGGAGGGTACTGACGATGTTCCAGGTCTGACGGCGGCTGAGCGACATCATGCGGGAGAGGTCCTCGATGGTGGAATCGGGGTGCACGGCGACGCAGAAAAGGATGGCGCCGTGGCTGGAGACGTGATACCACTCGCTGTTTGCCACCATGCCCAACAGACTCCTCTACTACTTCCAACACCACTCTGTGGGCCGCATGACGCTCGTTCACCCAAGGTTCACCCAATGGAGGGAGGGAGACGGGTGGAGGAGGCGCGGCCGCAACCCTGTGGGTCATCCAGGAAGCTTCCACCAGCCCCGCAACCGATCGCCGCCCACGCACCTCCCACCTGTACAACGGTTGGCGGAGCGGCATCTTACACACCCTGGAGGCTGCCTGTGACCACGGTTGCAGGGAGTGCCCCGCGGTAGTCAGACCCATTCTCTTCGCGCCAGAGCGCTCCGGGCGCAAGTTGACGCCATTTCGAGCGTCGCCGATAATCTGGTTCACCGACACGGAGGTTCACCCTTATGACCATCGGCGGAGCGCCGTCGGTAGTTACCTTCCTCTTCACCGACGTGGTGGGGTCCACACAGCTCACCGAGACACTGGGTGACGAGGGGGCTCAAGAGATCCTGCGCATTCACAACTCGCTCTTGCGAGCCGAGGTGGCGCAACACGGCGGCTCCGAGGTCAAGGCGATGGGCGACGGTTTCATGATTACCTTTCGGAGTCCCACCTCCGCCCTGACCTGCGCTGGGGCCATTCAGCAGGCCATCGCCCGGCACAACGAGGAACAGCCGACCCGCGCATTCATGGTGCGAATGGGCCTCAACGCTGGCGAGGCGATCCAGGAGGAGGGCGATTTCTTCGGCGCAGCCGTCATTGTGGCTGCCCGAATAGCAGCCCTGGCCGAGGGAGGCGAGATCCTCACCTCAGAGGCCGTCAAGCAACTCGGCCAGGGGATGCGCGGGGTCGAGTACAAGTTCAAAGGAGAGTTTCACCTCAAAGGGCTCCGTGAGCCGTACCGGATCTTCCAAGCAGTCGTTGGCCCCGCAGAACGTCCGTCTGTGGCTGCCTTGCGACGACCTCGCTTCGTCGGCCGCGATGAGGAGTTGGGGGACCTTCAGCGATCCCTGGAGCAGGTCTTGACTGGCTCGGGCCTCTTCCTGCTACTTGCCGGCGAGGCAGGCGTTGGGAAAACCCGCCTGGCTGAAGAACTGGCCAGCCACGCGAGGAGCCGCGGAGTGCGGGTCTACCGCGGTCACTGCTACGACACGGAGGGCGCTCCTCCCTACATGCCTTTCGTCGAGATCCTTCGCGACTACATCCAGGGTCGACCGGATGACGTCCTCCTCGACGAACTGGGCGAGGATGCGCCGGAGATAGCCCGACTGGCACCCGAGCTCGCTCGGCGTATCCCTATTGATGGCGACAGCTCACCGCTGCCGCCTGAGCAAGAGCGGTACCGACTCCTGGAGACGGTGCGTCGCTGGCTCAGGCGCATGGCCGGCCGCCGTCCCACTTTGCTTCTCATCGAGGACCTTCATTGGGCCGAACCCGCGAGCTGCGTGCTACTGCGCCATCTCGCCCCCACGCTCGCTGCTGCCCCCATCTTCATCCTCGCCACCTGCCGCGAGGAGGACATAGAGGCTTCGTCCTCGCTGACAGCCGCTCTTGCCGAGTTCGGCCGCGTGCAGGTCTACCGCCGTGTTAGGCTGGCGGGCCTAGATGTTCCTGCAATTCGGGAGCTCCTCGCCACCATGGGGCGCGGCGAATCGCCGCAGGGGCTCGCCGAGGCGCTCTTCCAGGAGACGGCTGGAAACCCCTTCTTCATCGCGGAGCTTGTCAACCACCTGGACATGGAAGGGAAGCTTCTCGACCGCGACGGCCGCTGGCAGACCGGCGTGTCCCCCGAGGAGTGGGACGTTCCGGAGAGCGTGCGGGCCGTCACCCAGCGCCGCCTCAGCGGCCTCCGAGAGGAAACCTGTAAGGTTCTTGCCGTTGCTTCCGTTGCCGGACGAGATTTCACTTACGACCTACTCGAATCCCTCGCCGAGGTCCCTGCGGACGCGTTGCTTGACAGCCTCGATGAGGCGATCCGCATGGGGATGATCGAGGAGACAGAAGCGGCAGTTGCCTCATTTCGGTTTCCCCATCAGCTCACCCAACAGACCCTGTACAACAACCTGTCAGGCATTCGGCGCCGGCGGCTTCACCTCCGCGTCAGCGAGGCCCTGGAGGAGGCGACGCGGGCTGAGCCGGAGGAGATAGCACATCACCTTCGCCGCGCCGAAGGGATGGCGCCCGCGGAGAAGACGCGTCGCTATCTCACGCTCGCTGCCGACAAGGCCAGTAGGGCCGCAGCCTGGGAGCGAGCCGCCGACTACTACAAGCAGGCCTTTGAACTGACTCCCGTCGACGAGGAGCGGGAGCGGGCGCAACTGCTGCGCCACGTGGGCGAAGCGCAGAGCGGCTTCGGCGACTGGGAGGGCGCCGTAGCCAGCTGGCAGGAGGCGATGGACACGTTCGAGCGGGTGGGGGACAGGGAGGCTGTCGGCTGGATCGGCTTCTTCCTGCGAAAGTTGTACGGCTTCCGCGGACAGTTCCATGAAGCCTCCGAAGTTGTTCAGCGAAGTCTGCGGGTGCTGGGCGACTATGATACGGAGATACGCTCCCGCCTCTTGGCGCAGGCCGGCTTCAGCCTTAGTGCCTTTGGGGGGCCGACGGAGGCGGAGCGCCTGCTCGACCAATCCATGGAGATCGCCAAACGGCTCGATAGCCCGGCGGCCTTGGGGTTCTCTGCCTTCATCCGCGGCATGCATTGCCTCAACTATTGCCGCCTGGCCGAGGCGGCTGACTGGCTCAACAAGAGCGTCACCTGCTCGCTGGCCGGCGACGACTTGGCGACGGCCAGCCAGGTCTCTTCCTCCAGGCGACACGTGCTGCTTATGCTCGGAGATCTTTCAGAAGCCGAACGGTCGATGGATGAGGAGGAACGTCTGGCGCGCAAGGCGGGCAGTTTCCTGGCCCTCTGCGACACGAAGTGGATATCTAGCGAGATCGCCTGTCTACGTGGAGACCTTCCCCAGGCGGAAGCCCTGAACGGCCAACTCCTGGAACTGATCGAGGCTTCGCAGGCCGAATCTGGCACTCCGGGCGCTCTTATGAACAGGGCGTACATCCGCTTTCTACAGGGTTACTGGGACGAGTTCGAGGATCTCCTCTCCGAAGCGATCTCCTCCCATGACCGCATGTCTGCGGCACCCATCGACGACCCGCGGCCGATCCTCCTCCTCCTGCGTGCCCTGGGCGGCCGCGACAAAGAGGCGCGGGAGATGCTCCCCCAGGTGCGCGGCTACTTCAACTTCGATGATCCCTGGACGACCAGCCTGGGGGAAGCGAGGACGACCTTGGCCGCGGCGCTGGCTGTCCTCGGGGAAAAGGAAGCGGCGGCCGATCTGTACCAGCCACTGAAAGAGTGGACAGCCGTCTCCGGGTACGTGCTCACGGGGGCGTCCTCCATCCCCCAGTTGGTCAGCCGCGCCCTGGCGATGGTGGCCGGTGCCAGCGGCCGGTTCGAGGAGGCAGTCGACCACTTCGAGACGGCTATCCGCCAGGCGCGCGATATCGGCGCCCGCGCCGAACTCGCCGAGGCCTCCTACTGGTACGCGTGCTGCCTCCTAGAGCACGGTCGCGCGGAGGACCGCGAGCGGGTCCGCGACCTGCTGGCGGAGGCCGCACAGGTCTGGGAGCAGGCGGGGATGCCCAAGCAGTTGGAGCGGGCCCGTAGCTTGCAGGAGAGGACTCAGGGCCCCTAGCCCGCCGGAGGGGAGCGCGTAGTGACACCTCCCTGCCTAGCTCCAGCATGCCGACCCCGAAGCTGAGCCACACTTGGCGAACCCCTATCAGCTCATCAGCTTTACTGCTTCGTTATGCTATAATCCACAGGTCGGGCCGGAAGGCGTAGTCAGGGGGTTGCGAAATGCTGCTCGGGGTTGCCCCGCTATCTTACAGATTTTTCCATGGCGTGATTGCTGGAGCGGCCACACGCCACAAACCGGCCCCGCAGTGTGATCCCGGTCATAGCGCCGCCGTCCCGCAGGCGTTCTTCTATACGCGAAACACAATTCCGTAACGAGCGGGCCACCGTCGCCGGAGGGGAGGCGACGGATGAACACAATATCGGCACCACGGATCACCGGTGCAGCCGCCCGCAGGCTGTCCATAACGCTCGCTGCCCTGGCGCTGGCGCTCATGGTCGGCGGCAGGGCGACCACCACCCCCATCACCCCTCCACCCGCCGCCCTCAACACCAACGCCGCCACCGACTCGGGGGGTGACGAGCACGCTCAAGTCACGACCGACGGCGCGGGCAACTGGGTGGCCGTCTGGCAGTCCGACGAGAATCTGGGCGGCACTATCGGCACGGACTACGACATCCTGGCGGCCCGCTCCACGGACAATGGGTCGACCTGGACGGCGCCCGCCGAGCTCAATAACAACGCCGCCACCGACTCGGGCGAAGACTCTTACCCTCAGGTGACCACCGACGGCGCCGGCAACTGGGTGGCGGTCTGGGTTTCCAATGAGAACGTAGGTGGCACCATCGGCACGGACTTCGACATCCTGGTCTCCCGCTCCACCGACAACGGGACTTCCTGGACGGCTCCCGCCGCCCTCAACAGTAACGCCGGCACCGACTCCACTTATCCTGACTATGACCCTCAGGTGACTACCGACGGCGCCGGCAACTGGGTGGCGGTCTGGTCGGGCGGCGAGTTCGGGACGGACGGCGACATCCTGGTCTCCCGTTCCACCGACAACGGCGCCACCTGGACCGCTCTCGCCGCCCTCAATAACAACGCCGCCACCGACTCGGAGACTGACCTGTCCCCGGAAGTAACGACTGACGGAGGGGGCAACTGGGTGGCCGTCTGGTATTCAGACGAGAACTTGGGCGGCATCGGCACGGACTACGACATCTTCGTCTCCCGCTCCACCGACAATGGCGCCACCTGGACACCCGTCGCCGCCCTCAACACCAACGCCAGCACCGACTCGGGGGATGACAATCTCCCACAGGTGACGACCGACGGCGCGGGCAAGTGGGTAGCGGTCTGGGCTTCCGAGGAGAACGTAGGCGGCACCATCGGTACGGACTGGGACATCCTGGTCTCCCGCTCTACCAACAACGGCGCCACCTGGACGGCCCCCGTCGAGCTCAACACCAACGCCGCCACCGACGTGAGGCTCGACTTCGTCCCTCAGGTGACGACCGATGAGGCGGGCAACTGGGTAGCGGTCTGGAATTCCGAGGACGACCTGGGCGGCACCATCGGCACGGACTTCGACATCCTGGTGGCCCGGTCCACAAACAATGGGACCTCATGGACCGACCCCGCAGCCGTCAACTCGAATGCCGCCACCGACTCGGGGGCCGACGAGTACCCTCAGGTGACGACCGACACCGCCGGCAACTGGGTGGCGGTCTGGGACTCCGACGAGAACCTGGGCGGCACCATCGGAGCGGACAAGGATATCCTGTACACCTTCCCCTCCGTCTGGAGCACGGTGACGGTGGACTCGGCGGGAGAGGTGGGGCAGCAGACGTCCATCGCGGTAGGCCCTGGCGGTAGCCCCGTCATCTCGTATCTAGACTGGACAAACGGGGACGTCAAGTTCGCCATCTGCGAGCCGTGGTCCAGCGCCAACGGCAACTGCAACAAGCCCGTTGACTGGAGCACGGTGGCGGTGGCCTCGGCGACAGGAGGCAACTTCGATTCCTCAATCGCGGTGACCGGGAGCGACGACCCCGTCATCTCGTACAACCGGAGATACACCGGCCTCCGCTTCGCCATCTGTGACATGTCCGCCAGCACCAACGGCAACTGCGACCAGCCCGGCGACTGGAGCAAGGTGACCGTGGACGCGGGAGCGGAGCCGTACGAGAACGGCGGCATGTCCATTGCGGTGGACGCCAACGGCGACCCCCTGATCTCATATATACACAGCCCTTACAGCCTGAATTTCGCCATCTGCGACATGTCGGCGAGCGCCAACGGCAACTGCGACCAGCCCGGCGACTGGAACACATTGACGGTACACTCGGGCAGCGTTACGGACCGCACCTCCATCGCGGTGGACGCCAACGGGGACCCCGTCATCTCGTACCGGAGAAGCACAAACCTGAATTTCGCCATCTGTGACATGTCGGCCAGTACCAACGGGAACTGCGACCAGAGCGGCGACTGGAGCAAGGTGACGGTCGACTCGCCCGGAGAAGTGGGGAGCTCCAGCGCGATCGCCGTTGACGGAAGCGGGGACCCCACGATCTCGTACTTCGACTTCACAAACTGGAACCTCAAGGTCGCCGTGTGCGACCTGTCGGAAAGCACCAACGGCAACTGCGACCAGGGCTCCGACTGGAGCCTGGAGGCCGTCGACACGGCCGGAAACGTGGGCCTGTTCACGTCCATTGCGATGGATGGGAACGGGAACGCGGTCATCTCGTACCAGGACTACACAAGCGACGACCTGAAGTTCGCGACGACGGCGCCCCCCATGAGCGTGTTCACGGTCGATGATACCGGCGACGCCGCTGACGCCGCGCCCGGCAACGGCACCTGCGCCACCGCCGGCGCCGTCTGCACCCTCCGCGCCGCCATCGAGGAGGCCGACGCCAACGCGGGCACGGACAGGATCCATTTCCACATCGATGCTTCCACCGACCCCGGGTGCAACGCGGAAAACGGCGTATGCACCATCTCGCCAGGGAGCGCCCTGCCCACCATCGCGCAGCCGGTGATCATCGACGGCGCCACCCAGCCCGGCTGGGCCGGCACCCCGATCGTCGAGCTGGACGGATTCGACGTGAGCGGCGACGGCCTGACCATCACCGCCGGCAACACTGTCGTGCGGGAACTGGCGATCAACCGCTTCGGTGGCGACGGCATCCAGGTGAGCACGAACGGCGGCAATCTCCTCGAGGACAACTACATCGGCACCGACGTCTACGGCGACGTCGACCTGGGAAACACCGGCAACGGCATCAACATCGTCGACGCGCCCAACAACACCATCGCCAACAGCCTCATTTCCGGCAACGGCACTTTCGGAGTGTCGATCAGCGGCAGTGGCGCGACGGGGAACGTGGTGCGCGCCAACTACATCGGCACCAACGCCGCCGGCACGGCCGCGGTGGCCAACGGTGATGACGGCGTGCACATCGACGGCGGCGCGCAGAACAACACTATCGGCGGCGCCACCGCTGCCGACCGCAACGTCATGTCTGGCAACACCACGGTCGGCGTGCGCATCATGTACAGCGGCACGGACGGGAACACCGTCAGCGGCAACTACATCGGCACGAATGCCGCCGGGACTGCGGCGCTAGCGAATGTTATGGGCGGCGTCATCATACAGGGCAGTGCCCAGAGCAACACGATCGGCGGCGACACCGCCGGCGAGCGAAACGTTATCTCCGGCAACGGGGATGACGGCGTGTACATGACCGGCAGCGGCACGACCGACAACACCGTGTCGGGCAACTACATGGGCACCGACATCACCGGCGACTCTGTCCTGGGTAACAGCGGCAGCGGGGTGAGCATCGTCGGCGCACCCGGCAACACCATCGGGGGCACGGCGGCCGGGGCGCGCAACGTCATTTCCGGCAACGTCGTTCACGGAGTGTCCATCACCGGCAGCGACGCGACCGGGAACGTGGTGAAGGGGAACTACATCGGCACGAATGCCGCCGGGACTGGGGCGCTAGCGAACGGCATCGACGGCGTCATCGTAGATGACGGTGCCCAAGACAACACCGTCGGCGGCACATCTTCCTTCGGTGTCTGCGACCTGGCCTGCAACCTCATCTCAGGCAACACCCTGGACGGCGTCGTGATCACCGGGAGCGGCACCGACGGCAACACCGTCAAGGGCAACGCCATTATCGGAAACAACCGTGGTGTCGTCATGAGCGGCGGCGCGCAGGGCAACTATGTCGGTATCCTGGGACTGGGG
>DAOUMF010000140.1:0-5335 GCA_034411955.1 Dehalococcoidia bacterium
GCCTGGACCTGAAGGTCTACATGGTCAAGGTCTCCTACCACCAGAAGCCCTACCGGCGGGTGATGATGGAGACCTGGGGCGCGCAGGTCGTCGCCTCTCCCACCTCCGACACTCAGGCAGGACGGGCTATCCTCGAACAGGACCCCGAGTCACCGGGCTCCCTGGGCATCGCCATCTCCGAGGCGGCGGAGGACGCCGCCACTAAGGACGACACCAACTACTCCCTGGGCTCCGTCCTCAACCACGTCCTCCTCCACCAGACCGTCGTCGGCCAGGAAGCGATGAAACAGATGGAGATGGCCGGCGACTACCCCGACGTCGTCATCGGCTGCATCGGGGGCGGCTCCAACTATGCCGGCCTCTGCCTCCCCTTCATGCGGGACCGCCTGCGGGGCGGCAAGAGCGCACGCTTCGTCGCCGCCGAGCCGGAGGCCTGCCCCTCCGTCACCCGCGGCGAGTACGCCTACGATTTCGGTGACACGGCCGGGACTACGCCCCTCCTCCAGATGCACACCCTCGGCCACACCTTCGTTCCGCCGGGCATCCACGCCGGCGGCCTCCGATACCACGGCATGGCCCCAATCATCTCCAAGCTCTGCGCCGACGGCCACATGGAGGCGCGAGCCTTCCACCAGAACGCCGCTTTCCAGGCCGCCGTCCAGTTCGCCCGCGCCGAAGGCGTCATCCCCGCTCCGGAGACCGCCCACGCCGTCTGCTGTGCCGTGGACGAGGCCCTGGCCGCCCGCGAGGCCGGCGAGCAGCGTGTCATCCTCTTCAACTTCAGCGGCCACGGCCTCCTCGACCTCGCCGCCTACGAGGCCTTCCTCGCCGGCAAACTGGAGGACTACGCCTACCCCGCCGAGAAGGTCAGGGAGGCCATGGCGAGCATACCGAAGGTTGGCTGACATGTCCGATTTCACCATCGACCCCCGCTGGAAGCGCATGCTCACCGGCGACCGGCCCACCGGGCCCCTCCACCTCGGCCACTACGTCGGCTCCCTCAAGATGCGTGTCGCTCTCCAGGACAAGCTCGACTGCTTCGTCCTCGTCGCCGACCTCCACGTCCTCACCACCCGCACTGAGGTCCTGGGCGAGATCGGCGACAACATCCGCGAGGTGGTCATGGACTACCTCTCCGTCGGCATCGACCCCAACAAGACCACCATCTACCTCCAGTCCATGGTGCCGGAGGTTCTGGACCTCTTCTGGCTGTTCATGCCCCTGGTGAGCGTGCCCCGCGCCCCGCGCATCCCCACCCTCAAGGAGGTCGTGCGCGACCTCAAGCTGGAGACGGCGTCCATGGCCCTCCTCTCCTACCCCATCCTTCAGGCCGCCGACATCCTCATGGTGAAGGGCGACGTGGTCCCCGTCAGTCGCGACCAGTCCTCCCACGTCGAGCTTACCCGCGAGATCGCCCGTCGCTTCAACGCAACCTATGCACCCATCTTCCCGGAACCGGACGCCCCCATCGGACCCATGCTCATCGGCACCGACGGCCAGGCCAAGGCCAGCAAGTCGATCGGCAACGTCATCATGCTCTCCGACGACCCCAAGACGGTGGAGGAGAGGGTTCGCTCCATGTACACCGACCCGGCCCGCATCCGCGCCGACATCCCCGGTCGCGTCCAGGGCAACCCCCTGTTCGTATACCACGACGCCTTCAACGATGATCGCGATGAGGTTCAGGAGCTGAAGGAGCGCTACCGCAAGGGCAAGGTCGGCGACGTGGAGGTGAAGAAACGGCTGGCCCGCGCCATCAACCGCTTCCTGGACCCGATGCGGGAGCGGCGGGCCGCCTTCGTGGCCAAGCCCCGCCTCGTGGACGAGATCATCCGCGAGGGCTCGGCGCGGGCGCGGGATGAATGCCGCCTCACCCTGGCCCAGGCCCGCGAGGCCATGGACCTCACCTACTTCCGTGACGCCGACACGGTGCAGGTAGGGGACTGAGATGGCAAACCAGCCACGAAATCACTCAGCGACTTGCCTCTATGTCGGGAGGCGTATGAGCAGTGTCATTCTGAGGAGCGAAGCGACGAAGAATCTGGCGGGGCACGCCAGCCAGACTCCATTCTCCAGCGGGGAGCCCCTCCCAAGATTCTTCTCCGCCTCCGTCGGATTAGAATGACAACTGGGGCTCTCGCAATGTACACTCCCTCCCTCTCTGACGTTCAAGCCCTCAAGGCGGCTCAGCCCGACGCCAACCTGGCCCCCGTCTACCGCGACGTCGCCGCCGACCTGGAGACGCCCGTATCCGCCTTCCTCAAGGTTGCCCGCGGCGACCACTCGTTCCTCCTCGAGTCCGTGGAGGGCGGCGAGCGGCTGGCCCGCTACAGCTTCATCGGCACAGAGCCCTACCGCGTCCTCCGCTGCGGCCCCTACGCCCGCGCCGACGAGGGATCGGACCCCCTCCTGGAGATCGAGGGGGAGCTGTCGCGGTTCAGCCTCGCTCGCATCGAGAACGGCCTGCCCCGCTTCACCGGCGGCGCCGTCGGCTTCCTCGCCTACGAGGTCGCCCGCCACTTCGAGCCCCGCGTCCCCGTCCCCGACGCCGACCCGCAGGGCTACCCCGAAGCGCTGTTCATGTTCACCGACACCATCCTCGTGTTCGACCACCTCAAGCACACCATCAAGGTCGTCTCCCACTGCCGCCTCGACGGCGATGTGGAGGCCTCCTACCGACAGGCCTGCTGGCGCATCGACGAGCTCGTCGAGCGCCTGGCCAGGCCTCTCCCCGCCGTCCCCTACCCCATCGAGCCGCCCCCTGTCCGCCAGCAGAGCGTGGTCTCCAACACCGAGAAGGAGGACTTCCTGCGCAAGGTGGAGCGCTGCCGCGACTACATCGTCGCCGGTGACATCTACCAGGTGCAGGTCTCCCAGCGCTTTCAGCGGCCCACCCACGCCCATCCCTTCTCCGTCTACCGCGCCCTGCGCACCGTCAACCCCTCGCCCTACATGTACTACCTGGCCATGGGCGATGCCCACATCATCGGCGCCTCGCCCGAGATGCTGGTGCGGGTCGAGGACGGACTCGTCGAGACCCACCCCATCGCTGGCACCCGCCGCCGGGGCCGCGAGCCCGAGGACGAGCGGCGCATGGAGGAGGAGCTCACCAGCGACGAGAAGGAGCGGGCCGAGCATATCATGCTCGTCGACCTCGCCCGCAACGATGTCGGCCGCATCGCCCAGCCGGGCACCGTCCGGGCGACCGAGCTCATGGCGGTCGAGAAGTACTCCCACGTGATGCACCTCGTCTCCCACGTCGTCGGCCGCCTGCGACCGGAGCTCACCTCCTACGATGCCCTGCGGGCCTGCTTCCCCGCCGGCACCGTGACGGGTGCGCCCAAGATCCGCGCCATGGAGATCATCGCCGAGCTGGAGAGCGACCGCCGTGGCCCCTATGCTGGCGCCGTCGGCTACTTCGACCTCTCCGGCAACCTCGACACCGCCATCACCATCCGCACCATCGTCATGAAGGACGGCGTCGCCCACGCCCAAGCCGCCGGCGGCATCGTTTACGATAGCGTGCCGGAGCTGGAGCACATGGAGTCGCAGAACAAGGCCCGCGCCATGCTGCGCGCCATCGACCGCGCCGAGCTGAGCGAGGAGACCGTCCCCACCGGCAGCCTGGGGTACTGAGGTGAGCCCGTGATCCTCCTCATTGATAACTACGACAGCTTCACCTACAACCTCTACCAGTACCTCTGCGAGCTCGGCGCCGAGGTGAGCGTCGTGCGCAACGACCAGGCCACCCTGGAGGAGATGGAGGCGATGGCCCCCGAGCGCATCGTCATCTCGCCCGGGCCCTGTACGCCGAAGGAGGCCGGCATCAGCGTCCCGCTGGTGCGTCACTTCGCGGGCAGGCTGCCGATATTGGGCGTCTGCCTCGGCCACCAGTGCGTCGGCGCGGCGTTCGGCGGCACCGTCGCTGGCGCCGGCGAGATCCTCCACGGCAAGACGTCGCTCATCCACCACCAGGGCGTCGGCGTCCTCCGCGGCCTCCCCAACCCCTTCGAGGCGATCCGCTACCACTCTCTGGCCATCCAGCGAGAGGACTTCCCCGACGACGAGCTGGAGATCACCGCCGAGTCCGACAGCGGCGTCATCATGGCTGTGCGCCACCGCCGTCACTCCATCGAGGGCGTGCAGTTCCACCCCGAGTCCATCCTCACCGCTGTCGGCCACGACGTCCTGCGCAACTTCCTGGAGATGTGACGGTGGTCATCTTCCTCGTAGCCGATCGATGGGGCGATTTTGTGGAGTGGTTGGAGGGACATGAGCCGGCAGCGCAAGTTTTTGTGGCCTTAGCCGCCCTCTTGGTAACTGCTGCCCTGGTGTTCATCACATTCCGGTATGCCAAGAGCGCCGCCACGCACGCAGCGACCTCTGTTGTGATGGCGGAGGAAACGAGCCGACTGGCTCAAGCTACAAAAGAGATGGTGGATGCGACGTTGTGTCCCGTGATTGAGCAGCGAGTGGGAACAGACCGTCTCGGGGACAACCGGATGGTCAGGGTCGTGTACAAGAACACAGGGAACGGACCCGCTGTGAATATCGGATGGTATCTTCGCTATAGGGACGGTAGGGAGTGGGATGGCAATCGAAGGCGCGTTGGGATGAGCATCCGTGAGCCGGAGGGCACCGTTATTCTCCACGTCGATGAATCTCCTGATGGCAGCCTCCCCGTAGTCGTCGCTGAATACGAGAGCGTGTTCGGTGTCCTTTGGCGGTCCACTTTGCCCGTCATTGAAGAGGACGGCAGATTGGGCAACGGGGAGCCGGAGATAAAGAGAATCGCTGAGCGGAGGCAGCCATGAACATCCGCGAAGCCATAGACGCCATCGTCACCCACGCCCGCTCCGTCTGTCGTTCTGAGCGGCGACAGCGCGCTGTCGCGGTAGATCGCATCTTCGCGAAGGAATCTTGGGTGGGGCAAACCCCCGCACGGAGCATGGGAGGCGCAGTGATATGAACATCCGCGAAGCCATAGATGCCATCGTCACCGACGCCCGCGCCCTCACCGAGGCCGAGGCCGCCGACGTCATGCGCGAGATCATGTCCGGCCAGGCCACCCACGCCCAGATCGGCGCCTTCCTCGTCGCCCTCCGACTCAAGGGCGAGACCGTGGACGAGATCACCGGCATGGCCCGCGTTATGCGGGAGCACGCCCTCACCGTCGATGCCCCCCAGACCGTTGTGGACACCTGCGGTACCGGCGGCGACGCCTCCGGCACCTTCAACATCTCCACCGCCGCCGCCTTCGTGGTCGCTGCTGCCGGCGCCCCCGTCGCCAAGCACGGCAACCGCGCCATGACCTCCGCCTGCGGCTCCGCCGACG
>DAOUMF010000141.1:0-6852 GCA_034411955.1 Dehalococcoidia bacterium
GCGGACGGGGAAGGGGTCAAGGCGCGTCAGGTTGAGGTCGTCCAGGCACGCAGGCTTGGCAGCGCCGTCCAGCGGGTGCTATGCTCCGCCCACCGGCAGGAGGAGTTCGCACCCAGCAGGAGGCACCCCGGATGCAGAAGTTGGTGTATGTCCTTCAGCTACGCGAGGACATGAGCCGGGAGGAGGCGCTGCGCTACTGGCGCGAAGTGCACGGGCCTATCGCCGCCAAGGTGCCCGGCCTCAGGAAGTACGTCCAGGACCCCGCGACGGCCGCCCCCGAGGGCGACCTGCAGTTCGGTGGTATCGCGGAACTCTGGTTCGACAGCGTGGAGGCGTTCCGATCCGCCATGGCCTCGCCAGAGTGGCGGGCCACGATAGCCGACGTGCCGAACTTCGCCGTACGGGAGAAGACCTGGGGCGCCCTGGTAGACGAGATTCCCTTCGGCTGAGCGCCTAACGCTCACCTCTTGGCGAACGTGATCCTGTCCACGATCGCCTGGCATTCGGCCTCCACCCGCTGCCCCCTGGTAACCCTCTCGCCGTTCCTGTCTGTGTACTCGGGGTAGATGTAGAACCTGGCGCAGGTTACCTGCCACTGCGGGAAGTGGCGCATCCAGAACGAACCGATGTAGGTCAGCGGGTGGAAGTCGTCCACCGGATGGGGGGCGCCGTCCGGCACGCGGCCGTGGCCGGCCTCAAACCGCCAGTGCCCGCCGGCGCTGCTGCCGCGATGATAAGCCGACCAGGTCTCCGCCTTGCCGTCCAACCTCCACCAACGCTCGCCACCCCGGTCGACCTCGGTGGCTACCAGGTCCCCGATGAGCCTCACGAAGCGGCCGTCGGGGAACTTGTTCGGGCATCCGGCGCCGTCCAGCACCAACCGCTGGTCGGCCTCCAGGACGTCCAGCGCCTCCTGCTGGACGGGCTGCCCCTCATCGTCAAAACCGAAGTGGTTTCGTCGCTCACCGTCAAACACGACGTAGGCCCCGATCCAGGCCTGGTAGTAGTCGGAATCGGGGTTGACGAAGTCGCTGTAGACGCGGCTGAGGTTGTACCCACCATAGTGAGAGTAGGCAGCGGCCTCCACGGGGTAACCCACAACTCCCGACAGGGAGGCGCTGAGATCGGCCTTGAGGGTGAGCCTCGTCCACCCTCCCCGATCGACGGGAATGTCAATGCTGAGACCGTAGCGCTTGGCCGGATTGGGCAGGGCAGCCGCCAGACGGCGTATGCCCACGCTCTTCACGAGGCCGCGCCCGAGCCAGCCCAGAGCGACGGCCAGCACCGCCAGCAAGACCAACAGCAGTCGTCTCATGATGCTACTCCCCTCCTCTCTTAGCCACGCCCGGCGAAGGGCCGGCGCCGCTGTCGAGGGACGGCCTCATTATCCCACAGCTTGGTGGCCGTACTCCTATCGTCCCTCCTCCGGCAGAGTGACGCCCAGGCTGCGCCACATGTACCAGGTGCCGACGCTGCGGTAGGGCCGCCAGGGCTCGGCGATGCGCCTCATCTCCTCCGGTGATGGCAGTTCCGGCAGGCGATATGCCTGCTGGAAGCCGCGGCGCACGCCCAGATCGTCCACCGGCAGCACGTCCGGGCGCCCCAAGGAGAAGATCAGAAACATCTCGCCGGTCCAGCGGCCGATCCCCTTCACCGACGAGACCCTGCGGATCACCTCTTCATCATTAACGTCGGCGAACCCCCCATCGCGAAGCTGGCCGGAGGCGAACCTCTGAGACAGGTCGCGCAGGTAGGCGAGCTTCTGCCGGGAAAGACCTGCGGAACGGATCTGCTCCTCGCTGGCAGCGAGGAATTGCTCCGGAGTGAAGAAGCGCTCGTCGTCGGTGGCGAGGAGGGTGAGGACGCGGTTGAGGATGGCGCGGGCAGCGGGGCCGGCGAGTTGCTGGAAGAAGATGGCGCGGGCCAGCGCGCGGTAGCTGCCGTCGCGGGGTTGGAGGGCAAACGGACCCACAGCGTCGATGATGCGGGCCAGGGTGGGATCGGCCCCGCGCAGATGGGCCACGGCGGCATCGGGGTCGTAGGTGAGCATCGGATGGATTGTAGCACGGCGAGCCGACGTGCTGAGGATCGCACCGGCTGAGGGCGAGCCGTAGCGCCGCCGACCGGCGCTGTAACACCCAGCGGCCTTTGTGGTTTTAAGATTGGGGTACCTTTTGCGGGCCTTCGATCTGACTATCAGGCCGGAGGCCCGCAGATTAGGAGGGAGCGTCTGATGACGACTAGAGTGATAGTGCTGGTAGCAGACCGCAACGACCCGAGACACGGAGAGATCACGATCCGTGACAACACGGCTGAGGCCGAGCGTCTGGTCGAGACCCTTCTCGAGGCCGGCATCGAGCAGGACCGCATAAGGGTCTTCGCCGGCGGCGAGATGGATGCGCAGGTCACTCACCGCCCGGTGGTCGCCCTGGTCGTAGATGAGGTTCGCGGGTCGACGGAGGCGCGGGACGGCGTGCCCGCTGAAGAGGAGATCGAGCACGAAGAGGCCGTCCCCGAGGCTGTGGCAGAAGTGGAAGCCGTCCCCCAAGGCATGGCAGGAGCAGAGAGGGATGGGCCTGGGGGCGGATCGGCCTCCATGTGGAGCAGCCTCCGGAAGCAAGCGATGGGGGCTCTGCCCGAATCAATCCACTAGAGCCCGAGGGCTCGTGGTAACTTGAGGCAGGCCGCAGGGCTGGGAGACGGGCCGCGCCTGTCCAGCGGCTAGCGGCAGCCTTTCTTCCCCCGCCGTCGCTTCTCCATCCTTCTCTTTGAGAGGGGGCCTTCTCATCGCCCTGACGCGGCAAATAGTGGGCCGGGGGCTTCGGCGGTCGGCGAGGCGGGGATCGGAACCGGGTGCTCCGACACGCCTCTGCGCAGAGCCGGTGTATACTATCGTCTGCCGCACCCTGACAGCGAAGCGGCGAGAGCGGCGACCGTTAGACATCTCCCAGTGCGAACGTCTCAGGATACTGAAATGGACGGCGTGGCGAGCCTGCGCCGTATCGTTGTATTGTCTCTGCTCTCGATTCCCGTCGCGGCAGAGGTGATCTTTGGGGAAGTCCTATTCGTTGGTCACATCGTGCTTCTTGTGCAGGCCCTGGGGTTCGCGTGGGGGCTTCTGGTGTTCATCGCCATTTGGGCAGTGTTGGGAGTGGTCGTCCTCGCGGTCAGAGACTTCGTCTGGCCGCGGGTGGCGCCCCTGCTTGGCCCCCTCCTTGCGCGGCTCGTGAGCCGTGCCGCCGCTGTCAAGACAATGCTTGCGATCCTCGGGGCTTCCTGCGTGCTGGCCGCTGCCGCTGTAGCCGTCACTCTCGCGGGCGGCGAGATACGGGACTGGGCCGCTGACCATCGCGGTGACATAGCGACGTTTCTCATCGTCGCCGCTATCATCGTCCCGATTCTTCTGCTGATCGCGCAGGTCGGCCGTCGTTTCGAGAAGTGGGTCCGCAGCATCGCGGAGACAGCCAGCCCGGCGACACGCTCGTTCGCGGCGCTGGTGTCGATGGTGCTGCTGGGGCCGGCGTTTGGCTGGCTGCTGTTCGATCTGCTCGGCTACTCAGGCCGGACCACCTACGCCCTCACGGTGGCGTCCGCGCCGGTGTTCGGGGCGGTCTGGGTGCCGTTCTACGGCCTCGGCGTCTGGGCCGTGATCGAGGGGCTGCTCTAGTCCGGAGGCCGGCCGGCGCCTCGGCCGCTGGCCCGACACGCGCGTCAGAGGGTGAGCCCCAGGAGGAACAGCGCCACCGCCACCATCGCCGCCAGTCGCAGGCGGCCGGTCCTGGGGTAGGGCCGCAGGCCGAAGAAGACAACCGCGGCGGCGGCAACGGGGACGAGCAGGAGGATCAGGGCACCCGCTGCCGGGGCCTCGGTCACGGCCAGGACGGCCTGAAGGGCGAAGGCGAAGGCCGCCGTGGGAACCGTGAGGAGCAACAGGCGCCGCAGGGGTATGCGCGGCTGAGCGGCGGGCGGCCCCGGTTCGTGGCGAGAGCGGGCGGCTGCGGACACGATGGGACGACTGCCGGGCCTACCGGTCGTTGCCCTGGCGCAGGGCGCGGATGTGATTGATCTCGCCGGCGTGGTAGAGGTAATGCTGGATCATCACAGAGACGAACCACCGGATCTCTCTCATCTCGCCCTTGTGGTTGCGGCGCTCACGGGACAAATCGCCGTCATCGAGTTCGGCGACGTGGTTTCGGAAGCGGCGGTACGTCTCCGCCGTCCAGGCGATGATGTCAGCCATAGGTGGCTCGCTGTCGAGCACCGCGAACGACTGGAGGTCCTCCATACCAAGGCCAAGGTCGCCCGCGGGGTCGTTCCAGCCGATGGTTCCGTCGCCGAACGCGTGGCTGTCGTAGAGAAGTGTGGCGGCGCCGATGTGGGCGGTGAGAAGGCGGATCGTGCGGGCTCCGTTCGGCGGCGTCCACAGCCAATCCGCCTCTGTCACCGAGCGCAGGTTAGCCAGGACCGAATGCCATGGCTGTTCGATGCCCTCGAACGCCTCGTCCAAGAGGTACAGGAGCTGCTCGACACCGGCGCGGGTCATGCCGGTCACTAAACGCCGGTGGGGGCGCTGTAGTCCCCGAACACGTTCCGCATGATGCCGCAGATCTCGCCCAGGGTGGCGTAGACCTTGACAGCCTCCACGATGGGGTGGAGCAGGTTCCCGCCATCGCGGCAGGCCCCATCCAGCCGTTTGAGGACCGCGCGCACGGCGGCGTCATCGCGTTGCTTCTTGACGTCCTGGAGCTTCTTCATCTGGGCCCGCTCCGTCTCTGGGTTCACCCGGAAGATCATCTTCGGCCCCTCGTCCTCCACCCGGAACCGGTTGACGCCGACGATGGTCTTCTTGCCCTCGTCCACCGCCCGCTGGTAGGCCCAGGACGCTTCCTGGATCTCCCGCTGGACGTATCCGGACTCGATGGCGGTGACGGCGCCGCCCATGTCCTCGATGCGGTGGATGTACTCCCAGGCCCCCTTCTCCAGTTCGTTGGTCAGCCACTCGATGAAGTAGGAGCCGGCCAGCGGGTCGGCGCTGTCAGTGACGCCACTCTCGTAGGCGATGATCTGTTGGGTGCGCACGGCGATGCGCTGGGCCTCTTCGGTGGGCAGAGCCAGCGCCTCGTCGTGGCAGGAAAGGGCCAGGGACTGGACGCCGCCCAGGACGGTGGCCAGGCCTTGGAAGGCGGCACGCACGATGTTCAGCTCGGGCTGCTGGGCGGTGAGGGTGGCGCCGCCGGTCTGGACGTGGGTGCGGAACATCCAGGAACGGGGGTCCTTGGCCCCGTAGCGCTCGCGCATGATCTTGGCCCACATGCGACGCAGGGCACGGTACTTGGCAGCCTCCTCCAGGAAGTTGTTCTGGGTGTTGAAGATCCAAGAGATGCGAGGAGCGAAGCTATCGATCTCCACGCCGCGGTCGAGGGCCGCATCGATGTAAGCGACGGCGTTGGCGAAGGTGAAGGCCATCTCCTGGACGGCGGTGGCGCCTGCCTCACGGATATGGTAGCCGCTGATGCTGATGCTGTTGAATTTGGGGAGCTCCCTGGCGCAGTAGCCCATCAGGTCGGCGGCGAGGCGCAGGGAGGCGCGGGGCGGGTAAATGTAGGTACCGCGAGCCACGTACTCCTTGAGCACGTCATTCTGGACGGTGCCTTGGATCTTATCGCCGGGCACGCCCTGCTTCTGGCCGACCACGGCGTACATGGCGACGAGGACGGCCGCGGGAGCGTTGATGGTCATTGAGGTGCTGACCTGATCCAGGGGGATGCCATCGAACGTCGTCTCCATGTCGTGGAGGGTGTCGATGGCGACGCCCACCTTGCCGACCTCGCCCTGGGACATCGGGGCGTCGGAGTCGTATCCCAACTGGGTAGGCAGGTCAAAGGCGACGGAGAGGCCGGGCTGGCCCTGTGAGAGGAGGAACTTGAAGCGCTGGTTGCTCTCCTCAGCGGTGCCGTAGCCAGCGTACTGGCGGATGGACCACAGGCGGCCGCGGTACATGGTGGGCTGCACGCCCCGGGTGTAGGGGTACTCGCCGGGGAAGCCAACATCGCGGGCGTAGTCGGTCTCCGCGATGTCGAGTGGGGTGTAGAGGCGTTTGCTCTCAGTGGAGCTGGTGCGGAAGTCGGCGTCGGAGCGTTCGCCGCTGCGATCCAGGGCCTTCTTGAGGGCGGCCTGCTCCCACCGCTCTTTCTCCTGAGCTATGCGCTCCAGCTCTTCCTTGTCCGCCATGCGCTGCCTCCCCCTAGCCGGTGCCTGTACACGTCTCCTATGCTGAGCCCTCAGATTAGCGCCCGAGCGATGGCTAATCCCCGTACAGCTTCAACAGGTTACGGGCTATGACCAGCCTCTGGATCTCGTTGGTGCCTTCACCGACGAGCATGAAGGGGGTGTCGCGGTAGAAGCGCTCCACCCGCATCTCCTTGGTATAGCCGTAGCCGCCATGGATACGCATAGCCTGGAGGGACACCTCCTGGGCCACCTCGGTGGCGAACAGCTTGGCCATGCCGCCCCACAGGTCTACACGCTCGCCAGCGTCCTTCTTGGCGGCGGCGGCCCGGGTCAGCAGCCGCGCCGCCTCGATCTTGGTGCCCATGTCCGCCAGCATGATCTGGATCGCCTGGTGCTCGGCGATGGGCCGGCCGAAGGTGTAGCGCTGCTTGGCGTAGCGGATGGAGTCCTCCAGGGCGGCGCTGGCGACGCCCACAGCGCGGGAGGCCACGTTGATGCGGCCGATCTCAATCGTGGACATGATGTGGAACCAGCCCTTCCCCTCCTCACCGCCCACGAGGTTTCCGGCGGGCACGCGGGCGTCCTCGAAGAACAGCTCCGTGGTTTCGACCCCCTTGTAGC
>DAOUMF010000142.1:0-1840 GCA_034411955.1 Dehalococcoidia bacterium
CGCTCACGGTGGACTCCTCCTATCACTCGAGAATGTGGCTGCCGGGCTTCGGCCCTGCCCGCACGGTATCACGAGCGAGGCCGCGAGCTGAAGGGCCGCGGGTGAGCGTTGCTAGCCCTCGGGTGAGCGGTTGTCAGCGGTAGGGCCTGGCAAGCCAGGAGGTCGCCTAAACGACGCTGCCGCTCCTCCGCTACAGCGGCGTGTCGACGAAGATCAGTTCGCTGGTGACGTGCCCGCGGATGCGGAGCAGTCCGGCCGACGTGATCTTGGCGGCGTCCCCGCTCGTCATTCGCTCGCCGTCTAGCCCGATGTCGCCCTCGACCACGTAGAGGTAACCGCCCCGGCCATCGCCAAACTCGTGCTCAATGGTGAGCCCGACGTCGAGTCTGGACACATACATGCCGACCTCGACAGATCGCCGTCTCCGAGCCGAGGTCGGCGCCACCATACGATTCGGCGCGTACTGGGGCGATGATCCGCCCTAGGCCCACGGTGAGTCATCCTGGATTCGTTGCGCGTCGATGGGTGGCGCGATAGAATGCGACGACTGCGAGCTATATCAAGGGCACAGGACTGTATCCTCTACTCGAACTGCTGGGATGGAGGTCGCCAACGGATGGGCGCGATGAGGCTCAAGTGCGCAGCCGCGGCATCGGCGGGCGCGGCTTTCATTGTCGGTGGGCTGCCGCTCTTCTGGCTTGTCAGGCCAAACAGGGCCTTCGTTAACCCCAGCCTGGAGATCGAGACCTGGGACATCGTTGCTGATGGCGCTCACAATTCCAATACAGACCTGATTCACTGGAACGGTTCCTTCTACCTTGTGCATCAGACCTCCCCTTGGCACCTCGGCAGTAGACGAAGCAGGCTGATCGTCATGCGATCGAGGGACGCGCGCGAATGGGAGAAAGTGGCCGAATTCCGCGCGCCAGTAGGCGAACTGAGGGACCCGAAGTTCGCTGCGATCGGAGCCAAGCTGTTCCTGTACGCCTTGGAGAACGTGCGCTGGACGGCGGAACCCTCTACCACCCTCTACTCGTTCAGTCGGGACGGGACTAGCTGGCATCCCTTCGAGGACATTCAGCCGGAGGGCTGGCTGTTCTGGCGTCCAAAGACATGCGACTCCACTACCTGGTACGTGCCAGCCTACTGGCATGGACACGGGAAGTCGATCCTCCTGAAATCGACCGACGGCGCAAACTGGTCCTTCGTCTCGCAGATCTATGCGGGAGAACACAACGACGAGACGGCCATCGAGTTTCTGCCGGATGGGAGAATCATGGCCACGGGGCGCTTGGAGGGGACCGGCAGTCTGTTCGGAGACCCCCAAGCATCGACGCTGATCGCTATCGCGTCACCGCCTTACAGCGACTGGTCCTGCACAAAGAGCCGAGTTACCAGGCTGGACGGGCCGTGCTTGCTGCCGTATCGGGGAAAGATACTCGCGATAGGTCGCTACCAGCCAGGCCGCCTGCCCGCTCTCTCAGAGCAGGGGAGCATCCTCAGCAAGAAGCGCACGTCCATGTTCCTTGCCGAAGGAGACGGCTTGCGGTACCTGTCAGATCTGCCCAGCGCCGGAGACACGTCGTACGCCGGCGCGGTGATCCTGGGAGACGAACTCTATGTCTGCTACTACACAAGCCCCATCGATAGGGACTACCCCTGGATACTAGGCATGCTGACCGCCACCAACATCAGGATGGCGAAGGTGTCCCTCCCCAGCCTGGTGGCGCTCGTTGGGTCTACTCCCGCTGCGTAGCCGCCATGCTGACAGTCGTGGCCGGACATTTGCGGATGGTGGGGCAAAGCACCACAGCCTTTTGCGGTACTGCCCGATAGCGCG
>DAOUMF010000143.1:0-22259 GCA_034411955.1 Dehalococcoidia bacterium
AATGGATGTGCCGCCCGAGGATGCCCGCATCACGGCGAAGGTCCTGGTGGAGGCCGACCTGATGGGTATCGAATCCCACGGGGTCGGTCGCCTCATGGTTCATCCCAGCTACGTCCTGGGATTCAAGCAGGGGGTGGTGAAGACCCACCCCAACATCCGCATCGTCCACGAGACCGCGTCCACAGCGCTGGTGGACGGGGACGAAGGGCTGGGCCCTGTCGTCGGCAATCGGGCGATGGGCATCGCCATCGAGAAGGCGAAGGGGTGCGGGACGGGCATGGTGGCCGCGACGAGGAGCCGGCACTACGGGATCGCCGGCTACTACGCCCTCATGGCAATCCCCCACGACATGATCGGGATATCCTTCACCAACAGTCCTCCCTTCATGGCGCCCACATTCGGCCGGGGCCGCATGCTCGGCACCAATCCCATCGCCGTGGCGGTGCCCACGCGCACCGGCTATCCCTTCCTGCTGGACATGGCGACCAGCGCCGCCGCCGTAGGCAAGTATGAGGTCGCCAGAAGAGAGGGCAAGCCCGTTCCCGCGACCTGGGGAGCAGACGAAGAGGGCAACCCCTCCACCGACATCACCCGCGTCATGAGCGGCGGCTGGTTGCTGCCTCTCGGCTCGACGCCGGAAGCTTCGTCCTACAAGGGCTACGATCTAGCGATGGTCGTGGACATACTCTGCGGCATCCTGACCGGCGTCGGCCCCAGTCACAGGATCGAGTACATCAAGCACGAGGTGGGACACTTCTTCGGCGCCATGCGGATTGACGGGTTCCGCCCCGTCGACGAGTTCAAGGCGGCGATGGACGAGATTCTGGACACCTTCCGCAACACGCCCACCGTTGGGGGCGCCGAGCGGGTGCTGATCGCTGGCCAGCGTGAGTTCGAGACCCGCGCCGAGCGGATGGCACACGGTATTCCCCTCCATCCCTCGATTGTGACCCTACTGGGCCGCCTGGCGGAGGAGACCGGCGTGCCCATGCCGGAGCCTCTGCCGTAGGACCCGCCGGCGGGGTAGAGCGCTGGCGGTGCGTTCGAGGGGCTGCGGCGCCCTTGCGGCAGGCACCTGTCCACAAAATCGGGCGGGGTTATCCACAAAGACGCGGCTCCTCTCGGCTCGGCCGCTTCATGTTTTCTGTTACAATCCAGGCTGCCTCGAGCCGCAAGGAGGGCCGGGGTGAGGGCGTTCTCTGAGTCCTTGACGCGTACCCTCCCACGTGGGCGGGGACTCGGGAACGCTGACTTATCGATTTCCTCCGTCCGCCACGCGTCGTCTGGCTGAAGGAGGTGGCCCAAATGAGGCGCCTGAAGGTCTGCCCCGTGTGCCTCGGTGACGTGATCGTGGAGGCAACATTCGAGGACGTGGAGAGCCGCTGCGCCATGTGCGGCTACCGCATGCCCGCGAAAGCGCGTCCAGCAGGGTTAGCCCGGAATCAGAGTCCGGGTTCCACGACAGCAGCTCAGCGAAGGGGGCCGCAGGCCAGCCGCCACCTTCGCTCTGGCCGCGTGTAGCGGCGGCACCGGCGACGCTGCCGGAGCCGGAGGCGCAGCCGGCGCCTTTGACGAAGTTGGAGCGCTCGTCACTCCAAGTAGCGCGAAGCGTAGTTGCGGGCCTGCTCGATGACCTGCTCGACCTTCACCGCGGCCCGCTTCAGCGTGCCGTCCACGATGGTGACCGTGGGCCACCAATGTCGCCCTTCCGGCACCAGGCCGAAGCCCGTCCGACCCGCCTCGTGGACCCCCGTGCTGGCGCGGCTGGGGTCGCCCCACATGAGGTGACCGAAGCAGCGACAGTAGCGGGAGAAGACCTGGTGCCACTGCGCGGGAGGCCCCACCTGCGAGACGGGCGTCACCGCCCCCAGGGCGTCGTACCAGCCTTCCCCCGCCGCCAGTAGCTCCGGGAAGCGCTCTTTGAGGCCATCGCGCAAAGCGACCAGTCCCTCGTATACGGGATACCGTGGGTCGTTCTCCCAGAAGTGATGTGTGTCGAAGAAGACGGCGGGCAGTCGATATTCCCCCACCAGGTCGCTCACCTGGGCCAGCAACCGCTCGCGCCAGGCGGGCGCGCCGGGGTTCAGCCACGCCTGCCAGCCGGGGTCGTTGGCCCGGGAGGTATCCCAGTCCGGCTTGTTGCCCTGCAAGACGAGGCCGCTCGCCGACCGCAGGCGCGACGGCTCGCCCCAGCGGTCGAAGCCGGGCAGGCCCGTGTTCGCGCAATTGGCCCCGAACATCGGCATGAGGGCAACACCCAGGCGGCGTGCGCCCTCCGTCAGCTCTCGAAACCCCTTGGCGCCGCCCAGGCGCGGTTCCGGGCGGTAGTCGCCGTACTGCCAGTAGTAGCGGCCCTCCCAGCCGGGCAGGAAGGCCAAGACGCGCCGCCCTTCGATCCGCTGGCACACCCACTCCAGAACGTGCAGGGCGTCCTCGTAGGTGTTGAACACGTAGCCCGTCCAGTGCATGCCGTGGATGGATACCACCAGGGCGATCTCCCGCGCCCAGCGAGGCACGTCCGGCCGGGTATCCCAGGGCTGGAGGCTGTAGGCCTGCTCGAGGAGGTGAAGGTGCTCCTCGACGACGGCCTCAGCGTCGGCGCAGCGGCCCACGCGCCAGGGTGGCGTCGCGGCCGACCTGCCCATCTCGTGGGCCGCCTCCTCGTGAATGAGCTCCATCGTCAGTCCATCATCGCCCGGGTAGATAGCGAACCGCTTGCAGCGGACCCGATCGTCAAGAGAGCGAAAGTAGACTAGCCCTCCATCCGGGCTCGAGAGGAAGGCGAGGGGAGTGTGGAAAGGCAGCGGCGTGTAGGCGTCGAAGGGGTACCGGAGCACGGTCCCCGCCGGCGGCACCGGTCCGCTTTCCCAGCGGCGGCCGATAAGGTTGCCGGTGGGGAGGCCCCTTAGGACAAGCTTGAGGCAGCGTATCTTCTGCTGGTGCTCAGCACCGGCCACTAGCTCCAGTCCGTCGGCGGTCGGCGAGGCGGCCAGCCAGGCACGACCCCGGTGCTTCTGCTGTCCACCCGCGGAGGTCAGGCCGGCCGACTCCACCCTCCAGCGGCCGCCCTCCTCCCTGAGCCGCGTTCGCTGAGGATCGAGACCGTAGGTGTTCTCGAAGGTTATGACCTGGAGGCCGACCCGCCACCCGTTCAGGTCGAACAAGGGATCGCTGAAATCGAAGCTGAACTGGTGCATGGCGTCTAGAGCGAAAGGTACCAGACTTGAGACGTGAGCGCTAAGACGGGGGCTTCGCCAGCGAGCCCCCTGTCCTTGTCGTTTTCCACAGGATGGCGTAGTTTGGTTCCATCCGGCAAGGACGCCCGACGAGAAGTTTCTGCGCGCGATGAAAGAGTACGCTTCCCCCGACGTTCCCACCGACAGCGCGGCCACAGCAACGCCGCGACAACTTGCCGACGGTGCCCAGGCCGGCGGCTGGCAGAGAACCTTCGCTTCGCTGCGGGTGCCTACCTACCGCTGGTTCTGGGGCGGCATGATGACCTACTTCCTGGGCTTTCAGATGGACATGATCGCTCGCGGCTACCTGGCCTTCGATCTCTCCGGGTCCGCCGCCGTCCTGGGCGTCGTCAGCATCGCCTGGGGCATCCCCCTGTTGCTCTTCTCTCTGGTGGGAGGAGCGTTGGCGGATCGGCTAGAGAAGCGTGATCTTTTGCTGGTCACTCACAGCGCGATGTCGGTGGCAGCGCTCACCACGGCCGTCCTGGTTCAGACAGACGTGATCGAAATCTGGCATATAGTCGTGCTCGGGTTCTTCCTCGGTGTGGTTTGGTCTTTTGCCATACCGGCCCGGCAGGCGATGGTGCCGGAGCTGGTAGGTGAGCATCAACTCATGAACGCTCTGGCGCTCAACAATTCGGCCGTGAACACGACCCGCATCGTGGGGCCATCGCTGGCGGGGGGCTTAATCGCCGTCTCTCTCTTTGGGGTCGCCGGCGTCTACTACGTAATAGGCGTGTTGTATGCCGTGTCCGCTCTGACCCTTCTACGGGTCCCCCGCCGGGGCCTTGCTGCTACCCGCCGCCACCAGCCCATGTGGCAGGACATCGCGGCCGGTCTGCGCTATGTGGCGAGTAGCCCGGCGCTCACCGTGCTGATCGGGCTGGCATGCGTGGCCATCGTTCTCGGGATGCCGTATATGGTTCTCTTGCCGGCGTTCGCTGACGACGTACACGACGTCGGCGCCGTGGGGCTGGGAGTGATGAACACCGTGGTAGGCATCGGGGCCATCACCGGCTCGCTCTTCATCGCCTATTTCAGTGGCTATCCGCACCGGGCCGCCCTCCAACTCGCCCTGGGCGTCACCTTTGGCGTAGGTGTGTTCCTGTTTGGTGGTGCGCCCACCTTTGCGCTGGCGCTGCCCGCGCTGGCCCTGGTAGGCTTGGCGTTCAACGGCTATCTGACCATAAACAACACGCTTATCTTCACCCACGCCCGACGAGAACTGCACGGCCGGGTGATGAGCGTCTACATACTAACCTGGTCTCTGATGCCGCTGGCCGCTCTGCCCATGAGCATTCTTGCTGACCTGGTCGGGCTTCAGTTGACGGTGGCTACTGCGGGCGTACTGGTGGCCGTGTTCATAGCCGGAGTGGCAGTGCTGTACCCCGCATATCGTCAACTGGGGCTGCCGGCTGCCGTGGGAACGGGTCACCTGCAAGCCGGCAGTCGCTAGGCCAAAAGCGACGAAAGATCCAGGCCGACGACGCGCGGGCGCGGGCTCAAGCGGTGTCTACGGCGGTGCCGGTGGCCGCCCTGTGCTCGTCCTTCCGCAGTATCTTCTCGAGAGCGCCCGCAGGCACGGGCCTGCTGAACAGGTAGCCCTGCATCTCGTCGCAGCGGCGCTGGTTGAGGAAAGCGAGCTGCTCCTCGGTCTCCACACCCTCGGCGATGACGCTGAGCTTCAGGCTGTGGGCCATGGCGATGACGGTGGTGGCGATAGCCGCATCGTTGGCATCGACGGTGAGGTCGGACACAAAGGATCGGTCGATCTTCACGGCGTCGATGGGCAAGCGCTTGAGATAGGCCAGTGAGGAGTAGCCGGTGCCGAAATCGTCTATGGCGAGCTGGACGCCCATCTCTCTCAGGCCCCGCAGCATGGTGATCGTGAAGTCCACATCCTTCATGGCGATTCCCTCGGTGATCTCCAGTTGAAGGAGACGGGGGGCCAGGCCGGTCTCCTCCAGCACCTGCGCCACCACCTCCATGAGGTTTCGCTGCTGGAACTGCCGCGCCGAGAGGTTCACCGCCACCCGCACCGGGGGAAGGCCGTCCTCCTGCCAGGCCTTGTTCTGGGCACAGGCAGTGCGCAGGACCCACTCCCCCAGGGGCACGATCAGGCCGGTCTCCTCCGCCGCGGGGATGAACTCCGCCGGCAGCACCAGCCCCCGCTTCGGGTGTTGCCAGCGCACCAGCGCCTCCACGCCGACCACCTGGCCGGTGCCGATGTTCACCTGAGGCTGGTAGTAGACCACGAACTCCTCCCGCTCCAGACCGTGGCGCAGACTGTTCTCCAGGGCCAGCCGCTCGGCGATCCTGACGTTCATGGCCGGGGTGTAGAGCTGATAGTTGTCCCTGCCGTGTTCCTTGGCCCGGTACATAGCCGTGTCGGCGTTGCGAAGCAGGCTCTCGGCGTCATCACCGTCGCCTGGATACAGGGCGATACCGATGCTGGTGGTGACGCGGAACTCCTGTCCCTGGAGCATCCATGACCCTCGGAGGCTTTCAAGGATCCTTTCGGCTACCTCTGCGGCGTCCTCCACTTGGGAGGCTTCCGAAAGCAACAGTACGAACTCGTCGCCTCCCACGCGGCCGACGGTGTCGCCCTCACGCACAAGCCCCGCCAACCGTTCGGCCACGCGTCGCAGAAGCCCGTCACCTTCTGCGTGGCCAAGCGTGTCGTTGACGACCTTGAATTGGTCCAGGTCCAGGAACAATACCGCCACCATGGACCCCTTGCGGCGCGCCTGCGCTAGCGCCTGCGTGAGGCGGTCTTTGAACAGCGTGCGGTTGGGCAGGTCGGTCAGCGCGTCGTGGTAGGCCAGATGCTTGATCGTTTCCTCCGCCCGCTTGCGATCCGTGATGTCGAATGCCGTTCCCAGCACGGCGGGCTCCCCGTCGAACTCGACGCTCCCTGCCGTGAAATCGACCCAACGCTCGTCACCATCCTTCGTCAATAGCTTAACTTCGTAGCGCAAGGGAACGTCTTCACCCTCTGGGCGCGACAACCCGCGCTCTCGGGCCAGCTCGCGGAAGTCAGGGGCGATCACTTCCCAGAAGTCCATCTCGAGCATCTCTGCCCGCGTGTACCCTGTCAGCGCCTCCGCCGCGGAGTTGACGTAGCGGATCCGCGTGCCTTGATAGATGAAGGTACCCGCAGCGACGGTCTCCGCAAGGGTGCGGAACTTCGTCTCGCTTTCCCGCAGCGCTTCCTCCGCCCGCTTGCGCTCGGTGACGTCCGTGTCTGCCCCTCTATACCCGAGAAGGTTGCCCTGTTCATCAAGTACAGGAACTCCGCTGGTGGAGAGCCAGACTACGCTGCCGTCCTTGCGGATATTGCGGTTCGTGAACTCGCTGAAGGCCTGCTTGTGAGCGAATGCTTCAAACGCCGCTTTCTTGAGCTCTTCCCTGTCCTCAGGATGGAACAGGTCGTAGAAATGCTTCCCGAGCACCTCCTCGGGTCTGTACCCGAGGATCCTCTCCGCCACAGGGCTCGCATATGTGTACTTCCCGCTGGCGTCGACCTCCCAAACCCATTCTGCGGCATGCTCTGTGATATCCCTGAATCTCCTCTCGCTCTCCTCCAGCTCTTCCTCCGCCCGCCTGCGCTCGGTGACGTCCGTGGCGACACCGATGACGCCGCTGACATCGCCGTTCTGGTCTCGCAGCGGTGTGTAGATGGCCTCGAAGGCCAGCCCCCCTACCTCCACGATCCCGGTCAGCGGTTCCCCGGTCAGGGCGCGCCGAAACTTCTCCTGAATCTGCGGCACGTCGCGGAACACATCGAAGACCGACCGCCCGACGACCTGGCCTGGCTTCAGTGCCAGGGCCTCCAGGCCCTTGCCCTCCGATAGCGTGAACACGCCTTCGCGGTCGATCGCGAACAGGATGATTGGCGTGCCGGCAACAATGGTGTGCAGGCGCTCCTCGGTCTGTCGCAGCGCCTCCTCCAGCTCCCGGCGCTTTGACGCGTCCAGGAGCGACTCTGTCATCTGGTTCAGGGCCGCTCCCAGGTGGGCCAACTCCCGCGGGCCAATGGCCTGCGCCCGGGCTTCCAGATCACCCTCGGAGACGGCGATAGCGGTCTCTTCAAGGGAGGACAGGGGTTTGATGATGGAGCGAGCGATGAGAACTGAGGCCGCCAGCCCCAAGGCTCCGCCCGCCGCACCAGAAACGAGAAGGAGCAAGAAGGCGACTTGACCTGTCTTGTCGGCCTCGCTTCGCAGGTGCGACACTTTCGCAAGCTCGATTTGCGCGGCTGCTTCAAGCTTGTCCTCGTACTCCCGGAAGGGCGCTACCGCCATCTCCAGGGCCGCCGCGGCTCCCTTCGCATCGCCGCTCTGCTGCAGGGCAATGACCATTTCCACGCCCGCGATCAGGGAATCACCATCATCGGAGATTTCGAGGAGTCTCGCAGTCTGCTCCTTATCGCCCCGCTTCTCAACGTCGGCGATGGCCTGCGCCGTGCTCTCTTCGGCCTCGGCCATCTCCGAACGGATTCTAGGAAGCAGGTCTTCGTCCCCGGCAACGAGTGTCTCGCCGCCGATCATGACGTAGCGCTGAATCCCTGAGGCGGCGGACTCCGCGTTCACCTGCGTGTTCTGGAGCAGAAACGCGGTATCGGCGTGCTCCTCCATCGCGGCCGTATCTGACCGGTGCTCCCGCACCTGCCAGGCGGAGCCCGCCGCGACGGCGACGAGGATGAGGACCAGGAAACCAAAGCCGGCGACGATCCGCCCCCTGGCCGACGAAAACGGATGGAGCTTCGACCGCCCTCCCGCTGGAGACCTCTGGATTCGCAGCAACTCAGCCATTTGTGTGCCTCACTCGGCCCGGCGCCCATGGATACACGACGGCATGCTCGCGGCGGTATCGTGCCGTAGCTACATATCAAGACGTACCTGGCGGGAAGATGTTGCAGCAACGCCTCTCCTGCCGCAGCGCCCTCCCGGCAGGAGGTGGGCACCGGCAGGGAGACTCGCAGCCTGGGCGTCAGCAGCCGAATTGGCTCTCATCGGCGGTAACATAGCGGTGCCTGCGTCGTCTTACCGTTAGAGCGTGGGGCCCCCGCCTCCGGCGGGGGTACATACGCTTTGCCCGTAAGCAGTGATGGCAGAACACACAGATATCGAACGCTGGGAGCGGCCGGCGTCAGTCCACTATCCGGCCAAGGTGACGCTGCCCGCTCGCCGGCCGGCTATTCTTCATCGCCAGCGGCTCACGGACCTGCTGGCAGAGCACACCTCCCGCCGAGTCACCGTCGTCAGCGCCCCCGCTGGCTACGGCAAGACCACGCTGCTGCTGGATTTCGTCCAGAGCTGGCAGGCTCCCATCTGCTGGTACTCCCTGGACGAACGTGACCGCGATCTCCAGACCTTCCTGAGCTACTGGCTGGCCTGCGGCCGGGCTCACTTCCCATCCTTCGGCCAGGGAGTGGAGGAGGCCCTGGCCCGGGACGAGGGGCTGGGTCCCCAGGAGTGGGTCGACCTCATGGTATCGGCGGTTCAGGAGGTCGACAGGTCGTTCATCTTGGTCTTCGACGACTTCCATCACCTGGACGAAGCGCCGCCGGAGTTGCGGCGGGCGCTTGAGGGGTGGCTGTACCGTCTCCCCTCCAACTGCCACGTCGTGCTGTCGACCCGGACGCAGCCGGATGTGGGGGTGTTGCCCCTAATGACGGTTCGCCAGGAGGTAGCGACGGTGACGGCGGCCGACTTCGCCTTCAGTTGTGAGGAGGTGGCCCGGCTCTACCGGGACATTCTGAACAAGGAGATCTCTCTGGACGACGCTCAGCACCTGGCCGATGTGACGGAGGGCTGGGCGGCCGCTCTCATCCTCATGGCGGACAAGGTTCAGGTTGCCCGCACCTCCATATCACTGGAGCAGCTCAAGGGGTCGGACACCCTCTTCCAGTACATCGACCTGGAGCAGTTCAGCGTGCAGCCTCAGGAGGTACAGCGGTTCCTCACGGACAGCGCGGTGCCGCTGGCCATGGAGCCCCAAGGGCTGAACGAGCTCCTGGACATCGACAACGCCGAGGAGATGATGGACTACCTGGAGCGGCGCAACCTGTTCATCACGCGGGAAGGCACGGACCCGCAGTCGTACCGCTACCACAAGCTGTTCAGGGCCTTCCTGGTGAGCCGCCTGCGGGCGCAGGAGGCCCAGCGGTTCACGGATCTCAACCAGAAGGCCGCCGCTATGTTGGAGCGCGAGGCCCGGTGGCAGGAGGCCGTCTATCACCTCCTCCAGGCCAGGGCCTGGGAGCGCATCGTCAAGGTCACTGAGCGTGTGGGGCGAGAGCTTTTCGAGCAGGGGGAGTGGGACACCCTGGCCGAGTGGCTGGAGGCGATCCCAGGGGAGGAGTTGGACTCCCAGCCCAAGCTGGTGCTCTGGAAAGCGCGCGTCCTCCACTACCTGAATCAGCAGGATCAAGCTCTCGCCGTCCTCGCCCGTCCGATTCAGGCGTTCGAGGCGGAGGGTGACTGGACCTCCCTGGCGGCGGCGCTGGTCACCAAGGGGATGTGCCTTCGCATGAAGGGCGCCTACCAGGAAGCGGAGGAGGTACTGATTAGGGCCCGCTCCCTCCTCCTGGAGCACGATGGGCCGACTTCGGTGCTGACCGAGGCCCGCAAAGAGCTGGGGATCACTCTTGGCATGTGCGGCGAGTTCGTCAAGGCGCTGGACGAGCTCAAGGGAGTGCTGGACATCTACCAGGCCCAGGGCGATGCCTACAACATCGCCCACGTCAGCGACCAGTTAGGCAACGCCCTAATCAGCCTGGGCCGTCTCGGCGAGGCGGTGGGCCATCTGGAGCGGGCCCGCGTCCGCTGGCTGAAACTGGGCAACGACGAACTGCTGCCGCAAACCCTCACCAACCTGGGGATGCTCTATTATCTTCAGGGCGAGTTCGACCGCGCGGAAGAGGTGACCCGCCAGGGGTTGGAGAAGGCCCATCGCCGCGGCAGCACCTACTGCGAGGCTTACCTGCTGACCTCCCTGGCCGACATCCATCGCGACCGCACTCAGATGGCGGAGGCGCTCGAGCGATACGGCCGCGCCCTGGATCTCGCCCGCGAGCAGGACGACGCCTACCTCACCATCTACATTATGGATGCCCTGGCCAACGCCCAGCGCATGTCCGGCGACATCGGGGATGCTGAGGCTACCGTCAGGCAGGCCGCGGCGGATGCTGAGGAGCGGGGCGGCGTCTTCGAGCTGGGCATCTGCAGCACCAGCCGGGGGCTCATTCAACGCGATCGCGGCGAGCTGAAGGGAGCTGCAGCCTCCCTGGAGCGGGCGGTCACCCTGCTCAAGGAGGGTAACGCCAAGCGAGAGTTGACGAAGGCGTACTTTCATCTGGCGGAGGTCTACTTCGCCCTCAAGCGCAAGCGGCTGGCTCTGGACTGCCTGGACGCGGCTGCCAAGCTGGTCCAGGAGCTCGGCTACGATCACTTCCTTCGTCTGGAGGCGAGCCGAGTGCCTCTCCTGGTGCAGTACGCGGCGGCCCACAATCTGGCCGACGGCTACTATGCTCGCATGCTGAAGGTGATCAGAAGCGCCGCGCCGGCGCAGGCGGGGAAGGGGGGTGAGGAGTCGGAGCAGGAGGGAGCACCCTCCGGCCTGGCCGCTCACGGCTTCGGCAATCTGCGGGTGGAGATGCACGGGCGAGAGGTAACCGACTTGGAGTGGCGCAGCGAGAAGAGTAAGGAGATGTTCTTCTTCTTCCTCTGCAATCGCAGGCCGCTGCGGAAGGAAGAGATCGTCACCGCCCTCTGGCCGGACCTGCCCGATGATAAGACCGGCAGCCTCTTCCACTCCAATCTTTACAGGCTTCGCAAGGCCCTCTACCCGGAGTGCATCGCTAAGGACAGCGGCAGGTATATCCTGGACCCCCAGGGCACCTTCTGGTTCGACGTGGAGGAGTTCCAGGAGGCCCTCAAGGCGGCGGAGGAGCTGCCCGCCGGTGGTGATGAGGCGATAGCCCTGATGGAGAAGGCACGGGCCCTATACGCGGGCCAGTTCGCCTCGGAGTTCTACTCGGAGTGGGCGGAGACGCTGCGCTGGCAACTGGAGGAGCAGCACATGAGGCTCCTCACCGCCATGGCCGGTGCCTGCACCGAGCGGGGCGAGTACAAGCGCAGCGCCGACCTGTGCCAGCAGATCCTGTCGGAGGACGAATACAATGAGGCCGCCTGGTACCGCCTTATGAGCAACTACGTCCTCGCCGACCAGATGGAGGCGGCCGCTTTCTGCTACCACAAGTACGTAGATGTCGTGTCCGAAGGTCTGGGAGGGGAGGACATCCCAGAGTTCGAGGAGATCTGCCGCCAGATCAGGGGCCCGCGCTAGCCAAAGCACAGCATCAGATACCGCGAGGGGCGGCCGACAAGGCCGCCCCTCCTGTGTTTGGGCGGCGTGTTTGTGGCGAGATTCTGGCGAGAGGGGGTCTGGCAAACTGGTGCTGGAGGTTAAACATGAGGCTCAGTTTGCTGGTTGTGATGGTGGCGCTGACCCTGGCCACGGTGGCCGGGCAGAGCGTATTCATCTAGGCCCTTTTGCCGATCGACTCGCCCTGGGGAGATTGTGGCGAGATTTTGGCGAGAGGGGGTCTGGCAAACTGGTGCTGGAGGTTAAACATGAGACTCAGTTTGCTGGTTGTGATGGTGGCGCTGACCCTGGCCACGGTGGCCGGCCAGAGCGTATTCATCTAGGCTTTGACTGAAAGATGAGACTTGGTCTAATCGTACTGTCTGTAGCGTTTCTGCTGGCGGTGGTAGCTGGGCAGAACTCCCTGCTCCATTCCACCGAAGCAGAGGGCAACTCTTCGGCCATCACTGCCTGTGCTGTCCAGGGGGGAAGCTGCGCCCAGCCTCCCCTGGACAGCTCCCCAGGCTCCCTGGTGCTGGAGCACGTGGTGCTCAGCGGGGGGTGCTACAGCTCAGACCTGCACGTGGTCCGCTATGTGCCGGCGGACAGCGGAAATGGGGAGCCGGTGGTGGCCCAGTGGTGCTCCTGAGCTAGAGAGAACCCAACTGGCTTGGCCGCCGGACGGGCCTGGTGAGAGGCCCACGGCGGCTTCTTCTTGACGATAACCGCCTCAACCTCTCTTTTCGGCTTCAATTCTTCGAGATTTCTATGGTGACCCCCTTGACATCCCGATGATATTAGGGTATCAATTGAGTACCCTTAGCAGGGAATCTGTCAGGAGAAAGGGGGTACCATGAAGGCGCGACTGCTGTACCTGGCGTACTCGCTCGTGGTCATCGGTGCTCTAGTAGCATCGTCCGTCGCCCCGTTGAAGTGGGGCTAGGCTATCCGAGGAGTTCGCCCCCTCAGACTGAATAACGTCCCGCTCCCTAACCCGTCAGTCTTCCCCTCTACTACGTATTGACGAAGCGATTGTGGCCCGCCTTGCCGAAGTTTGAGATTCGCTTCGGCTGGTTGGCTTTGGTTGCGATTGCAGCCCAGCTCATCGTTGTCTACTTCGGCTTCGGGGGAGCTGCGGATCTCCGCAGGTTCGTTTTCTCGGCGTCCTACGTCCTCGTGCTGGCGTTCATCATCCTGAACCGACGGCGCGTGGGGTTCTTGGTCATTGGTGCCGGTCTGCTTCTGAATTTTCTGGCCATCGTGACCAACGGTGGGCTTATGCCCGTCTCGCCTGCCAACATGGAGAAGGCCGGCCTTGGTGATGAACTTGCCGAGCTGGAGCTGGGCGAAGCGGTGCCGCTGAGCAAGGACGTTCTCTTGGACGAGGGCGACACTCATCTACAGTGGCTCACCGATCGCTTCGCCTGGGACTCCCCGGGCCCCTTCTCGGTGTTCAGCATCGGTGACGCTATCGTCGGGGTAGGGCTTGTCGTCGTTCTCGTCGAGCTTCTGCTCTCCTTCGTCGCGCGGGGCACCTCGCGAGATCGTCCCTCTCTGACCTAGGTCCGCTCGGGGCGCGGGCCTCTTCGCGAGCCTGCCCGAGCGGGCTAGCCCCCGGCCGGGCCGCCGCCGAAGCCGGGCCCGGTCATCGACGCTGGGTCGAGGATGCCGTCCAGCTCCTCCTGCGAGAGGTCGGTCCTCTCGCGCGCCACCTCGCGGACGGTGCGGCCGCTGGCCGCCGCCTCCTTGGCGATGGCAGCGGCAGCGTCGTAGCCGATGACGGGGGCCAGGGCGGTGGCGATGGCCGGGCTCTCCTCCACGATCTGGGGGCCGCGCTCGGTGGCCCGCAGGCCACGAACGCAGCGGTCGCCGAAGTTATCGGTGGCGGCGGCGAGGAGCGCGATCGCCTGGAGGAGACTGTGGGCGGCCAGGGGCATCCTCGTGTTCAGCTCGAAGTATCCGCCCTGGGCGGCGAGACAGACGGCGGAGTCGTTGGCGATCACCTGGGCGCAGGCATGGATCAGGGACTCGGGGATGACCGGGTTTACCTTGCCGGGCATGATGGAGCTGCCCGGCTGCACCTTTGGCAGCTCCAGCTCGCCCAGGCCAGCGTGGGGGCCGGTGCCCAGCCAGCTGATGTCGCTGGCGATCTTCATCAGGCCGACGGCGACGGTGCGCAGGCTGCCGCTGGCCTCCAGCACGGCGTCCAGGGTGCTCTGAGCCTGGAAGTGGTTGTCCGTCTCGCGCACCGGCACGCCCAGCTCCTCTGAGAGGACGGCGCAGACGCGGGAAGCGAACTCTGGGTGGGTGTTGAGGCCGGTGCCGACGGCGGTGCCGCCGAGGGCTACCTCGGAGAGCTCCTCCTGGGCGCGGCGCAGGCGGCGCACGGCCCGCTCCATCTGCCCGGCGTAGCCCAGGAACTCCTGGCCCAGCCGGATAGGCGTGGCGTCCTGGAGGTGGGTGCGGCCGGTCTTGACGATGCCCAAGAACTCCTCCGATTTGGTGGCCAGGGCCTGGCGCAGGCGCTCCAGGGCGGGGATGAGCCGCTGCTCGATATCCGTCAGTGCAGCGAGGTGGATCGTGGTGGGGATGACGTCATTGGAGGACTGGCCCAGGTTGACGTGGTCATTGGGATGGACGAGCCCGGCCCCGCGTTCTCCGCCCAGGAGCTCCGTCGCACGGTTGGCGATGACCTCGTTGGCGTTCATGTTGGTGGAGGTGCCGGAGCCGGTCTGGAAGACGTCCACCACGAACTGATCGTCGAGCCTGCCATCGGCGACCTCACGGGCGGCCTGCTGGATCGCGTCGGCGATATCGGGGTCGAGCAGGCCCAGGTCGGCGTTTACGCGGGCGGCGGCATGCTTGATCAGCCCCAGGACGCGGATGAAGGGGCGGCCAAAGCGGAGGCCGCTGAGTGGGAAGTTGAGGACAGCGCGCTGGGTAGACGCGCCGTAGTACGCGTCCGCGGGGACTTCCATGGGGCCCATGGAGTCGCGCTCCGTACGGCTCTCTCCGTTCCCTGTCATGGGTGACATCCCTTCATGAATCTGACGCTGGCTATGATACAGCCGCAGCAAAGGAAGGGAAACGCGACAGGCCATCAACGGAGCCGGGGTGTGCGCCTTGCCGGGCTAGATCTGGAAGAGGTTGCGGCCGCTGTCCGCGTCGTGACGCACGCGGCCGGAGGTGCCCACGAACTCCCTGCGGGTCATCGACCACAGCAGATCGCTGTCTGCGGGCGTGTTGGCGATGAACCGGGCGTCCCGCTCTCCCCCGACGCCTAGACGGCCGATAACGATCCCCTGTTCCGGCTCTCCCTCCCGGTTGAACACGACGGTATAGCTTTCGACGCGGGCAGGGCCTTCGGGCCGCTCCACGGTAGGAGGGCTCTCCATCACCTCCAGGCGCGCCTGGTCATCCTCGGGGTTCGCGCGCTGCCAGGGTTCGTGGGGCGGGCGCCGGGCGCTGTACACCGCGGCGGAGTGCTTGGTGGCGAACCAACCGAGCCCGGTGATCAGGGCCTTATGGTCGGGGTTCTGGCGCAGGCGGGCCACCGCCGTGGCGACGGCGTGCATGACGTAGTTGTTACCGGGGCCGCCGGCGTACGGGAGGCCGCCGGTCACCGTGAGGGGCCGCCGTTCATCGAAGGGCAGGCGTAGCTCGCCCATGGCCAGTTGGACGGCGGAAGGGAAGCAAGAGTAGAGGTCAAAGAAGTCGATCTCGTCCACGCTGATGGCGGCCATCTCAAGGGCGCGTGAGGTGGCGGTGCGGATGGCGGGTGAGGCGTGGAGGTTGACGCGGTCGCTGACGAACCACTTGTCATCGGCGTCGCCGCAGCCCCAGAGGTAGACCCAGCGGTCCTCAGGGATGCCCAGTTCGCGGGCGGTCTGGGAGCCGGCCATAATGACGGCGGCGGCTTGGTCCACCTCGATGATCGCGTTCATGCGCTTGGGGTAGGGGAAGCAGATCATGCGGTTGTCGGGGGAGCCGGTGGTGATCTGCTCGGCGGTCAGGGCCTGCTGGAACCAGGCGTAAGGGTTATCGGCGGCGACGGCGGAGAGGCGCTGGCAGAGGTCGCCCAGGCGTCGGCCGTGCTCCTCGATGCTGAGGCCGAGGTGAGCGCGGAGTGCGTTCTCGAACAGGGGATAGACTCGGCTGGGCATGACGGCGCCGTGTCGGGTCTCCACTTCGTTGGCGCCGTTGCGGGGATCGCCCACCATCTCCCGAGGCGTCCCGCGCCGCTGCCAGGGCAGCCTGAACCCCGCCTTGCGGGCGCGGGGCACCGAGTGCAGCACCTCGGCGCCGCAGAGGAGGGCCAGGCCGGTTTCGCTGCGGGCGATGCGTTCGGCGGTGCTGTTGATGATGCGCTGGGGGGTCTCGCCGCCCACGGTGGTGTAGATACGATGATGGGGGCGGGCGCCCAGCCGCTCCGCCAGGAGAGCGGGCGTGTCCTCATACGGCCAGGCGATGATGTTGACCACCTGGAGGCTGTCGATGCGGGCCAGAAGGTCCCGCCTGCCGGCATCGTCCTGGGCGGCGCGGGCCACGATCTCCATCATCTCCAGGGGCTCGCGGGCGTTGGCCAGGTCGCGGGAGCGGTTGGTGTACTGGCCGACGCCGACGATGACGGGCAGGTTGGCCTGGGGCATGGCATGCTTACTTTAACGCGAAGGTGAGCGACAGTCCAGACGCCGAGAAGGAGCGCGGGCCGGCGCGGCACGGGCGTGTCTGATTGACACAGCGGGCGGCAGGTCTATAATCCAATGCGTCCGGCAGGAATTTCATGAGCTGCCTCTAGCAAGGAGGGTGTCATGTTGCCACGCAGCCTTGGCCGCTACTTACTTGTATTCGCGGTGCTGGCGTTAGCTTCGATGCTGGCCTTCGCCGCCTGTGGGGAGGATGGAAAAGGCATCAAGATCGTCACCTTCGATACCAACCCGCTGGCGGTGGAGGACCTGCGCACGGGCGGCTCCGACGCCAACTTCTCCGATTTTCCGGTTGCCCTAGAGGACGCTGCCCAGTCGGACGGCGCGCTGGAGGTAGTGGAGCCGCAGGTCGACGCCCAGCCCTACGGCATCGGCATCCGCAAGGAATCAGTCGAGCTCAAGGATGTCCTTCAACAGGCCGTCGACGCTATCATGGCAAGTGGCGCGTACGACAGCGTCCTGGCGAAGTGGGAGCTGGAAGCGACGGCTCTCGAGCCCAGCGGGGAGGAGGCGCCCACCGCGATCGACATATCGGGCGTGCCCGAACTCCAGGACGGGATGTTGAGCGTGGGCTCGGACATCGCCTACGCGCCCTTCGAGTTCTACCAGGAGGGCACGGAGATCGCTGACGGCCTGGACGTGGACATGGGCAAGGCCATCGCCGATGTGCTGGGCGTAGAGGCCGAGTTCATCAATACCGGCTGGGACGGCATCATACCCGCCCTCCAGACGGAAGACTTCGATGTCATCATGTCGGCGATGACCATTACCGAAGATCGCTCGGAGCAGATCGACTTCGTGGCCTATATCAGCGTGGGCACGGGGATCGTGGTGCCGGCCGGTAACCCGAACAACATTCAAGATCTCGACGACCTCTGCGGCCTCACCGTGGCGGTGCAGGTGGGCACCATCCAGGAGCAAATGCTCAACGACCAGAACGAGAAGTGCGAATAGACGTGTTCCTGGCGTCCCGCTGACGCGGCGGCCTCCGCGCCCATCGTCGGCAGCCGGAGGCCGCTCCGTCTCGGGCACACGAGGGTGGTCCAAATGGACGGCCTGCTAGCGATCCGGTACGATTTCCATACCGTCGGCGACTTCCTGTTCGACCCGATAATCCTGCGGGCGATGCGGGAGACGCTGTACATCGCCTTCTTTGCGATGGTGCTGGGGATCGGGCTGGGCATCGTGCTCGCCGTGATGCGAGAGTCCCGCAGCCCGATCATATCGGGGCCGGCCGGGGTCTATGTCTGGTTCTGGCGGGCGACGCCGGTGATCCTCCAACTCCTGCTCGTATACTTCGGCCTGCGACAGCTCATCGACGAGGACGTCTTCCGCGACAACTGGACCCGCTGGCGGGCGGCGGTGATTACCTTCGGGCTGAACGAGGCAGCGTACATGGCGGAGATCGTGCGCGGCGGCATCCAGTCCGTGGAGTCGGGTCAGATGGACGCTGCCAAGTCCCTGGGGATGACCAACTTCCAGGCGCTGAGGCGGATCATCCTGCCCCAGGCGTTGCGGGTAATCACACCGCCCACCGGCAACGAGTTCATCGCCATGCTGAAGAACACCTCGGTCGCCTTCGCCATCGGCGTGGTGGAGCTCCTCAACGCGGCCAAGATACAGGCCGCTCGCAATTTCAAGCCCATGGAGCTGTACAGCGTGGCGGCCTTCTGGTATCTGGTGCTGGTGTCCATCTTCAGCCTGCTCCAGGCCGAGCTGGAGCGTGCCCTGACCGTCTCCGAGCGGGAGCGACCGGAGACGCTTTTCTCGCGGGCGCTGACTGTACTCGGCGGCAGGCGCGGCATTTGAGGCCGCTGGGGGGACGGGCGTAGAATGTTGGGGCGATGGCTGATCCGATGGTGCGCAGCCAGGACGTACACAAGCGCTTCGGGCGACTGGAGGTGCTGCGCGGCGTCGACATGGAGGTGGCCCGGGGCGAGGTAGTGGTCCTGATCGGCCCCAGCGGCTCCGGCAAGACCACCTTCCTGCGTTGCATAAACCACCTGGAGCGGGTGGACGGCGGCCGCATCTACGTCGACGGCGAGTTGGTGGGCTACAGGGATAGGAACGGCCGCCTGGTGGAAGACGGCGAGAGGGAGGTCGCGCGCAAGCGGGCGGCCATCGGCATGGTCTTCCAGCGGTTCAACCTGTTTCCCCATCTCACGGCCATGGGCAACGTCATCGAGGCGCCGATACGGGTGAAGAAGGTGCCGCGCAAAGAGGCGGAGGAGGCCGGGCGGGAGATGCTGGCCAAGGTGGGGCTGGGCGAGAAGCTCTCCGCGTATCCATCGCAGCTCTCCGGCGGGCAGCAGCAGCGAGTGGCCATCGCCCGGGCCCTGGCGATGCAGCCGAAGCTTATGCTGTTCGATGAGCCTACCTCGGCGCTCGACCCCGAGCTCGTGGGCGAGGTGCTGGACGTGATGAAGTCGCTGGCCCGCGAGGGGATGACGATGATCGTGGTTAGCCACGAGATGGGCTTCGCCCGGGAGGTGGCCGACCGCGCCGTGTTCATGGATGAGGGGGTTATCGTGGAGGAAGGACCTCCGGAAGAGATGTTCCTGAACCCGCTGCAGCCTCGCACGCAGGCCTTCCTGAGCAAGATCCTCTAGCGGGCCGTCCGGCCGCCGTCCATAATGGGTGGGGAGGTTCTAGAGGAGTAACATGAGCAGACTGGCTGATAGGATCAAACGGGCGGCGCGGCCAGGGGCGGCACCGATAGGCTTCGGTGTGGCGGCTGAACGTCGCGCTTCTCCCACCCTGCTCTGCCTGCTGCGGCTCAGCAAGGAGCAGGTGAGCGAAGTGGCCGCCGGGGCCGCCGACGCCGTGATCATTAGCGGCCTCGACGCGGGCAAGCTGGAGCAGGCCATCAAGAAGATGGGCGATCTCCCTGTCGGCCTGCGCCTGGAGAGCGCCGAGAGGGCGGCGGTGGCCGGCGCCCGCGGGGCCGGGGCGGACTTCGTGCTGCTGGACGAAGGGGCATCGGCGGAGGCGGTGCTGGAAGAGGGAGTGGGTCTCGTCCTCAGCGTCGACAAGGATATCGGCGACACGGACCTGCGGGTGCTAGCCGGGCTGCCCCTGGAGGCGCTGGAGGTCCCTGCGACGGGGCAGCCGCTGACCCTGCGGGGGATGCTGGAGCTGCGGCGACTGTCTATGTTTTCCCAGACGCCGCTGCTGGTTGAGGTTCCGCCGGAGATTGATGCCGCTGGCTTGCAGGCCCTACGACAGGCAGGGGTGGTTGGCGTGATCCTGGACGGGACGCATGCAGATAAGATCACGGGGCTGCGCGAAGTTGTGCTCTCGCTGCTACCCAGGGGCCGGCGACGGGAGGAGCGTGCGGAGGCGCTCCTGCCGCCCCTTACGGGGGTGCCCGCCGAGGAAGAGGAAGAAGAGCCGGAATACCCGTAGCAGAGGGCTTGGCACCGGCATAACCTTGACGTAGGGGTAAGGCCTCGTTATACTGCGATTCAAGCAACGCACTGCGATAGTCCAAGGAGTTGTGGGCACGTGCCAGATAGCAGCGAAGCCTATCTCCAGATCGGGGAGGTTGCTGAGCGCACCGCAGTTACGCAGAGGACCCTGCGCTTCTATGAAGAGAAGGGCCTGCTGCGTCCGCCCACCCGCATGGAAGGCGGTTTTCGCCTCTACTCGGAGGACGATGTCAGGCGCGTGAAGCACATCCGCCGCTTGCAGGACCTCCTGGGGGTCACCCTGGCCGAGATCAAGGAGATGGTAGAGGCCGAGGAGATCCTGCGCGAGCTGAAGGCCCAGTACCGGCCCGAGGCCGACATCACCGAGAAGAAGCAGCAGCTCCAGAAGGCCATCGACGTCGTCACCCGCCAGCACGGCATCGTCAGCCAGAAGGCGGAGCAGATGAGCGAGATGAAGGCCCAACTGGAGGAGCGGCTGCGGACGTTCGCCCGCTGGATGGGGGAGCTGGAGCACCTGGAGTCGAAGACCCCCGTCGCATAGGGCCGCGCGCAAAACGGTAAGGAGAGGCCCCGGCCAACTGTCGGGGCCTCTGGCATAGGCTCTGCTTGTTAGGCGCTAGTGGCCTTCGTCCTCTTCTCCGCCCTCCGGCGGCCGGTGCGGCTCGTAGCCGATCCGCCTGCGCAGGAGGTATCCCAGCGTGAACAGCACCGCGCCGCTGCCAATCCCAGCCGTTGTGAGCAACGCCATCAGCAGGATGTCCGGTCCGCCATCGTCGTCTCCCTCCTGCTCTACGGGGGTGGCCGACAGCAGCGTCTCCTCGGTCGCGGTGGTCTCGCCCGGCGCCGCGTCCAGGCTGGCTCCGCCGGGAGGGCCAGCCTCAGCAAGCTCGATCTGGGCGTACGCCGGCGGCGCTGGCAAGGCGAGGGCCACCGCCAGCAACGCGACGGCGAGGGCAGGCTTCATTTCGGGTCCTCCGCAGGCGACCGCACCGAACGGGATACTACCACACAGCGGTCGCTGAGCGAAGCGCCTCCGCCGCTGCCCTTCCCCGGTCGCCTGATTTCCTTGTTAGCCCGGAAACCTCCCTGATATAATGCCAGCGCATCTGTAGGATATCCGCCGCCTATGACCAGACAGAGCAGCAAATCCAAACGACAGTCCTCGCACGAAGGGCTCCGCTACCACCGCATCGTCGCCAAGGTAGGCACCAACGTGCTCACCGCCGGCACCGACAGGCTTGACCTGGAGGTTATGGCGGCGCTGGTGGGGCAGGTAGCGCGCCTGCACAAGGAGGGCGTCGCCGTGCTGGTGGTCACCTCCGGGGCCATCACTGCCGGACGCCGCCGCCTGGGGGTCAGCCGCGACCGCAGGGGCATGCCGTTCCGCCAGATGCTGGCCGCCGTGGGCCAGGGCGACCTGATGCAGGCGTATCAGGAGCTCTTTGCCTGGCACGAGATCACCGTCGCCCAGACCCTCCTCACCCGCCGCGACCTGGCTGATCGCCAGGGCTATCTCAACGCTCGCAACACCCTCCTCGGCCTCCTGGAGCTGGGCGTGACCCCCATCATCAACGAGAACGATGTGGTGGCTGTGGAGGAGATCGAAGGGGCCAGCATCGGCGACAACGACAACCTGTCGGCTCTGGTGGCTAACCTGGTGGACGCCGACCTGCTGGTGCTGCTCACCTACCAGGCCGGCCTGTACACCGCCGACCCCAGGCGCGACGCCAAGGCCCGCCTCATCCCTCGCGTGGAGCGCATCGACGCCGAGATCGAGCGGCTGGCCGGCGATACCGTGGGCCGCGGAGTGGGTGGCATGGTCACCAAGCTCCAGGCGGCCCGGCTGGCCCTCGCCGGCGGCACTGACGTCGTCATCGCCGATGGGCGGGAGCCGGAGGTACTCATCCGTCTCGCCCGCGGCGAGGAGATGGGCTCCTATTTCCCCTCCCACGTGGACCGCATGGAGAGCCGCAAGCGCTGGATGGTGGCGGGCCTATCCCTGAAGGGGAGCATCGCCGTTGACGCCGGCGCCAGCCGCGCGCTGCGCGACCAGGGGCGGAGCCTGCTGCCGGCCGGCGTGCGCGACGTAGAGGGAGACTTCGAGCGGGGGGACGCTGTGGCCATCACCGACGGCGACGGCCGACGCATCGCCTGCGGCATCGCCAACTACAGCGCTCAGGAGATCCTGCGCATCCGCGGCGTCCGCTCCGACCGCATCGAGGAGGTGCTGGGCCACCACTACGGCGGCGAGGTAGTGCACCGGGACAACCTGGTGCTCCTATGATTCCCCGCTTGGGTGTCGTGGCCCGACCTGGACGAACGACGTGACCCTGAAGCGCGCGGCCGCCATCACCGGCATCGGCGAGCTGAAGCCGACCCGCACCCCGGACGGCAAGACCGCCCTCGGCATCATGACGGAGGTGGCGCGCCTGGCGATGCTGGACGCCGGCCTGGGGCCGAAGGACGTGGACGGCCTCCTTATCGGCCCGCCCATCACGGACGCGGCGCCCATGTGGCCC
>DAOUMF010000144.1:0-6105 GCA_034411955.1 Dehalococcoidia bacterium
GGCGGCTCCGGGATCTCCGTCACCAGCGTCTCCGTGGTCAGCACCAGGCTGGCGATGGAGGCGGCGTTCTCCAGGGCGGCGCGGGTGACCTTGGCCGGGTCTATGATCCCGTGCTCGAAGAGGTCGCAGTACTCGCCGGTGGCGGCATCGTAGCCGAAGGAGCCGTCCTTGTGACGGCGCACCTCGTCCACCACCACCATCCCCTCCACGCCGGCGTTCTCAGCGATCATGCGCAGCGGCTCGTCCAGGGCCTTCTTGAGGATGCTCACGCCGATCCACTCATCGCCGGAGAGGGACTTCTTCAGCTTGTCCAGGGTCCCGGCGGCCCGCAGCAGGGCGACGCCGCCGCCGGGGACGATCCCCTCCTCCACAGCGGCGCGGGTGGCCGAGAGGGCGTCCTCTACCCGCAGCTTCTTCTCCTTCAGCTCCACCTCCGTGGGGGCGCCTACCTTGATGACGGCCACGCCGCCGGCCAGCTTGGCCAGGCGCTCCTGGAGCTTCTCGCGGTCGAACTCGGAGGAGGCGTCCTCCACCTGGGCCTTGATGGTCTTGATGCGGGCCTGGATCGCCTCGTCGGTGCCGTGGCCCTCGATGATGACGGTGTCGTCCTTGGTGGCCACCACGCGGCGGGCGCGTCCCAGGTCGGTGGGCTGGGTGTTCTCCAGCTTGCGGCCCATCTCCTCGGTGACGTAGGTGCCGCCGGTGAGGATGGCGATGTCCTCGAGGATCGCCTTGCGGCGGTCGCCGAAGGAGGGCGCCTTGACGGCAAGGGCGTTGATGGTGCCCCGCAGCTTGTTGACCACCAGAGTGGCCAGGGCCTCTCCGTCACAGTCGTCGGCGATGATGACCAGGTTCTTGGTCACCTGCAGCGCCCGCTCCAGGGCTGGCAGGAAATCGTTGACGGTAGAGAGCTTCTTGTCGGTTATCAGGATGTAGGGGTCGTCGAGGACCGTCTCCATTCGGTCGGGATTGGTGACGAAGTAGGGGGAGATGTAGCCACGGTCGATCTGCATCCCCTCCACGAACTCCGTGTCCAGGCGGATGCCCTTGCCCTCCTCGACGGTGATGACGCCGTCCTTGCCCACCTTCTCCATGACGTCTGCGATGACATCGCCGATCTCGGCGTCGTGGCCGGAGAGGGTGGCCACCTGGCCGATCTGCTCCTTGCCAGCCACCGGCTTGGCCAGGTTGCGCAGCATCTCCACCACCGTCTCCACGCCCCTCTCGATGCCTCGCTTGAGGTCCATCGGGTTGGCGCCGGCGGCCACGTTGCGCATGCCCTCGCGGACGATGGCCTGGGCGAGGACGGTAGCGGTGGTGGTGCCGTCGCCGGCGACATCGTTGGTCTTGGTGGCCACCTCGCGGGCGAGCTGGGCACCCATGTTCTCGAAGGGGTCTTTGAGGTCGATCTCCTTGGCTACGCTGACGCCGTCATCGACCACCGCAGGGGGCCCGAACTTCTTCTCTAGGATGACGTTTCGGCCGCGCGGGCCCAGGGTGACGCGCAGGGCGTCGGCCAGGGCGTCGACGCCGTCCTTGAGACGACGCCGCGCCTCCTCATCGAACAGCAACTGCTTGGCTGCCATGGTCTCCTCCTACCGTTGGTATGTGGATTCTGTGCTAACGAAACAAGGAACAGGGAGCAGGGAACATGACCCCTCTTCGCGGCGTCTTCCTTGCTGCCCGTTCCATGTGTCTGGCGCTAACCCAGCTTGGCCAGGATATCGGACTCCCTGAGGACGAGGAACTCCTCCTCTTCCGGTCCGAGGACGCCGCGGGGCACGTCCTGGCCGGTGTACTTGGCGTAGAGGACGCGGTCGCCCACCTTGACGTCCATGGGCAGGCGCTTGCCGTTGTCATCAAGGCGGCCGGGGCCGACAGCCAGCACCTCGCCCATCTGGGGCTTCTCGCGGGCGGTGTCGGGGATGACGAGGCCGCTGGCCCTGACCTCTTCCTGTTTCACCTGCTTGACCAGGATGCGGTCTCCGAGGGGGATGAGCTTGGCCTTCTTGGCGGTCGCCTTAGCGGTCTTAGCGGGCACGGACGATACCTCCTTCGCGTTCAGTCTAGAGAAAGGTTAGCACTCTAAGGGGGTGAGTGCTAACTCAAAAGCATGATAGTGGTTCCGACCGCAACGCGCAAGAGGGGCTTCGCTTCCTTTTGCCTATCCGTGCTCGAAGGGCGGGCGCGGGAGGGCAACAGGCTACTTGTAGACTTACACGGTTCCGTGTAAACTACGGGGCATGGAGATGGCCGGCGATGCGGCTGTCGGGCCCGGCGGTAGCAGGGGGCGTCCCAGAGGCCCCACCTGGGAAGCGTCCAGCGTGCGCGCCCTGCGCCGCCACCTGGGGCTGAGCCAGAGGGACCTGGCGGAGGAGCTGGGCGTCCGCCAGCAGACGGTGAGCGAGTGGGAGACCGGGCTCTACCGGCCCCGCGGCGCCTCCGCCCGCCTCCTGGCCATCATCGCCGAGCGGGCCAACTTCGAATACGGGGCAGGTAACTCGAAACCGGAAGCTCGTGAAGGGGAGAGGCAGGATGAAAGCCGTCCATGAGAGGAGGGCGGCGCATTGGCCAGGTCCGCCGAGGGACGGGCACGCCTCCGCGCACAGGCTTCGGGCTTCGACCATCGGGTCCGGCAGCCCGCTCAGCGAGCGAGACCTGGACCACCTGTGGCAGGGCCAACGGTTCCCGCCCCAGACCCTGACCACGACGGCCGGCCGGCCCCTGCGGGTGGTGTACCGGGGAAGGCGGGGAGGGGGCCCCGGCCCCGACTTCCGCGACGCCGTAATCCAGGCCCCCTGGGGCACCCTCAAGGGAGATGTGGAGCTGCACGTGCGGGCCAGCGACTTCCGCCGCCACGGCCACCACCACGACCCCGCCTACAACCGACTGGCCCTCCACCTAGTCTTCTGGCCCGACGAGCCCGAGGATACCCTCCTGGCCAGCGGCCAACGCGTGCCGGGGGCGGCCCTGGCTCCCTGGCTGGAGCGCCGCCAGGAGGAGATCCAGCGCTGGCTGGAGCGGCCCGCCCTGTGGCAGGAGCCCTGCCGCAGCGCCGTCGACCGGATGGGAGAGGAGGCGGTGGCCGCCGTCCTCGACCGGCTGGGCGACATCCGTTTCCGGCAGCGGACGGCCCAGCTCCGCCGGGCGCTGGCCCGCCAGGACGGCGACGAGGTGCTGTACGGCGGCGTTCTGGAGGCGCTGGGCTACGGGGGCAACCGCGAGGCGTTCCTCCAGCTAGCCAGGCGGCTGCCCTGGGCCCAGATGCGATGGGTGCTGCTGGACGTCCCGCCCCGGGAGCGGGCCGCGGCCGCCCTGGAGGTGCTGGCGGAGGCGGCGACATGGCCTCCGGCCCTGGCCTGGCGGCCGGCCGGGCTACGGCCGGGGAACCACCCCACACGGCGCCTGGAGGCGGCCGCCCACCTGGCGGCCCGCCACGCCGAGGCGGGGCTGGCGGCAGGGTTGGAGCCCCTCTTGGAAGGGGGCGCCGCCCAAGCCGTGGCCTCCCTGACCCTGAGGGGGTGGGGACACACCGTCGTCGGCGCGGGGCGGGCGGTAGAGATACTGACCAACGCTGTCCTCCCCACCTTCGCCGCCGCGGATGGGCGACAGCCGGGCCGGGCGCTGGAGCTGTACCGAGCGCTGCCTCGGCCGGCGGCGTACGGGGCGGTGCGCCACCTGGACGAGGCCGCCGGCAGGGCGGTCAGGGTGGACGCCCGTCGCCAGCAGGGGATGCTGTTCCTCCTGCGCAACTACTGCTCGCAGGGTCGCTGCGGGGGCTGCCCGCTTTCGTAGGGCGAGACACGAGACAGGGGACAGGAGACACGTGTGTCGTGCAGCTTGTCTCGTGTCCCGATCCGCTCAGCCGATGCGCAGGCCGGGCTGGACATCCACCTCCAGGGGAGCGGCCTCTCCGGCCCGGAGGCGCCGCCAGCCACAGGCGGCGATCATAGCGCCGTTGTCGGTGCAGAGGGCCGGGCGGGGGATACGCACCGGCAGTGGGGAGCGCTCTGTCATGGCCCGGCGCAGGGCGCTGTTGGCGGCGACGCCGCCCACCAGGATCACCTCGGCGGCGGCGTGGTCACGGGCGGCGGCCAGGGTCTTGGTGACGAGGGCGTCCACTACCGCATCCTGAAAGGCGGCGGCCAGCTCCGGCGGCGCCGGCGCGGGGCCCTCCTGGCCGCGCACCAGCCGCAGCACCTTCGTCTTGAGGCCGCTGAAGGAGAAATCGTAGGGGTTTGACAGCTTGGCGCGCGGGAGGCGGGGCGCCGGGGCCGTGCCGCCGGCCAGACGCTCGATCTCCGGGCCGCCGGGGAAGCCAAGCCCCATCAGCCGCGCCACCTTGTCGAACGCCTCACCGGCGGCGTCGTCGGCGGTCTCCCCCAGGCGACGGTAGCGGCCGTGGCCGGTCATCAGGGCGAGGTCGGTGTGGCCACCGGAGACGATGAGACAGAGGGCGGGGAAACGCGGCTCAGGGGAGTCCTCGAGCCAGGCGGCGTAGACGTGCCCCTCCAAATGGTTGACGGCCACCAGGGGCACGCTGCGGGCGTAGGCGATGGCCTTGGCGGCGTTGGCCCCCACCAGCAGAGCCCCGGCCAGGCCGGGGCCGGTGGTCACCGCCACGGCGTCGATGTCGCGCAGGGTGCAGCCGGCCCGCTCCAGCGCCTCGTCCAGCACGGGGACCATCGCCTCCACGTGCTGGCGCGAGGCGAGCTCCGGCACCACGCCGCCGTAGCGGGCGTGCAGCTCCACCTGGGAGGAGACGACGCTGGAGAGCAGGTGCGTGCCGTCGCGGACGACGGCGGCGGCCGTCTCATCGCAGGAGGTCTCGATGCCGAGGACGTTCAGGCGGGCGCCTCCGGAAGGAGGGCGATGAGGACGGCGGCGCAGTAAGACATCTCCTTGCCCTTACGGTAGAGCAGGGGAAGTGTCTCCTCCGGGGGCGGCCGCAGGGCCTCGGTCAGTTCCTCGTCGGAGAGGGCGGCGGCCAGGCCGCTGCTGAGGAGGAGCAGGCGGTCGCCCTCGCGGAAGTGATGGCGGGAGAGATCGGGCCAGAACTGCTCGTGCAGGCCGAGGGGCTCGACAGCGTCGGGCAGGGCAGGCTCCAGCCGTGCCAGGGAGCCCTCGTGCAGGAGGGCCGCGGCGGCGGGGGCGACCTGGCCCAGGTAGGCTTCCCAACCCTGGGGGGCGGCGCCGCGGAGGGCGAGGCAGGAGACGCCGGCCGCCACCCGGTCTCTCTTGAGGCTCCTGCGGTTCCAGTCACGCAGGTTCTCGTGGGCGGCCTTGAGGGCATGCAAGATGCCGCCGGTGAGGGAGAGGCGCCGCTCCCGGAATTGCCGGCCGATCGCCTGGGAGAGATCGCGGCAGTAGTCCTCGCTGCCGGGCAGAGCCGGCTCTACCAGGACGAAGAGGTCGGCCGCTTCCTGGGGCTCCACTCGGCCTTCCTCGGGGAAGACGCCGACCCAGGGGTTTTCCTCTCGCGCCTCGCCGTCGACTATACCGAACTGATTGACCCAGAGCATGCCGGCCCCATTATCCCATCCCCGCACCGAGCAATGGAACAGTGGGGCAATGGAGCAGAATTCGCTCGCAAGCACTGTTGCTCCGTTGCTTCGGGGATGGGATGGCGCGAGTGGCCGCCCTAGGTAGTTGCGGCGCCCTTGGCGCGGACGCGGTGGCTGCAGGCGCGCTGGCCGCGGAGGAGGCTCTCGGTGAGGCGGGTGTCGGCACCGGTGAGGATGCGTATGAAGTCCACATGGAGGACGCAGACGGCGTGGTCCTGCTGGGCCACCTTGGAGAGGGGACAGGTGAACTCGTCGATGTAGTAGTCCCTGTCCTCCTGGCGACAGTCCACGACGCAGCCCTGCTCCTCCATGATCCGGGCGGTCTCCCGCACGCGCTCGGCCAGAGGCTTTCCCTCCATCCGCTCGGTGTAGGGAGCGGCCAGGCGTTCCGCCACCTGACGGAGGAGCTCCTGCAGGCGCTCGTTACCCTCGCTTGAGCGGATCTCCTCCAAGAGGGTGCTGGCCAGGGCGTCGTAGGTCTTGGGGAAGAGGGCATCGGCCTTCTCGGTGACGGAGTATACTAGGGCCGGCCGGCCGACAC
>DAOUMF010000145.1:0-21919 GCA_034411955.1 Dehalococcoidia bacterium
GGCTCACCACGAGCGGCCCCCGAGCCTTTTTCAGCACGCTGCTAGGGCGTTCGCCGACGAAGAAAGGACCGCCCGCTAGCACGGGGGGGGCCCTCTTGCGTTTCCGGTCTGTGCGGCCTAGGTCTTCTCCTCCTTAGACGTCTCGGCCGCGGCCTTCTCCTTCTCCTCCTCCTTCGGCTCCTCTGTCTCGCCTTCCTTCAGCTCCCGGCGGAACTCACGGATGCCGCGGCCGATGGCTCCGCCGATGTCGCCGATGCGGCTGGCACCGAACAGAACCACAACAATGGCGAGGATAATGATGAGCTCCGCTGGCCCCAGGCTCTGAAAAACTAGGAACGGCATCCCATCACCTCCTGGCTATCACACGTCCAGCATACCACACCTGGCCGCGGCCGCAAGAACTGACTATTCTGCCGAGCGCTCCACCAGAAACATGAGCACCAGAAACACCAGGGCCAGGACTAGGGCAGGCAAGCCCATCTGCCAGACGCCACCCAGAAAGAAGAAGATCGCTGCTGCCGCGGCGAATGACATGCCGGAGACGATGAGTATGCGGGCGATGACCACGTACACCGGCACCGGCCGCGACGGCGGCGGCTTCTCGTCCATCTACTCCCCGGAGGGGATTATCGCGCCGAGGAGGTCGAGCATCAACCGCGCGGCGATGCGAGCGGTGACGTCGGCCGAGTCGTAGTTGGGGTTCACCTCACAGACGTCGAAGGCGACGATGCTTGAGCGCTGGGCCACCAGCAGCAGCGCCTCCTTGAGCTGGTAGTAGCCGATGCCGCCGGGCTCCGGGAAGCCCGTGCCCGCTGCGACCGCCGGATCCAGCACGTCGATGTCGATCGTGACGTACGTATCGCCGTCGGGCCAGACGTCGGCCAGCGCCCACTCCACCCCCTCGCTGACGATGCGCTGGCTGGTGACGATGTGCACCCCTTCGCGCCTGGCCGCCTCCCAGGGCTCCGTGCTCTCCAGCGCCCCCCGAAGGCCGACCTGGATGATCTGCTTGACGAAGGGCAGTTCGCTGATCCGGCGCATCTGGTTGTCGTGGGAGAGCCGCTGCCCGAACTTCTCGTCCGTGTAGTCCTGGTGAGCGTCGAACTGGACCACCGTCAGCGAGCGGTCATCGAAGGCGCGCACGAGGGGAAAGCTGACGGCATGGTCGCCGCCCACGAACACGGGCAGGCGGCAGCGCGAGCGCAGAAAGGCAGCCGCCTCGGTGATGCGGCCGAAGTTCTCCTCCAGTTCCACGGTACGGATGTCAACGTCGCCGACGTCCGCCATGGAGACGCCGCGCAGGAGGCGTTCTCCCCGCTCGGCGTCCAGCCACCCGTCGCCGTCGGCCGACTGGAAGCGCATGGACGCCTCGCGCAGGGCCAGGGGCCCGAAGCGAGAGCCGGGGCGGTCGTTAGTCGCCTGGTCGAAGGGGATGCCCAGAAACCCCACGTCGGCGCGAACGGCCGCGGGGTCATCGGCGGGCGGGGCGCCGAAGAAGGTGGGCCAGCCGCGGCGGATGGGCACGCCGTGGCTGCCGGCGGGCAGGCTCACCGGTGCTTCCTCCCAAATCGCCGCTGGGCACGGGGCGCCCGCGGCACTTGGCGGGCACGGGCCCGCTTCGCCTTCTCCTGGACGTGAGGGGGCGCCGGTCGTCGTCGCGGCCCGCTCTGTCTAGTCGCCATCTCTCTACCTGTTGATCTGAGCCTTTCCCGGCCGGCTGGTGCCAGCAACTATATAGACGCTGCCCAAGGCTGTCCGTTCCATCGCCTTGAACGCCGCGCGCAGACCGCGATTGGGGGCAGGGGCCACCACGCCGCTGGTGATGGCCCACCTCCAGTTCGCGAATAAGACTGCGTGCTACGTATATGATAACACCGCGGACGGGTGGGTGGTGAGGGGGGGAACAGACTTTAGCCCGGCTTCTCGGCGACGACCCAGACGACCTGCTGGGTAAACAGGATGGTGTCGTCCACGGGACGGATGCGGAGGCCGCTGAGGTCCGCCTCGACGGCGCCCACCATGAGCCGCCGGATGTGCTCGATCCGCGCCGGCGAGGAGCGCCCGCCGATGAGCCACTCGTTGAACTCCCGGGGCAGGTCATGCACCTGCACGCGACGGACGCGGAGGCCGGCCTCGCCGACGAAGGCGATGATCTGGCTGAGGCGCAGGTAGCCCGGGTGAGAGCGGTCGCGCAGGCGCTCCAGCCGGTCCTGATAGCGAGCGCGCACCGTCTGCGCGGAAGCGATGACGTCGTCCAGCACGGCCCGCCCGCCCGGACGGAGGACACGCTCCATCTCGGTGAGCGCGGCCCGCGGCGACCTCAGGTGGTGGAAGGACGGCCCGCAGGCAGCCATGTCGAAGGTGCCATCGGGGAACGGGAGCTGGTGTGGGTCCGCGGGCTCCAGGACGACGTTGGCGGGCCGGCGGCGGAAGGTCCCAGCCCAAGGCGACCACTTCGCGCACTCGCCGCGCGAAGGCCGAGGCCATTACGCCGGTGCCGATATCGAGGACGCGGTCGGTCGCCTCCGGCCGCACGAAGGCGACCAGCCTTCGTAGTCGCTTCGGGTCGGCTATGACGGGGCTGACAGTCACGGATACAGGCGCACGCCTCTGCGGAAGGCGGCGGCGAAGCGGCCCTCCTGCGATAGCCACCTGGAGAGCTGGCCGGCGGCGGCCAGACGGAGATCGAGGCGCAGGCCGGTCCGCGTCTCAAGGTCGCCGAGGAGGCGCTTGCGCTGGCCGGGCGCCACGGACCTGGGTGCCCTATCGCAGACCACCAGGAGGTCGGCGTCGCCGAGGAGCCACGCCTCGCGCACCCAGGGGTAGGCGGCGCAGATGTCGCGGCAGTGGGGCAGCTCTGACGGTGTCGGCATGTCTTTGGTTCGGGTAGGCGGATTCGAACCGCCGACCTCCTGGCCCCGAATTATACGCCGCTCATCGCGGCGGGTCATCGAAGGCTAGGCCCGAGATCGGACGTGATGGCAACCGGGCAGTCGGGCTCTAGCCCTAATCGGTGCGCTCGATGACGACTGCGATACCTTGTCCACCACCGATGCACATGGTCTCCAGTCCGAACTGGATGCGGCGCCGCTCCATCTCGTGGAGCATTGTCGCCATGATGCGGGCGCCGGTGGCGCCCACCGGATGGCCCAGCGATATGCCGGAGCCGTTCACGTTCGTTCGCTCAAAGTCGCGCTCGCTGAAGCCCCACTCCCGCGTGACTGCCAGCACCTGTGCAGCGAACGCCTCGTTCAGCTCAATGAGGTGCATGTCCTTCAGGCTGAGGTTGGCCCGCTCCAGCGCCTTCTTCGTAGCCGGGATGGGGCCCAAGCCCATGTAAGCGGGGTGAACCCCGGCCACCGCCCACGACACCAGTCTGCCCATCGGCCTGAGCCCAAGTTCCGCCGCCTTCTCCGGAGATGTGACAACGCAGCAAGCAGCTGCATCGTTCTCGCCGCTGGCGTTGCCCGCAGTCACCGTGGCCTCTGGGTCCTGGTCGATGAGAACGGGCCGGAGTGACGCGAGCTTCTCGAGGCTGGCATCCGGCCGCGGATGCTCGTCGCGCTCGAAGAGGGTTGCCTCGCCCTTCTTCGCCGGCACGGTAACGGGTACTACTTCGGCTTCGAACCTGCTCTCGTCCCAGGCGGCCACGGCGCGCTGGTGAGAGCGTAGGGCGTACTCGTCCTGCTCCTGGCGGGAGATGCCGTACTGGCGACGGAGGTTCTCCGCCGTCTCGAGCATTCCGCCCGCAACGGGATAGCGTCTGCTGCCGGCGGTCACGCGAGCCCGGTTCAGGCGGTCGACGAACGTGATGCTACCGCGGTTCGGGCCCCAGCGAACCGAGGGGGCGTAGAACTCAACCCCGCTCATGTGCTCGACGCCTCCCGCGAGGACGACATCGGCCACCCCCGTCTGCACCTCCATGGCGGCGAGGCAGATGGCCTGAACGCCGGAACCGCAGCGGCGGTCGAGCTGGAGGCCCGGAACCTCGACGGGCAGCCCGGCGGCCAGGGCAGCGACGCGGCCTACGGCGGGGTTCTCCCCGCTGGGGTAGGAGTGCCCGAAGACGCAGTCGTCGACAACGGCCGGGTCGAGACTTGTCTTGTCCAGCACGGCGCGAACGACGGTCTCCGCCAGCGTCTCGGCGTCCACGTCCCGCAGGGCACCGCCGTAGCGGCCTACCGGGGTCCGAAGAGGGCTGCAGATCACCGCCTGTGGCACGGGCATGACCTCCTATCGACGATCTCCTGCCGGCATTTCGATGCGCGTAGCGCGAATCGCATCACAGGATGGCGTACACCTTGTAGCCGACCCAGTTCGGGGCGAGCTGGCCGATACCGACCGCCACCACCCTGTTGAGCCAGCCGTACCTCTCCGACGCCGTCTCGTAGAAGGGGGCCGTCCGGAAGTAGTACTCCGAGGGGTCCACGGTTTCTCCTCGCTGCACCCGGGCAATGACTTCGGGAGAGGCACTGATTATGCCGTGGTAGTAGCTGTAGATGAGGTGGCCGTCGTCGGTGCGAAGGGTGGCCCGGACATCCAGTTCGCCTGCCCCGTCGGGGCGGATGAGTAACCAGTCGCCGCCACCGGGAAGCACCTCACCCTTGACCTTGGGACCCTCTAGAGTGCCGCCCTTGACGTAGAATATCTGCCGCATCCCGTGCGGGGTGGCCCCGATCACCTGCGGGCTTTCCAGGTCAACGCTGACGTCGCATAGGAACTCGGCCTTCAGGTTGGCCATCGCTTCCTCCTATCGCTGCGGGAAGAACAGAGGCATAGCCAGGACAGGCAGGCCCCCCATCTTGATGCCGTCCGAGCGCCGCAATCGTAGTCCGGGCAGGTTCGCGGGTCAAGAGGGAATCAAGTCTGGTCGGGGTGGGCGGATTCGAACCGCCGACCTCCTGGCCCCAAACCAGGCGCTCTAACCTGACTGAGCTACACCCCGGCCGCTCTCATCTTAGGCCCGCGTTTCGGGAGGGGTCAAGAAAGGCGGCGACCAACAGGTCCGGCTACACCTTGCCGATGAGACCCTTCAGAAGCGACCAAGTGCGGGCCACCGACGCCGCGCCGTCCTCTTCCGCCGGGAAGATCGAGGCCACCAGATCCGTGCAGCCGGTGCCGGCCAGCGCGCGAAGCTGCCGCTCCACCTCGGCTTCGTCTCCCACGACGGCGACATCCTCCGGCCCCGCGGCGCCCTCTCGGTCCAGCATGCGCCTGTAGTTCGGCAGATGGCCGTATATCTGGAACGCCCTCGCCGCGCGCTGCCGCGCTTCCGCCACATCGTCCGCGCCGGCGACGGGCAGGCAGACGCAGACGCGGGCCTTCGCTCGCCCGGCGGCCTCGGCGGCCGCGTTGATGCGCGGCACGACGTGCGTCTCAATCGTCTTCGGCCCCGCCATCCAGGTGACGGTGCCGTCGGCGAGCTCCCCGGCGATTCGCAGCATCATCGGCGCCAGAGCGGAGATGAGGATCGGGCACGGCTTCACCTCCGCCATCTGTCGGGCACCGCTAACGCGGAACTGCGTGCCGCTGAAGGCAACGCGGCCTTCTTGCACCAGCGGCCGCAGCACCAAGAGGTACTCACGCACATACAGTGCGACCTGCTCATACGGCAACCCCCACATGTCCCGTACGAGCGGCCTGTGGGACGGCCCGATACCCAGGGTGAACCGCCCCTCCGTCGCCGCCTGCACCGTCAGGGCCTGCAGCGCCATGGCGAACGGATGGCGCGAGTATGTCACCGCGACGGCCGTCCCCAGCTCGATGCGGCTGGTGCTCTGACCTGCCATAGCCGCTAAGGTTAGGGCATCGAAGCCCAACGCCTGCCCGAACCAGTAGCTATCGAAGCCGTCCCTGTCCGCGTCCGCCACCTGCTGCAACTGCTCTTCAAGGGTGGGCCTTGCGGAGAAGGAGTGAATACCGATGCGCATGCCTTCCTCCGGTCGGTTCGTCGCGGTGGCCCACGGCGACCGTAGCAGCGGGGCCAGCCAACGTCAACGGATGGGGCAGCTGTGCATGGCCGCGCTACGGCCCCAGTCGCGCGGCCCCGACAAGCTCCGCCACGTCTTCCACGCCGTGCTCCTCCATGAACTCCTCGATGCCCTCCAGCACGTCGAGGGGGGCGCGCGGGTTGCGGAAGGTGGCGGTGCCCACCTGCACCGCGCTGGCGCCTGCCATTAGGTACTCCACGGCGTCGCGGCCGCACATGATGCCGCCGCAGCCGATAACGGCCACGTCTACCGCACCGGCGACGTCGTACACCATCTTCATGGCGATAGGCTTGAGGGCGGGGCCGGAGAGGCCGCCAGAGCCCCAGCCCAGGACCGGGCGGCGCGCCTCGATGTCGATGACCATGGCGGGGAAGGTGTTGATCAGGGTGAGGGCATCGGCGCCGGCGTCGACCACGGCCCTGGCCACCGCCACCACGTCGCCAGCGTTAGGGGTGAGCTTCACGATCAGCGGCAGGGTGGTCCGACGGCGCACCGCCGCGGTGACCTCGGCGGCCGCCCTGGGCTCCCTGCCGAACTCCAGCCCGTTCTCCACGTTGGGGCAACTGATGTTGACCTCGAGGCCGCTCACGCCGGGGGCGTCATCCAGGCGGCCGGCCAGCTCCGCGTACTCGTCCACGCTCTCGCCCGCGATGTTGACGACGATGGGGACCCGCCAGGTAGTCCAGGTGGGCGCTACGTCGCGGAGGAGGGCCTTGAGGCCGATGTTCTGGAGGCCGATGGAGTTGATCATGCTGGCCGGGGTCTCAGCGATGCGGGGCTGGACGTTGCCGCGGCGGGGGCGCAGGGTGACGGCCTTACTGACGATGGCCCCCAGGCGCTGGATGTCGATGACCTTGACGTACTCCACCCCGTTGCCGAAGGTGCCGGAGGCCGTCATCACCGGGTTGGCCAAGAGGAGGCTGCTCTTGCGGCCGGGTGCCAGGTCCACACTCAGTTTCACGCCGCTTCGATTATAGGCCTTGGCCGTCACCAGCGACAGGAGACCACGGCGCCGCTCCGGCGGCGAGCGCACGTGCAGGCCGTCGGGAAGAAGCGAGGAGGCCCGCCTGCCGGGGGGCCTCCTCACGCGCTTAGGCTTCGGCTCCTAGAGGGCCAGCGCAACCTCGCCGTTGCGGGAGTCGGGCCCGGCCGTCATGTCGTCGTCGTCCACCAGCTTGGGGGTGGAACGCACGGCACGCCAACTGCCGTAACCGCTCGAGGAAGAGTCGTCGTCCCAGATGTAGTCGTTGGCGGAGTTGCGGAACTGGCGCTCCTCGCCGCACAACTTGCAGCGGCCCCTGCTCAAGGTGCCCCGAGGGGCCTCAATGAGCCAGTGGTGCCGGCAGCCGCCGACCTCCGCTGGTGCGGCTGTGCGCCTTCGTTCCTTGACTGATGTCCTGCCCATCACAGACCACCTCCGGCCGGTTCACATTCTTTTGTTAGATGTTTCCTACCGTCCATACGTTACAACCCAGGACTTCGGATTTTATGCCCATCCAGGGAGAATGTCAAGGTTGTTCCACTATATACTTTCTAAATACGGTTACATGAGGCAATGCTCTCATGTATACTTATTAACGGCCCGCCTGATCAAAAGGTTACGCGTGCAGAGCACGAAAATCGCAGGCTGGCCCACTTCATGCGCTGCGAAGGATAGCGAGGCCAGGCGGACGCCCCGTCTGCGTTGGAGGAGTTGCGATGGTAGAGGACAAGCCCCGTACTGACGGTTCGCCTTCCGAGGAACAGGTCCTGGCGGCCCTGCGCCAGGTGATGGACCCCGATCTGCACCGCGACATCGTCAGCCTGGGCATGATCCGCGATGTAGCGATCCAGGACGGTCAGGTCAAGTTCAAGTTCGTCCTGACCACGCCGGCCTGCCCCATGCGGGGGGAGCTCCAGAGGTGGGCGGAGGAGGCCGTGGCGAGCGTGCCCGGCGTCAAAGGCGTCACCGTGGACATGAGCGCCGAGGTGCAGGCGGCCCGCGCCTCCGGCCGCCGGCCGGTCGAGGGCGTGAAGAACATCATCGCGGTGGCCTCCAACAAGGGAGGCGTGGGCAAGTCCACAGTGGCCGTGAACCTGGCCCTGGCGCTGTCCAAGCACGGCGCCCGTGTCGGGCTCCTGGACGCCGACATCACCGGCCCCAACCTCCCCACTATGATGGGGCTCCAGGAGGGGTTCCAGGCGGAGGTGGGGCTCTCCATCGTGGAGCGCTATGGGGTAAAGCTCGCCTCCATCGGCTTCATGCTCACGAAGGGACTGGCCGTGATCTGGCGCGGGCCGATGATCGGCAAGGCCATCGGCCAGCTCCTGCACGACCTCCCCTGGGGCGAGGACGGAGAGCTTGACTATCTGGTCATCGACCTGCCCCCCGGCACCAGCGACGCCCCCTTGAGCATGGCCCAGGAGGCCCCCATCGCCGGTGCAATCATCGTCACCACGCCTCAGAGCGTCTCCCTGGAGGACGCCACAAAGGCCGTCAGCATGTTCGAGAAGCTCGAGGTGCCGGTGTTCGGCGTCATCGAGAACATGAGCTACTTCCTCTGCCCCCACTGCGGCGAGCGGACGGACGTGTTCGGGCACGGCGGCGCCCAGGCGGCGGCCGGCGAGCTGGGGCTGGACTTCCTGGGGGAGATCCCCCTGAACGCGCGCCTGCGCGAGGCCAGCGACAGCGGCGTGCCCATTCTGAGCAGCGACCCCGACTCAGCGGAGGGCCAGGCGTTCATGGAGATCGCCAGGCGGGTGGCGGCGAGGACCAGCGTGGAGCGCTTCGCCGCCGAGGCGGCGAAGCAGGGCTAGAAGCCAGTGCGGTCAACGAGAGCGTGAGAGGGCCCCGCCCCTGCGGCGGGGCCTGTTCATACCGCTCCGGCTGTGGCTACAGCGCCTGCCAGACGCGCTTCCCCTCCAAGCGCACCAGGTGCCCGAACCCCGGGTCCGGGAAGTGGCAGATGGCGGCCAGCAGACCGTCCGCCTCCAATTGATCGAAGACCTTGCGGCGGTTGGCCACCGCCTGCGCGGGGTCGCCGTCGAAGCCGGAGCACCACTCGGTGCGGTCCACCTGGGCGGGGTGGTGAGCGAGGTCGCCGGTGATGACCGCCTTCTCGCCGGCGGAAGCGACCATGATGCTGGTGTGTCCGGGGGTGTGTCCGGGAGTGGGATAGGTGGTGAGCTCCTGCGTGAGCGCCTTCTCGCCGGAGAAGAGGTCGAGCACGCCCAGTTCCTTTAGGGGCAGTACGGAAGCCCCGATCGCGGGATTCTGGGAGGCCACGTCGGCGGCGGTGAAGTAGTCCCAGTCCGCCTGAGGCACTAGGTAGCGCGCCCTGGAAAATGTCGGCGCTCTGTCAGGGGTCAGGTTCCAGCCCACGTGGTCGGCGTGGAGATGGGTGAACACCACGAGGTCGACGCTGTCCGGCGATACCCCCTTGGCGTCCATCTCCTCCGTCAGGCGACCGCGGATGCCGCCCAAGAATTCGATGGGCCCGGGGCCGATGCCAGTGTCCACCAGCACCGTCTTGCCCTGGGAGCGCAGGGCGTAGCAGTGGCAATAGGTGCGGAACTTGCCCTCGCCGAAGGCGCCGGGGTACGACTCCCTGTAGGGGTCGAAGTCCGCCGGGCTGTTGTTGGGGAAGAACACCCCCCAGTCGAACTCCATTGGAGTGTCCAGCAGCGACACGATCTCCACGTTGCCCACAGTCACCTTCGGGCCGGCCATCGCAGCCTCCTTCTGAAGCCAATCGGTCACACGACCATAACAGATACGGCGTCGGCGCGGCTCTGTCAATAGGGCGTCCCGCAGGACGCCCTCAGCGGACGGTCAGAACGCCCTCCACATCGGGGTGATAGGTTGTAGAGCGGAAAGAGCATTCGGGGTGGCGGTTGGAACCGCCACCCCGAATGCTTCGTGAGGCCATAAGGGACCAGGCACCGGCTTAGTCAGCGCCCCGACCTCAAGGGTCGAGGCTTACTTGAGGACGACCTCCGTCTCGCTCAGGAGCCGTGGCCTCAGTTGTTTTCACGTTCCTTCGGCAGCCACGGCGCGCCGTAACCGCCGACATAATCATTAACCACTTACGGCCAAGAACGTTACAGCGAACGTCTCAGCTTAGTAGGGGAATACTTCCCTGAGCTCGAAACGCGGGCCGTCCTTGCACACGAGCCTCACGCCCCGACGGGTGAACACCGCGCAGCCGTAGCAGACGCCCGTGCCGCAGGCCATGCGCTCCTCCAGCAGGGCCTGCACCGGCTTGCCGGTTCGAGCCTGCCCCAACACCTGCGACATCGCCTGGAACATGGCGCTGGGCCCGCAGGCGAATACCTGGTCGGCCCAGGGGAGGTGATCCGCCAGCAGGTCAGTGACGAGGCCGTGATGGCCAGCCGAGCCGTCGTCTGTAGCGGAGAGCACCTCGACGTCCTTGGGGAGCAGCTCCGGCGGGTAGAGCTTGGATGCCGTGCGGGCCCCCTGGAGCAGCGTCACGGCCTTCCCCTGATCCACCGCCTCGTCGGCAAGGGCGACCACCGCCGCCACGCCCAGGCCTCCGGCGACCAGCAGGAGATGCTGAACGCTGGGGCTGAGGGTGAAGCCCCTCCCCAGCGGCCCGAACACGGTCAGCCGGTCGCCGGCCTGCCGCTCGGACAGCGCGGCCGTCCCCCGCCCGCGCACATCGTAGAGGATGGCGAACTGACGCTCGCCAGCGACTTCGCGGAAGCGGTGGAAGCTGACGGGTCGCGGCAGCAGCGGGTCGTACCCCTCAGCGCAGTGGACCATGAGGAAGCGGCCCGGCGAGGCGCCGCGGGCCACGGTCGGGCAGGAGAGCCACATGAGGAACGTATCGTGGTACAGCTCCTCCTGGGAGAGGACGCGGGCGGTCTCGAGATTCATGGGGTCAGGTAGTCCCGCAGCGGCTGCACCGTAAAGTGGCGCTCACCTCCGGCGAGGGCGGACACGGCGGCGGAGGCGCTGTCCATGGAGGTGAAGCACGGTATGCGGCGCTCGGCGGCGGCGCGGCGGATCTGGAAGCCGTCGCGCAGGGTCGCCGCCTGACCTCCCTCGGGGGTGTTGATCACCACGTCGACCAGCCCCTCGCGGATGACGTCCACGACGTTGGGGTGGCCCTCCTCCAGGCGCTTGGGCACCTGTTCGACGGTCAAGCCGATGGCCCTGAGCATGACAGCGGTGCCCTCGGTGGCGTACATGCGGTAGCCGCAGCCGGCCAGGTTGCGGACCACAGGCAGCACCTCCGGCTTCGTGCGGTCGGCCAGGCTGATGAGGACAGAGCCGCGGTTCGGGAGGGCCAGGTCGGAGGCGTGGAGGGCCTTGGCCAGGGCGGCCTCGAACGTATAGTCCACTCCCATCACCTCGCCGGTGGACTTCATCTCCGGCCCCAGATACGTGTCGACGCCGATGAGCTTGGACATGGAGAAGACCGGTGCCTTGACCGCCACCAGCTTTCGATTGGGCCACAGGCCGGGTTCGTAGCCCAGTTCTTGCAGCGACTTGCCCAACATCACCTGGATCGCCAGGCGCACCATGGCTACGCCGGTCACCTTGGAGATGAAGGGGATCGTGCGGCTGGCCCTGGGGTTGACCTCCAGCACGTAGACGGTGGAGCCTTTCCCTTCCCCTTCCGTCGACTGGCCGGCCGCGGCCGCGTTCGTGCGCATGATGACGTACTGAACGTTCATCAAGCCCTGCACCTTGAGGGCAGCGCCGATCCGCTGAGTGTAATCGACGATCGTATCCACCTCGTCGCCCGTGAGGCCGAGGGCTGGGTAGACCGCCATGGAGTCGCCGGAGTGGACGCCTGCCCGCTCGACGTGCTCCATCACGCCCGGAATGAGGGTTGAGTCACCGTCGCAGACCGCGTCGACCTCGGCCTCCTTGCCCTCGAGGTACTTATCGATGAGGATCGGCTTGCCCTCCCCGATGGCGACGGCTTCCGTGACATAACGTATGAGGTCGCTGGCGTTCTGGACGATCTCCATAGCCCGCCCGCCGAGGACGTAGCTGGGGCGGACCAGCACCGGATAGCCGATGAGCTGGGCGGTGCTCAGGGCCTCCTCGATGCTGGTGACGGCGGCACCCGGCGGCTGGGGGATACCCAGACGCTCCATCAGGTTCTCGAAGCGGCCGCGGTCCTCGGCGATGTCGATCGCCTCAGCGCTGGAGCCGAGAATGGGCTGGTTGGCCCGGTGCAGGGGGGTGGCCAGGTTGATGGCGGTCTGGCCGCCGAACTGCACTATGGAGGGCGGGCCGCGGCCGTTGAGCCCCTCGTTCTCCAGGAGGTCGCGCACGGCCTCCTCGTCCAGGGGCTCGAAGTAGAGGCGGTCGCTGGTGTCGAAGTCGGTGGAGACGGTCTCCGGGTTGGAGTTGGCCATGATCGCTTTCTGTCCGGCCTCCTGGAGGGCCCAGGCGGCGTGCACCGAGCAGTAGTCGAACTCGATCCCCTGGCCGATACGGATGGGGCCGCTGCCGATGACGAGCGCCTTCTCCTCCGTCAGGGGCGGCGCCTCGTTCTCCGCACCTTCCAGCTGGGAGCCCTCCTCGTAGGTGCTGTAGAAGTAAGAGGTCTCCGCCTCGAACTCGGCGGCGCAGGTGTCGACCATCTTGTAGACGGGGCGGACGCCCCATTGCTGGCGCAGGGAGCGCACCTGTTCCGGGAGGCGGTCGGCCAGGGTGCCGATGACAGCGTCGGAGAGGCCAAGCTGCTTCGCTTGCCGGAGCAGGAGGGGGGTGAGGGGCTCGGCCAGCAGACGCTGCTCCATGCGCACCATGCTGTTGAGTTTGTAGATGAACCAGGGGTCGACGCCGGATATCTTGGACAGCTCCTCCGGCGTGTGGCCGCGGCGCAGGGCGGCCAGCAGCGCCCACAGCCGCTCGTCGGTAGGCTCCGCGACGCGGGAGGCGGGGTCGATGTCGCGCCAGGCCGGATCCTCCCAGAGCAGGGAACGGCCCCCGAACTCCAGGGAGCGGAGCGCCTTGCCTAGGGCCGCCTCGAAGCTGCGGTCGATGGCCATCACCTCGCCGGTGGCCTTCATCTGCGTGCCCAGGGTGCGGTCGCCCAAGGGGAACTTGTCGAAGGGCCAGCGGGGTATCTTGACCACGCAGTAGTCCAGGGCGGGCTCGAAGGCGGCGGTGGTCTGGCCGGTGACCCGGTTGGCGATCTCGTCCAGGCGCTTGCCGGCGGCGATCTTGGCGGCGACGCGGGCGATGGGATAGCCGGTGGCCTTGGAAGCCAGGGCCGAGCTGCGGGAGACGCGGGGGTTGACCTCGATGACGTAGTAGGGCGGCCGCCCGTCCGGCCTCAGCGCCCAGTCAGCGATCTCCCGCCGCGGGGCGAGGGCGAACTGAATGTTGCAGCCGCCCTCGATGCCCAGGGCGCGGATGATCTTCAGCGACGCCGAGCGCAGCATCTGGTAGTCCTTATCGCTCAGCGTCTGGCTGGGCGCCACCACGATGCTGTCGCCGGTGTGCACGCCCATGGGGTCCAGGTTCTCCATGTTGCACACGGTGATGCAGTTGTCGGCGGCGTCCCGCATCACCTCGTACTCGATCTCCTTCCAGCCGAGGAGACAGCGCTCCAGCAGCACCTGGCTGATGGGGGAGGCGGCGAGGCCGCCGCGGACGATGCGCTCCAGCCCCAGCGTAGTCTGGGCGATGCCGCCGCCGGTGCCGCCGAGGGTGTAGGCGGGCCGCACCACCAGGGGCAGCCCCAGCTCCTTCTCCACCTCCCGCGCCTCGTCGATGGTGGTGACGGCGGCGCTCTCGGGCAGCGGCTCGCCGATGTCCTGGAGGAGGCGGCGGAACAGCTCGCGGTCCTCGGCGCGGCGGATGGTCTCGATGGGGGTGCCCAGGACGCGCACGTTGTACTGGAGCAGGACGCCGGCGTCGGCCAGGCCCACGGCCAGGTTGAGGCCGGTCTGCCCGCCCAGCGTGGGCAGGAGCCCGTCCGGCCGCTCGCGCTCGATGATGCGGGCGATGACGGGGACGGTGAGGGGCTCGATGTAGACGGTATCGGCGATGCCCTCGTCGGTCATGATGGTGGCGGGGTTGGAGTTGACGAGGACGGTGTGGACGCCCTCCTCTCGCAGGGCGCGGCAGGCCTGCGAGCCGGAGTAGTCGAACTCCGCCGCCTGGCCGATGACGATAGGCCCGGAGCCGATGATGAGGACCTTGGCGGGAGGCAAGGTCATGGGTTTGACCCGCCGATTGCTAGTGGACTAGTATGCGCGCATGAAGCCAGAGACAGAGCGCTGGGTGGAGATTGCGGAGAGCGATCTAGCGATGTCAGCAATCCCTCTGGACAAGGCGTTCCATCAACACACCGTCTTCTACTGCCAGCAATCAGTCGAGAAGCTGATGAAGGCGATTTGGACGGAGCGACATGGAGCGGGCAGGCACCCGCGCGTTCACAATCTTGTGAAGCTTGCCAGTGGGCTCGGCCTAGACGTGCCTGCGCAGTGGCGCAATCTCTTGGTGGACTTGACAGACCAGATATTCCCGAGCCGGTATCCCGAGGCCGGCTGGCGGTACAGCCGAGAGGTGGCGGAGGAATACTATAATATGACTCAGGAGCTATTTGCATGGTTACGACAGCTTCTGAGTTAGACAGGATCATCTCGGCGTTTGTCGCTCTCCTGAGCAAGTCCGTCCGGGTTGACGCTGTCATACTGTACGGTTCGTATGTGAACGGCTCCCCCGATGAGTGGAGCGACATAGACATTGCCGTCATTTCGCCGGACTTCGAGGACGTGCCGATGTGGGAGCGACAGCGGATCATTTCGCGCGCTACGGTTGACCGCGACCCGAGCCTAGCTCCCATCGGCTATCCGTCCAGCGAGTACCATAATCCGGGCCGTCACTCCTTCCTGCGGGAGATCATCCGCACCGGCCGCGTGGTGTACGAAGCGCCGGCGGAATAGCGGGCCGGTTAGCGAACGCGGGTTGCCTAGCATTATTCTTGCTCCTTAAGGGCGTTCAGTAAGCGATCGCGAGTTCTCCGGGCTGCTTCGATGCGTTGATCGAAATCAGAAAGTGTTTGCAGAGGAATCGCAGCCCGCCATAGGCGATCCAGGCTTTCAATAACCCCCTCCGTCAAGAGGCCCTCGGCTAGCTCAAGGTCAGGACGCTTGTCTGTAAGCCAGCCAAAGGAATACAGCTCGATCTGTCCTCTACAGCGGTCGTAAATGGAAGCACTATAGGCGGGAACTGTGTTGTGTACTCTGACTTGGAAAAATTCGCCGCCAACCTTGTCGAAGACTATACGGAAATTTGAGAGCGAGGTGACTAGTTCGGACGGGTATGGGTGCGGCCTTTCGAGAAATCGCGCAATCGTCTCTATTAACTCGTAGTCACTTGGGTCAGGAAGGAGAACTCGCACTCTCACCGGAGCTCTTGACTGCACTTTTTCAATCAATAGAGCCGGGTTATTGCTTCTCTCCGGCAACGAAAGGCCGACAAAGAATATCTCGTTGGTAGCCCCCTCCGCTTGAGCAACACGAGACGCACGTTGTTGACGTTCTCTTCGCGTGTAGACTTGAGCGATCCCAAATCTGCGACAGTCTTCGAGCAATTGCCTTGATCCACGGGGGCTACGCATCCCCTGAAGGATTAGCCAGAGGACCGCCCTCGCTATTTCTAATGCAGCGAGTATCCAGTCCATTCGCTCCTTGTCACCCCTCTCATAGCGCCAGTCCGCATTGCATCGGTCTTGCCCACCGCGCGGGTCGGTAGGCCGATCTCGCCAAACAGCACGCTGGTCTCACTCCCCGCCCCTCCCGCGGCGCACGTCCAGCCACAGGAACGCCAGCGCGCTGGCGCCGGCCACGATGAGGAGGACCGCACCCTGGCCACTCTCTCCCACGGTGGCGAGGCCCATGAGCAGCGCCGCGCCTCCCAGCAGGGCCAGCGCCCACCGCCGCGCGGCCCTCCACCACGTACCAGTGGGACGGGCCATGATCATCGCCAGCGTGCCCAGGGCGAAGGTCCCCAGCAGCGCCGGGAAGCCGATGAGGGCCACCGCCAGCGCCACCTCCCCGCGGTCGCGGCCGCTGAGGGCGATGGCGGTGATGATGACCGCCCCCGCCACCAGCAGCGCCAGGGCGAGAAACACCCACAGCCAGGCCCAGGTGGGCCGGAAGCCGCTCGTCCTGAGCTTGCCGAAGGACCTCACAGCGGCAGCTCGTACTCCATGCCGACGCCGACCACCTGGGCCAGCGCCCCGATCTCGCTGAAGAACGACAGCGCCGCCTCGTTGCCCTCCGGCAGCGTCCCCCGCACCTTGGCGTAGCCTGCCGCGCGGGCGAAATCGACGGCCATCAGCGCCAGCCAGCGGCCGATCCCCTGACGTCGGGCCGGTGGCAGGAGCCACACCCCCATGAATGCGCACCCCTCCTCGCGCGGCTCAGGCTCCAGCGCCGCGAACCCGACTACCCCCTCTTCGCGCTCACAGACGAACATCGCACCCTTGTCCCCGTAGCTGGCCAAGCGATCCAAGACATCCTCCAGCGTCATGGGGCCGGGCAGGCCGCTGGCCTCGCCCAGCTCGCCGCGGACTTCGGCGGCTACGGCGGCGATGGACTGGGCATCATCACTGGTGGCCCGGCGATAAGGGGGCTTGACCATCATCGAACCTCCTCGATCATCTGCAGGAAACGGTCGAACACGTATACGTTGTCCAGAGGCCCAGGCGAGGCCTCCGAGTGATACTGGATCGAGATCAGCGGCTGCGAGCGGTGGTGCAGCCCCTCCACGGTGCCGTCGTTCAGGTGCAACTGCGAGACCTCGAGGCCGCCGCGCAGGCCGTCGGGGTCCAGGGCGTAGCCGTGGTTCTGGGCGGTGATGTAGACGCGGCCAGTGAGCAGGTCCTTGACCGGGTGGTTGGCGCCGCGGTGACCGAACTTCAGCTTGAACGTCTTGGCCCCGAAGGCGCGCCCCAGGAGCTGGTGGCCGAGGCAGATGCCCAGCACCGGCTTCCTGCCGATGAGCGACTTGACGGTCGCGACCGCGTAGTCCAGCAGGGCAGGGTCGCCCGGCCCGGGCGAGAAGACGATGCCGTCCGGCTCCAGGGCCAGCAGGTCATCGGCCGAGATGGTGCAGGGGACGGCGGTGACGCGACAGCCCCGCCGGCGGAGCAGGCGCAGGATGTTGTACTTCAGGCCCGTGTCCATCACGGCGATATGTCGTTTAGGTTTGCCCCTGCCAGCCGACTGGCCAGGCTCGCCGGGCCAGTCGTAGGGCTCGCCGGCCGTGACCTGGCGCACGTAGTCCGTCTCGCCGTAGGGGGGCAGGGAGCGCAGGCGGGCCAGCGCCTCGTCCGCCGTCTCGTCGGCGGTGATGGTGCCCATCATCACGCCGGCGCGGCGCAGGCGGCGGGTGAGGGCGCGGGTGTCGACGGCGGAGATAGCGACGATCTCCTGCGAGGCGAGGTACTCGTGGAGGGTCATGTCGGAGCGCCAGTGGGAGGGGAGGTCACATGACTCGCGGACGACGAGGCCGCGCACCTGGATGCGCATGGACTCCACGTCCTCGCCGTTGATGCCGTAGTTGCCGGCGAGGGGGTAGGTGAGGGCCAGGATCTGCCCGGCGTAGGAGGGGTCCGTGAGCATCTCCTGGTAGCCGGTCATGGCGGTGGAGAAGACGACCTCACCGTGGGTCTGTCCCGCAGCGCCGAGGGGCTTCCCGACGAAACACGTACCGTCTTCCAGTACGAGCAACGTTTGGCCCGTCATGCGCTCAAACCGTTCATGCCGCGGGTTTCAACCCGCGGTGTCCTCAACAAAACGAAGACGACCTCGCCGTGGGTCTGTCCCGCAGCGCCCAGCGGCTTCCCGACGAAGGACGTACCGTCTTCCAGGACGAGGAGGGCGGAGTTAGTGGTCATAGTTTCTCACCCTAGGATCCGATTCAGCCAACCCGCCAACCAGCGGCGCGCCATGAACATAACTTGCCCGCCTACGAAAAGAGCCATCGCTGGCCCCACCAAAGCCCACTCCACCTCATCTGGATTGTCTGAACTCAACGTTAGGAGAAGTATCGGGGCCCAGCCACCTATGACTAGCATGGCGGAAACTGCTGCGATAGCGTAGCGAAAGAGATCGCGTCTGTGATCCATCCTCCAGCCAGCAATGCCTGGCTGTTCGATACGTATGGCGCAATCTCCGTCGGAGTTATCAACAGTCTGAACGAGCATACTCGCCGCCTCGCCCTTGTTGAGAAACTCGATAGAAACGAGCGCTGAATTCACGCCGCGAGACCTGTCCCAGTCCCATTGCCTGCTGCAAGGCTCGCCATCTATATCGAGCGCAACCGCTACAACCTTAGCTTCATCGTCAAGTTGGACGAGAATGTTGAGTGGCACAGTGATGTGGCGGTTGCCGGTGTTGACCAATTCCACCTCGAATTCATAAGCAGTGTCGGTCGGGCGGTACTCCTCCGAGTCGTCCGCGCCTGGAGCCTCACCGACGTCGTCTTTCCTGACCATTAGCTTGATTGAGTCGCCAAGGGCACTTTCGTACTTGTATCGTCGGCTGATCTCCCAGCCAACGCGTCGCCGGTCTACCACAAAATAAACACCTATGACAGCTCCGACGATTCCGGTTGCTGCGAGGATGCCTGCAGCAATTAGCGGGATCATGAGCCGGTCTCCCGCCACGCCACCCGTCCCTCGTACACCGTGGCCACCACGCGCCCACGCAGGGTGCGGCCCGCCAGGGGCGTGTTCCGCCCCATGCTGGCGAAGCGCTCCGGCTCCACCGTCCACTCCGCCTCGGGGTCGATGAGCGTGACGTCCCCCGGCGCGCCCACGGACAGGGTCCCGAGACCCTCGATGCGGGCGTCGAGCGCCAGCGCCCGCACCGGGGCGATGGTGAGCGCGCGGATGAGCGATGGCAACTGCAGGGGCGCAGCATGCTGCGCCCCTGCGTCCGCGTGCACCAGCGTCATGCACAGCGCGAGCGCGGTCTCCAGGCCGCTGATCCCGAACGCCGCGTGGTCGAACTCGCACAGCTTGTCCTCTACGGCGTGCGGCGCGTGATCGGTGGCGATGCAGTCGATGGCGCCGTCCAGGAGCCCGGCCAGGCAGGCGGCGGCGTCCTCGGGCCTGCGCAGGGGCGGGTTCACCTTGGCGTTGGTGTCGTACGCCAGGCCTGTCCTGAGCCCAGTCGAAGGGCCGCCGGGCCCTTCGGCTGCGCCCAGGAGGCCGGCCTCGTGGGTGAGGCAGAGGTGGTGGGGCGTCACCTCGGCGGTCACCGGCAGGCCGTTCGCCTTGGCGCGACGAACTAGCTCCACGCTGCCCGCCGTGCTCACATGGGCGATATGCACGTGAGCGCCGGTCAGTTCGGCCAGGGCGATGTCGCGCGCCACCATCGACTCCTCGGCGGCGGAAGGCAGGCCGCGCAGGCCGAGGCGGGCCGCCACCCAGCCCTCGTGCATCACGCCGCCGGAGAGGGAGGGCTCCTCGCAGTGGTCGATGACAGGCAGGCCAATCATGGAGGCGTACTCCAGGGCCCGCCGCATCAGGTGAGGGTCGGCCACGGGCGAGCCGTCGTCGCTGAAGGCGATGGCGCCGGCCCTTCGACCAGGCTCAGGGCAGGCGGCGGCCATGTCCGCCATCTCGGCCAGCTCCTTGCCCTGCCGCCCCTTAGTGACGCAGCCGATGGGCAGGACGCGCACCGCGCCCTCCGCCTGCGCCGTGCGCAGGACGAACTCGATGGTGGCCGCGGTATCGGCGGCGGGCTCCGTGTTGGGCATGGCGCAGACGGTGGTGAAGCCGCCGCGCGCGGCCGCCCGCGTGCCGGTGGCGATCGTCTCCTTGTGCTCGAATCCGGGCTGCCGCAGGTGGGTGTGGATATCGACGAAGCCGGGGCAGACGACCAGCCCCGAGACGTCGATCACCTGCGCGGCGTCCTTCCCCACACCCGGCCCCACCGCCGCCACACGCCCATCGGCGATGAGCACGTCGGCGACGGCGTCGAGGCCATTAGCTGGGTCGATCACGCGGCCGCCGCGGATGGACAGCGTGTCGGTCACGCCTTCCCTCCAACCAGCAGGTAGAGCACCGCCATGCGCACAGCGACGCCGTTGGTCACCTGCTCCTCGATGACGGACTGGAGGCTGCGGGCCACCGCGGGGGATATCTCCACGCCTTCGTTCATGGGCCCGGGGTGCATGACCAGCGCCCCCGGGCGGGCGCGGGCCAGCCGCTCCTCGTTCACCTGGTACAGCCGCGCGTACTCTCGCAGGGAAGGGAGGAGGCCGGAGGTCATGCGCTCGAGCTGGAGGCGGAGGGCCATCACCACGTCGGCTCCCGCCACGGCGCGGTCGAGGTCGGTCTCCACCTGCACCCGTGGCAGGGCCAGGGGCTCCTCCGCCGGGGCGCCATCGGCAGACGCCCGTAGGGGGCGCATCCCGTAGGGGAGCAGGGTGGGCGGCGCGCACACGACGACCTCCGCGCCCACGGTGGTCAGGCCCCACAGGTTGGAGCGGGCGACGCGGCTGTGGGCGATATCGCCGACGATGACGACCCGCTTGCCACGCAGGTCGCCCAGGTGGGAGCGCATGGTGTACAGGTCCAGCAGCCCCTGTGTGGGGTGGGCATGCCAGCCGTCGCCGGCGTTGCTCACGTTCATCTGGACGTGGCGGGCCACCAGGTACGGCGCACCGGAGGAGCCGTGGCGCATCACCAGCACCTGCGCCCCCACCGCCTGGAGGGTGCGCACCGTGTCGTACAGCGACTCCCCCTTCTGCACGCTGGAGCTGCTGGCGGCGATGTTGATGACGTCTGCGCCCAGGGCCTTGGCCGCTAGCTCGAAGGAGGCACGGGTGCGGGTGCTCGCCTCGTAGAACAGGGTGACGAGGGTCTTGCCGCGAAGGGCGGGGACCCGCGGCACCTGCCGGGTCTGAACCTCTCGCATGGCGTCCGCCGTCTCCATCACGGCCTCGATCTCGGCACGACTGAAGTCGTCCAGATCGAGGACGTCGCGTCGCCTCCAGGCCGGCTGCACCTCCAGAGCGGCGGTGGCGCCGCCGGCTGCCGTCCGTTCCTCGCTCATCGCTCTTCCTCCCTCGGCCCTTCGACTTCGCTCAGGGCAGGAATGACGACCACCTCATCGCGGCCGTCGGTCTCTTCCAGCAGGACCTGTACGTCTTCGCTCAGGGCGGTAGGGATGTTCTTGCCCGCGTAGTCAGCTCGAATGGGAAGCTCCCTATGGCCGCGGTCGACCAGCACCGCAAGCTGGATGCTGGCCGGGCGCCCGAAGTCGATGAGGGCGTCCAGGGCGGCGCGGATGCTGCGACCGGTGTACAGCACGTCGTCCACCAGGACGACGCGCTTGCCGTGGATGTCTGTGGGCAACTCGGTGGGCCTGATCTGGGGCCGGAGGTCCATGTCGGGGATGTCGTCGCGGTAGAGGCCGATGTCCAGGGCGCCCACCGGCACCGTCTGGCCCTCGAACTCCTGGATCGCCGCCGCGAGCCGTGACGCCAGGGGCACGCCGCGGGTGCGCATCCCCACCAGGACCAGATCGCCCACACCGCGGTTGCGCTCCACGATCTCGTGGGCGATGCGGCGGACGGCGCGGCGCATGTCCTCGGCCGCCAGGACGGTCTTCACCCCACACCTCCCCGCCCCGCTGGAACAGGGAACAAGGAACAGGGATCATGGCCACCCCGCCTTGTTCCTCTTTCCTTGCTCCTTGTTCCTTCCGCGCACGAAACAACCCTCCCGCCGTAGCGACGGGAGGGCTTCCACCTCGCTCCGTATGTTGCGTTCTTCTCTGGACCGGACGCGTCTGGCAACGCCTGTCTCTCCTTGCCGGCCTCACGGGACCGACTTAAAGGTTCGACCCTTCGGCTTCGCTCAGGATGGGCACAAGCCGAAGTTTGCTGTCTTCCGTATCCTAGCACGCGGCACAGCCTCTCGGCAACAGGCTCGGCG